>CATYUU010000023.1:0-29904 GCA_958413455.1 uncultured Collinsella sp. | reverse complement strand
GCCCGTGGGTTATACCCTAAGAGCAAACCACCCTTTTTAAGGGTGGTTCTGATTTTCGGCTTGGTTGCTGACATTGCGCCGCAGGTTGGGCATACGTCAGCGAAAACGCGGTTTGTCAAAACCGCGTAACTATTAAAGTTGACGTAAGCCCTCTTCCAGGCCGGTCTTGCTGTTGGTCTTCTCGTCGCGCATCTTGATGACGCGGGCGGGGATACCGGCCACGACGGCACCGGCGGGGACGTCCTCGACGCACACGGCGCCGGCGGCAACGACAGCGCCCTTGCCCACGCGCACGCCCTCCAGGACCACGGCGTTGGCGCCAATCATGACATCGTCCTCGATGATGACGGGCGTGGCGCTCGCGGGCTCCACGACGCCCGCCAACACGGTGCCGGCGCCGATGTGGCAGTTCTTGCCCACGGTGGCGCGACCGCCCAGCACGGCGCCCATATCGATCATGGAGCCCTCGCCGATAACGGAGCCGATGTTGATGATGGCGCCCATCATGATGACGGCACGGTCGCCGATCTCGACGCGGTCACGGATGATCGCGCCCGGCTCGATGCGGGCGTTGATGCCCTTGAGGTCGAGCATGGGCACGGCGGAGTTGCGGCAGTCGTTCTCTACGTCGTAGTAGTCGATGGAGTCGGCGTTGGCGTCGAGGATTGCCTTGAGCTCATCCCAGTCACCAAAGACGGTCTTGCCGCGACGGCCACCGTAGACATGTGCGTCGCCCCAGGCAACCTTCATGCCGGGCTTCTCGCGCACGTACAGCTTAACAGGCGTCTTCTTGGGCGCGGTGGCGATGTAGTTGATAATTTCCTGTGCATCCATCTCGGCTGCGTTACTCATATGCTGTTTCTCCTTTGCGTGGATACGGTTGATACCTGGTTAGGCAAACATGACCTGATCGAAGGTGTAGAAGCCGGGGTCGCGGGTGACGAGCTTCTGGGCGGCAGCCAGGGCGCCGTTGACGAAGATCTGGCGGCTCGTGGCGCGGTGTGTGAGCGTGACCTCCTCGTCCTGGCCAAAGAAACCCACCTCGTGCACGCCGGCTACGGTGCCGCCGCGCAGCGAGTGCATGCCGATCTCCTTGGGGTCGCGTGCTCCGCACATACCCTCGCGTCCGTAGACGGGGTAGTAGCCTGCCTCGGGCTCGGCCTCGACTACGGCGTCGAGCAGCAGCTTTGCGGTGCCGCTGGGGGCGTCGACCTTTTGGTTGTGGTGAGTCTCGACAATCTCGCAGTCAAAGCCGGGCAGCTCGCGTGTGGCCTGTGCTACCAGATGACGCAGGGCTGCGATACCGATGGAGTAATTGCCGGAGTGCATGACGCGGGCGTTCTGACCCAGCTCGCGCAGGCGGTCCATCTGATCGGGTGTGTAGCCCGTGGTGCCCGAGACCAACGCGGCACCCGTGCGCTCGACATAGGCGACGACGGCATCGAAGGTAACGACGTTCGAGAAGTCGATGATAACGTCGGCCGCCGGGGCGCTCTCGAGCTCGGACAGATCAAAACCGATCTGGGCGACGATATCAAAAACGGGCTGACCGGCGGCATCAACGGTGCCCTCGGCGGTGGTGCGGATGAGCGAGCCCATGCGGCCCGTTCCCATAATGACGGTCTTAATCAAGCAGACCAGCTCCCTTCAGAGCATCGGTAAGTGCGGCTCGCGTGTCGTCTGCCATGGGGCACAGCGGCATACGGTAGTTTGCCTCGATCATGCCCATCTGGGCGAGCGCTTCCTTGACGGGGATGGGGTTGACCTCGCTAAAGAGGGCATTGATGAGCGGCTGGCCGGCAATCTGGATATCGCGGGCGCGTGCCACGTCACCGTCCAGATAGGCGCGGCACATGTCGTGCACGAGCTGCGGCTGAACATCGGCCCACACGCTGATGGTGCCCGAGGCGCCCAGGCTCATGAGCGGTACGGTAAGCGCGTCCTCGCCCGAGTACATGCGGAAGTCGTCTGACAGCAGGTGGGCGATCTTGGCCGCGTAGGCGACGTTGCCCGAGGCCTCCTTAATACCCATGATGTTGGGGTGCGCGGCCAGGCGTTCTACGTTGCGCTCGCTGATGCCGCAGCCACAGCGGCCGGGGATGTTGTACAGGATGCAGGGGATGTCCACGGCATCGGCGACGGTCTTAAAGTGCTGATAGATACCCTCTTCATTGGACTTGTTGTAGTAGGGGGTGATGAGCAGCAGACCGTCGGCGCCCAGGCCCTGATAGGTGAGCGACTTGGTGAGCATGGTCTGCGTGGAGTTGGAGCCCGAGCCGGCAATAACGGGGACGCGTCCTGCAACATGCTTGACCACAGCGGCGACGACGGAGTTGTCCTCGTCATCGGTCATCGTGGCACTCTCACCGGTGGTGCCCAGGGTGAGGATGGCGTCAGTGCCATTTTGCAGGTGGAAATCGATAAGGCGTTCAAGCGCGTCAAAGTCGACACTGCCGTCCTTTTTAAACGGCGTGACAAGGGCGACGATTGAGCCCTCGAGATTGCGAATATCCATGTTCTTCTCCTTCGCTTCCGCGATCTGGACGCGTTTGTTCCATTGGGCGGCGACTGCTAGGCGCTCGTCCTGAGCGCGACGGCGGGCGCTTTCGGCGCGCGATTTGGCCAGCAGCTCGCGGCCGCACGGCAGCACGTCGAGCGTGGCAAAGTAATCGCCCGGGCGCTCGGCGCGGCGAATGAGGTCTGCCGAGCCATCGGGGCGCAGCAAGACCTCGGCGGAGCGCAGGCGGCCGTTGTAGTTGTAGCCCATAGAGTGGCCATGCGCGCCGGTGTCGTGAATCACGAGCAGGTCGCCCATGTCGATATGCGGAAGCTCGCGGTCGATGGCGAACTTGTCATTGTTCTCGCACAGATTGCCCGTGATGTCGTACGTGTTCGTGACGGGCGCTGTGGTCTTGTCGTCGCCACCCGGCTGGCCCATCACCGTAATGTGGTGGTAAGCGCCATACATGGCAGGACGAATCAGATCGACGGTGCTTGCGTCCACGCCGATATAGTCCTTGTAGATCTGCTTCTCGTGGATGGCCTTGGTGACCAGGCAGCCGTAGGGGCCCATCATAAAGCGACCCATCTCGGTGCAGATCGCCACATCGCCCATGCCGGCGGGGACCAGAATCTCGTCGTAGGCTGCGTGTACGCCCTCACCGATGGCGTGAATGTCGTTAGCCTGCTGCTCGGGCAGGTAGGGGATACCCACACCGCCGGACAGATTGATAAAGGCGACATGTGCGCCGGTCTCGCGCTCCAGGCGCACGGCAAGTTTAAAGAGGATGCGTGCGAGCTTGGGATAGTAGTCGTTAGTGACGGTGTTGCTGGCAAGGAAGGCATGGATGCCAAAATTCTCGGCGCCCTTGGCCTTGAGCATGCGGAAGGCCTCAAAGAGCTGCTCGGTGGTCATGCCATATTTGGAGTCGCCCGGGTTGTCCATGATGCCGTTGGAGAGTTGGAACAGGCCGCCTGGATTAAAGCGGCAGCTGACCGTTTTGGGGATGGGCCCCGCAACACGCTCAAAGAACTCGATGTGGCTGATGTCGTCAAAGTTGACGATGGCACCCAGCTTGTTGGCGAGCTCAAAGTCGGCAGCCGGCGTGTCGTTGGACGAGAACATGATGTCGTGTCCCGTGATGCCCAGCGAGCGGGCGATCATGAGCTCGGTATAGCTCGAGCAATCGCAGCCGCAGCCGTATTCGTTGAGAATGGAGATGAGCGCCGGGTTGGGGTTGGCCTTGACGGCAAAGTATTCCTTAAAGCCCGGGTTCCATGCAAAGGCGTCGCGCACTTCTTGCATGTTGCGGCGGATGCCCGCCTCGTCGTATAGATGAAACGGCGTGGGGAACTGCTCGACGATATGCTCGAGTGTCTCCTTGTCCACAAACGGCTGCTTGGCCGCATATGCCTCGTTGGGGGTCAATGCCATGTCCCGTAAACCTCGCTATCCAGACGGCGCCATCTGCGCATCGAATCCGCATAGCGTGGACCCAATGTCCGGATAGCGCTCCCGCATTGCTGCAGACAGTCCTGTGGGTGTTTCCCACAGGCCCACCAGGTTGTTCGTGCCCGAAAAACCCAGTTCGGCGGGTTTCGCCTCCCCACGGGGTCAAAGCCTGCCGGCTCGCCCGCGGCTCTTCGTGCCCGCGCCTCTATCAAGTGGTAAAGACCCTATCACGTTGCACTTTACCAAACAAGAGTATTCGTATATAACGTTTAAAAAATGCAGCAATATGCTGGAAACATGTGTGCCACAATCCTGTATCACAATAAGTTGCAACAGATGTGCCTTACGAAGGGATTCTCTATGACCGAGCTCCAAGAACTCCGTCGCTATCGCCGCGATCTCCATCGCATTCCGGAGCTCGATTTCGATCTTCCGCAGACTATCGCCTATATCGAGGGCGTGTTGGCGCCGCTCGCTTGCGAGGTGACCCATCCGTGTCCCAGCTGCGTCTGCGCTTTCTTCGACGCTGGCGTTGGTGCCGCGCGTGCCACGGCGATTCGCGCCGATATGGATGCACTGCCCATCGCGGAGGCGACGGGAGCGGCCTTTGCCTCGATCCATCCCGGCAAGATGCACGCTTGCGGACATGACGGACACATGGCCATGGCACTTGCCGCCGCGACGTATGTCGACCGTACGATTCGCGAGCAACCGGGCGCTATTAGGCGCAACGTTCTCTTTGTGTTCCAGCCGGCCGAGGAAACGACCGGTGGTGCCAAGACGGTATGCGAGAGCGGCGTGTTCGAGCGCTACGGGGCGGATCGCATCTTCGGCTTCCACGTGTGGCCCGATCTGCCCGCCGGCACGTTGGCGAGCTGCCCCGGTCCGTTGCTGGCGCGTTCGAGTGAGACACACATTCATATTCACGGGACGAGCATCCATATCGCTAAGACCTATGGCGTTCCGGTCGAGGAGTCGCACGATGCGGCGCTGGCGGCTGCCAAGTTCTTGGTTGCCGAGCGCGAACTGATGGACGAGTTGGGTGCCGATGAACCCTGCATTGGTAAGTTCGGCCTGCTGCAGGCCGGTACCGTCTGCAATGCGGTGGCGGGGGAGGCCCATGTTGCCGGCAGCCTGCGTGTGTTTACGGACGACATGTTCGACCGGGCGCGCGAAGGCGTGCGCCGCGTGCTGGACGATGCCTGTGCCGCAACAGGCTGTACGTACGATCTCGATTTTGCCGAGGGCTATCCGCCAGTCGATAACGACCCCGAGCTGTTTGCCTGCATTGCGCTTGCCTTGTCCGAGCTGCAACTTGTGGACGAGCCGCTGCTGATCGCCGAGGATTTCGCGTTCTATCAACGCCATCTGCCGGGCGTGTTTTTCCTGCTGGGCACGGGTATGCCAGAGGACCAAGACAACCCGAGTGATTCGGATGGCTGCCCCGCCTATGCCACAAGCGCTCTGCATACCGATAGCATGCTCTTCGACGAGGAAATCCTTCTCAAAGGCCTCGATGTCTACAAACGATTGCTTTTGCTTGACTAAGGCGCAAAGGACTATGTGTTCTAGAAAACACGAACAAACGTACGATATAATAGAGATGTAAGTCTATAGAAACGTTTGACGTTACTAACGTAAGGCGATACTATGATTGCATCGTATAAAGATGAGGATACCGAACGCTTTGCCATGGGTGTGCGGGTCAGGAGGTTCGTGCCCTTTGAGCGTGTTGCGTTGAGGAAGATTCGCCAACTGCAGGTTTGTGCTTCGCTTGATGATCTTCGCGTTCCACCGGGCAACCGCCTGGAAGCTTTGAAGGGCGATCGTGCCGGTCAATATAGCATCCGTGTTAACGAGCGCTATCGGGTCTGTTTTGAGTGGAGACAGGAGATGGCTTGGAATGTCGAAATCGTCGATTATCACAAGTGATGAGACTTCGGCCGATTTGCTGTCGCCGGTGACTCCTGGTGAGCTTCTCAAAGAGGAGTTTCTTGTTCCCATGGGCATTTCTCAATATCGCCTTGCGAAAGAGACTGGGATTCCGGCTCAGCGTATCGGGCAGATTGTCTTGGGAAAACGTCGCGTGACGGCCGACACCGACCTCCGTCTTTGCCGTTATTTTGGCCTGACGGATGGTTATTGGCTGCGCGCTCAGGTGGCGTTTGACCTTGAGGCCGAGAAAAGGCGGATCGAACCGGAACTCGACAAGATCGTTCCTGTTCAGCAGGCTATCGCACTGTAGTGCTCAAAGATGATGGGGGTGGCGCGGCGATGAGGCGACGCCGACAGTCTGCCGTATATAGTCCGGGTGGATGCGGGTGCGGTTTGCTGCTGCTTCCGGTCATCGCTGTGGGCATTGGCGTGATGTTTGTGCTTGCTGGGCTGGCTACGGCTGCACTCGTACTGTTTATCACTGCTATCGGCGTGACGATTTGGCTTTATCGCAGTCGTGAGCAGCGCCGCGCCGACGGTAAGACCAATGTAGGATGGATTGCCTTTTTGGTCATCGCCTACCTGCTGAGCATCAGCTATTTGGCCTTCTTTATCCTGTTGCTTGTGAGCACCTTTACCGGGGAATCCGTCACGGTGGGTTGATGCACTGCCAGCAGACGGTTGCGCAAAGCGCGTTTGCTCGGCGTTTGGATAACTGCATTGGCCGTTTACCGCAGCCTTAGCTCTCAGCTAATGAATTCAAGTTTAATCCTTCCTACGATGTGCTGTGTGCCGGCACGGTAGCCGGATCGTAGGAAGGATGCATGATGAAAAAGCTTGAAAACGAAGTGCTGCTGAGCCGTCGCGCTGCACTGGGCGCATTCGCCACCGTCGCCTTGGGGACTGCCGGTCTTCTTACCGGTTGTGGTAGCGATAAGGCGACCGTCACCGAGGACGCTGGCGATGGCGACAAGAAGGAAGAGGCGAAGAAGGAAGAGCAGTCTACGACTGACCTGGCGGTTGGTGCGACGGTGACCACGGCTGCCGGTCTTTCCGTCGTTGTCGATTCCGTCCAGCCCGGCCTCACAAATTATGACGGTTCGACCATGACGGGCATTCACGTCACGTACGTCAACAATGGTGATGAGGGCGCAGATTACAACATCTACGACTGGAAGGGCGAGGACGCCAACGGCGCTCAGCAGAATCAGGGTTACTACAGCGAGGGCTCCGATGAGCTGCAGTCTGGTACCCTTGCCGCTGGTGGCTCTGTGGCGGGCAATATCTACTTTGATGGCGATATCAAGAAGGCACTGTATTTTGCCAACATGTTTGATAAGTCTGCCACTGCAAGCTGGGTGTTGGCCTAGCATGTCGCTACCGTTGCGCCGTATGGGAGGTGAAGTCGTATGCCCGATAAAAAGCTGACTGACGAGTTGCTCAATGAGCTTCTCGACGCGCCAAACATCGATGGCTATATCAAAGAACACGACTTTACCGCCCCGTCGCTTTCGAACTACCTGAAGCAGCTACTGCAGGAAAAGGGCTTGGAGCGCTCGCGCGTGGTTCGTATGGCCGATCTCAATGAGACCTTTGGCTATCAGATCTTTACCGGTGCGCGGCATCCGAGCCGCAATAAGGTGCTGCAGATTGCCTTTGCGATGGCGCTGACGCTCAAAGAAACCAACCGTGCGCTGACGGCTGCCGGGGTAAGCGTCCTTAACTGCAAGGACCGCCGCGATGCGATTATCATTTTTTGCATCGATCGCGGGTGCAGCCTCCAAAAGGTCAACGAGGAGCTGTATCGCTTTGGCGAGGAGACGGTGAGTTAGCGGCTGATATCTGAGCCGGCGGAGCTGCCGAACAACGATGCAAGCGAACGGGGCGCGGATGCCATGAGGTGTCTGCGCCCTGCGCTATGATGGAGCCTATGGATACTCAGACCCCAACATATTCCGATGACGAGCTGACCGCAGCGCTTGCCGAGCACCTGGCGTCGCTCGATCGCGACGACAGCTATCGCGTGGAGCGAGTACTTAAGCGCTCGTCCGTTGAAACAACCGAGCTCGTGTACTTTGAAGGAACCGGCGGTGGTTCGCTCGGTCCCTTTGTTCGTAAACGCATCGATGCTTCGGCTCAAATCGGTGGGGCATACGAGCGTCTGTTTGCCGCTCAGCGGGCAGGCAGGCGTTTTGAGCACCTGCCCAGAATCGTCGATTGTCGTCGTGTGGGCGACGAGCTCAACGTGGTTATGGAATACATCGAAGGGGAGACGCTCGGGGCGCTGGTGGACCGTCTAGGAGCCACCCCCGATTATGCGCACGAAATGTATCCTGTCCTATGCGATGCCGTGGGCGAGCTCCACGCCGGTTTTGCAATGGCGGGGGAGACGTCGGCGCCGGAGATCCATCGCGACCTCAAGCCGTCGAATATCATCGTGACGGGTGCCAGCTATACGCCTGATGACGGCCTGACGTTTTCATCGCTGGTGATTATCGACTTGGGGATCGCGCGCGTATGGCGCGATGGCGCCGATGCCGATACCGTCAAGTTTGGCACGCGACCCTATGCGCCGCCCGAGCAGTATGGGTTTGGGCAGACGAGTGTGCGCAGCGACGTCTACGCGCTTGGCGCCCTGTTGTTCTTCTGCTTGACGGGAGTCGACCCTAAACCAGGGCTCGACATGCGCGAGCAATGCGAGGCGCGCGGCATTCCCACTCCACTTACCGATGCCGTCTGCATGTCGATGGCGCTCGACCCGGCCAAACGTTTTGCGAGTGCGGAAGCGTTGGGACGGGCGACGCGCGCGGCATACGATCTGAGTCGCCCCGTGCGGCCTCCTGCGCCTGTCCGTACTCCGGCCTCGGAGACGGCGTTGACGCCCCAAGGGCTCCAGAACCCCACAGGGCTTCCTAGGCCTGCCGCCTCCGCTGCATGTGGTCTGCTCTCTCGCGTTCCGGAATCTCTGGGGCGCATTTGGAATACGCTCATCTGCTTCTCGCTGCTTGTGTTCTTTGCCGGAAGTCACTTTGCCGTCTTTCACCCCACCGGAGCAAACCAAAGCTACCCGACGTGGCTTCTCATAATCGAGTATTTTTTCTTTGTCGATGGCCTTATGGTGCTTATGCATTTTGCGCTGCTCGATAAGCGCCGTCTTCGTCGGCGATTCGCATTGCTCGACAGCTATCGCGGCAAGAAACTCGCGAAACTCTGGCTCAAGGCATTGGGTGCGCTGCTCCTATGCATGATCGTCATAGTCGCGGTTGCCAATGTGACTGGCGTCGTCGATACTTCCGCTACCTAAAAGAAAAGGGCCCCATTGGGGCCCTTTGCAGTTGCACTTAGATGCGGTTCATCTGAGCGGCGACTTTGTTGTACCAGTCCTGCCACGTGGGCGGGCAGTACTTTTTGGCCGCTGCTGGGGTAAGGGTGGAGCCGTAGTTGGCGCCCAGATAGGCAACGTGAGCGGAGATGCCCTCGCTCCAGCTGCCAAAGCCGCGCCAACCGCCGCCACGGGCACTCCAGCCCCAAGCGTTGTAAGAATTGGCGCAATAAGCACCCTTGGTGCTCTCGATGCAGGCGATGGCGGGGGACCAACGGGGATCGACACCGGTATTCCAAGCGGCGACGGCAAAGTTATAGCCCTGACCTGCCATGGGGGAGCCGGCGAGATAATTGTCGATGCGGCTCGTCCACTCATTAATGAACGAATCGTAATCGGAACTACCGGTATTGGCGTTGTTCACCGTGGTGTCGATGGTGGTGTTGGTGTTGGTGGCCTGGCTGCTGGAATTGCTGCCGCTTACGCCCTCGCCCGAGAGCTTCTCGGCGGCAGCGGCCTTATCGGCCTCAAGCTTGGCAAGCTCGGCGGCATTTTCCTGCTCGGCTTTTGCCTGCGCCTCGCTGCGGAGCTGCTGGGCCTGCGCCAGCGCGTCCTCGGCGTTTTTCTGCTCTGCCTCAAGCTGTGACTTGGCCTGCTGGAGCTCGGCCTTGTTCTGCTCGAGTTCGGTTTGCATGTTATTGAGCTCTTCGATCTCGTCGACGCTCGAGCTCGTGATCTGGTTGGTGTATTTGCAGGTCGTGATGAACTCACCCAGGCTCTGCGCGTTGACCAGGAAGCTCACGATGGGATTGGTGCCCTTCTGATACTTGTACAGATCGCGCATGGCGGAGCTTGCCTTAGCCTGCTGCTCGGGAAGCTTAGCCTCGATTTCCTCGATGCTTGCCTCATTGGAGTCAATCTGCTTTTGCAGGTCATCGAGTTTGGTGCGGGCGTCGTTGTAGGCGCTCGTGGCGGCTTCGATCTTCTGCTGGGCTGCGGAAAGCTGGTCCTGCGTTGCCTGCGAGGCGGCATACGCCGCAACGGGGGAGAGCATCGGCGTGGCCGTCAGCGCAACGGCGAGCGCGGCGCTCGTGATGATACGAGCCGGCTTCGACGCAATGAGCGCTGCGGTGCGATGATTCGAATGCTGCATCCAGTCCCTCTGCAATCAATCGTAGGTTATGGTTCGAACGGTATTCTACTACTGCTTTCGACCTCAACTTGAACCTTAAAGGTTCCAAAGGGTCAAGTTGAACTTGAGGCTTTGGCCTTGACCTGCAGAAATGGTGAATTGTTGAGAAACCATAGAGTTCAACTTTAACGTTACAGAGCCCTGTTTGAGAGGAGTTTAAGGCTGTAAAAGCCATCTAAACGTGGGGTTTTACAACTACAGCGTGCCCTTCTGGCGAGCCTGCTCAATCTCTTCGATGGCCTCGGCAGGGGCGAACGAACAGGTGCCGTCGCCGAGTTTGATTACCTGGATATCATCGCCGGCGTAAACCTCTCCACCCTTTAGTACCACGCCAAAAACGCCCTCGTGGGGAAAGATGCAGTCGCCGGCAAGATAGTAGATGGCACAGCGTGTGTGGCAGACCTTGCCGATCTGACTGATTTCGACGATCACGTCGCTTCCAAGCTTGAGCTGCGTTCCCAGGGGGAGCGAGAGCAGGTTGAGGCCCTGGGTTGTGAAGTTCTCGCCAAAGTCGCCCTCGTGCACATCGAGCCCGCGTGCCTCCGCCGTCTGGATGGACTCCGCGGCTAAAAAAGAGACCTGGCGGTGCCAATGCCCGGCGTGTGCGTCGGAGGCGAGGCCAAATTGCTCTATAACGGTGTCGTGCCCGTCGGCGACGGGCGACTTGCGCGTGCCCTTGTGTGCCGACGTGTTGATCGAGACGATGCGGGCGGGTTCGTTGTAGGCGTCGTTTGCCGTGCACAGGGGAGCAGTCGCTTTCGCACGTTCCGCCAGCTCGCGCCTCGCAGCATTGAGGATGGGATTATCGGTCGGATGGTCTTGGGGCACGTGTGCGCCTTTCGCTCGAAGATGTCAATACGCTGAATCCTACAACAACGGTAGGTTCATTGCCCATTGTCATACAACGGTGGGCGCCGTCTTCGTGCTGGACGATTACGTCGATTGCCATAGATACGGTGGAGCTTTGGGCGCCGGCGGCTTGGCACGCTAGAATAAATCAGTTGCGCAAAGACCGTCCGTTGTGTGGGCAGTTCATGATAGGAAGTTTCCATGGCATTGCAATTTACAGAGCGCGAGTTCATTCCCGTGCTGCTTGGTGGCGACATCAACGCCTATTCGGTGGCGCGCGCCTTCTACGAGGAGTACCAGGTCAAGAGTCTGGTCTTTGGCAAGTATCAGACGGGTCCCGCGTATCGCAGCCAGATTATCGACTACACGCCCAACGTGGATATCGACACCATGCCCGTGATGCTCAAAACCGTCAACGGCATTGCCCAAGCGCATGCCGACAAGACTATTGTCCTTGTGGGCTGCGGCGACAACTATGTCGCTCTCGTGGCTCAAGCCAAGGATACTCATGGGCTGGCGGATAACATCGTCGCTCCCTACGCGCCCTACAGCATGCTCGAGCAGTGCCAGAAGAAGGAGATCTTCTACGAGCTGTGCGAGAAGCATGGCGTGCCCTATCCGCACACGTTTACCTTTACCAAGGCGATGCTCAATGCCCAGGGTGAGGCGCCTGCCGAAGTGCTCGACCAGATCGATTTTCCCTACCCGATGATTCTGAAGCCTTCTGACGGCATCATGTGGTGGCAGCATGAGTTCGAGGGCCAGAAGAAGGCCTATGAGATTGCCGACCGCGCCGAGCTGGAACAGGTCATTCGCGACTCGTATGCCAGCGGCTACACCGACGACCTGATCTTGCAGGATCGCGTGCCCGGCAACGACGAGTACATGCGCGTGCTCACCAGCTATTCCGACCGCAACGGTAAGGTCCGCATGATGTGCCTGGGCCATGTGCTGCTCGAGGAGCATCAGCCCCACGGTGTCGGCAACCATGCCTGTATCATTACCGAGCCCAACGACGAGCTCATGGGCGGCGTGCGCAAGTTGCTCGAGGACCTTCACTTTGTGGGCTATTCCAACTTTGACGTAAAGTACGACGAGCGCGACGGCTCGTTTAAGTTCTTCGATTTCAACACGCGCCAGGGCCGCAGCAACTACTACGTTACCAACAGCGGCTTTAACGTTGCCAAGTATGTGGTGGACGAGTATGTGTTCAACCGTCCGTTTGAGCCGGAGTTTGTGACGGCTCAGGACGAGGCCCTGTGGATGGTCGTCCCCATGGGCGTCGTCGACAAGTACGTCAAGGATCCCGAGCTGCGCGCTAAGGTGCATCGCCTGGACAAGGAAGGCAAGGGCGCCGACCCTTCGTTTATGAAGGGCGACTTTGTCTTTAACCGCTGGCTGCGCATGTGGCACACCAAGCTGCGCCACTTTAAGCTGTTCAAGATGTATTACAAGTAGATGAGCGCGGCGCCCGTCCGGTTTGCATCGGGCGGGCGCGGGTATGATACGCGCAATTGCGCAAGCGTCACCAAGGAGGCGGCGATGGAAAAGCTGGGAGTTATCGGCGGCATGGGCGCCGAGGCCACGTCGTATTACTACGACCAGGTGGTGCGTCATACGGCTGCTGCCTGCGATCAGGAACATATCGACATGGTGGTACTCTCCAAGTCGACCATGCCCGACCGCACGCTGGCCATTAAGACCGGCGAGCATGCCAAACTGCTGGCGACCATGAAAGAGTGCGCCCAGGCACTCGAGTCGCTGGGCTGTGCGCACATTGCCATTCCCTGCAACACGTCACACTACTTCTATGACCAGATCCAGTCGTTTACGAAGGTGCCGATTATCCACATGCCGCGTGAGTCGGTGCGCTATGCTCTGGCCGGTGCGGTGATGGGGGAGTGCGAGTTCGACCCCAACCTGAGTATGCCGGCCGAGCCGGTGCATAAGATCGGCATCATGGGCACCGATGGCACCGTGGGCGCGGGCGTCTACGGCCGCGAATGTAAGGCTGCGGGTGTTGAGGTCGTCTATCCCAGCGAGAAACGTCAGAACGATGTGATGTCGCTTATCTACGATGATGTGAAGGCCGGACGTGAGCCCGATATGGATAAGTTCGACCGCGTGATGTGGGAGTTCGCCCGTAGCGGCTGCGACCGCGTCATTCTGGCCTGCACCGAGCTATCGGTGCTGCAAAAGTACCGAGAGATGCCCGAGATCACCCTCGACGCCATGGATGTCCTGGTGCGCGAATCCATCATCCGCAGCGGCGCCCCCTACCGCCTCTAGCTTCCGACCCGCCAAAAAGGGACAGGTTAATTTTGGTAGGTTTTATCTGGCGAAACAGTAAAGGCCTCGGCTCGTTTGGTGCGAGCCGAGGCCTTTTGCGTTGGGCTGTTGCTGTCGGTGGTGAACTAGAACAGGAAGCCGATGGCGATGAGGGCGATGCTGACGATGAGCACGGCGATGTCCAGGCCCTTGATGGGGTAGCGCTTGTACGAGCTGGCGCGCGTACGCAGATAGAAGCCGCGCTGTTCTGCCGCCAAGGCTGTGGCATCGGTCTTGCCCACGCTCGAGATGAGCAGTGGCACACACAGTGGCAGCATGAGCTTAAGCTTCTTGATGGGGTTCTTGGTGTCGTACTCGACGCCGCGTGCGGTCTGCGCCTCCATGATGGCGTTCATCTCCTGACCAAACACCGGCACAAAGCGCAGCGCCGTGGTAAAGGTGAAGGCATAGCGATACGGCACGTGCAGCACCTCGACGCAGGCGTTGGCAAGGTCGTTGAGCTTGGTCACCATGAGCATGAGGATGAGTGGTAACGCCACACCCAGCAGGCGCAGGCAGGCCTTCGATCCTGTGATGAGGCCCGTGTCGGTGATAAAACCCCATACCACGTTGCCATTGCGCATAAAGGCCAGCTGGAGCACTAGCATGATAAGCGCGAGCGGAATCAGCAACTTGAGCAGCGAGAACAGACGGTCGACGACGCCGGCATAGGCACCCAGCGCAAGGGTGAGTGCCAAAAAGCCCAGCAGCGCCACGTAGGTGTCGGACAAGAAGATGCCGACGATGATGGCAGCGGCGAGGCCCAGTTTGACGACGGGGTTCAGGCGATGCAGCAGCGTATCGCCCGGCATGTAGTCGATGACGTTAACCACGGTGGACCATCTCCTTGGTAATTCGAACGACATCGGTGACCTCGCTCACCTGCGCAAAAGCGGGCGAGACGGAAGATGCCAGCCGGCGCGAGAGTTCAATAACCTGGGGAGGCTCCACGTAGGCACGCCGCATGAGATCGATGTTCGAGAACAGCTCGTGCGTGCGGCCGCGGTCGAGGATGCGATCGTCGGCCATTACCACAATGCGCTCGGCAAAATCCGAGACGACTTCCATATCGTGGCAGACCATGATAACGGCGCAACCGCGCTCGGCCATGGTGCGCACCGTTTCCATGACGGTCATGCACTCGCGGTAATCAAGGCCGCTCGTGGGCTCGTCGAGCACGACGATCTTGGGTTCAACCACTACGACGGAGGCGAGTGCCACCATCTGGCGCTGGCCGCGCGACAGCGAGAAGGGCGCCTCGTCGGCCGGCAAGCCAAAGCGATCGATGACGAGCTGGGCGCGACGCAGCGCCTCGGCACGGTCGATGCCGGTAAGCTCCAGGCCAAAGGCGACCTCGTCGAGCACGGTATCCTTGCAGATCTGGCGGTCGGGGTTTTGGAAGAGCGTTGCGACCTCGCGGGCGATACGGCTCGTGGGGACCGCGGCAGTATCCAGTCCCGTGACGCGCACGCTGCCCGAGGCGGGCTTAAGCAGGCCTGTGAGCAGTTTGGTGAGCGTGGTCTTGCCGGCGCCGTTTTGGCCGACGATGCCCACGAGCTCGCCGGGATAGAGCGTCAGGCTAAGGTCGTGTACGGCGGCGCCGCCATTGGGATAGGCAAACTCAACATGGTCGAAGGTGAGTACGGGTTCGGCGTCCTTGGCATGAGGGCGCAACGACGGTGCATGCGGGGAACCGGCGGGCGCCTGGGCTTCGATAGCCGCGCGTGCGGGGTCGACGATGCCCGAAATCATGCGCTCGGCCTCATCGATATCCAAGCAGGGGGTACCGCTTACCAGGCCATCGGCCTCGAGGCTATTGAAGATACGCGTGACGCGAGGGCAGTCGACGCCGATGGCACGGAGCTCGTCGGTATGCGCGAAGACCTCGTGTGGCTCGCCCTGCAGCGCAATTTCGCCATGGTTGAGCACGAACACGCGGTTGCAGTACTCCGAGAGCAGAGCGACCTTTTGCTCAACGACGACGATGGTGATTCCAAGTACGCGGTTTGCCTCACGCAGCGTCTCGAAGACCAATGTGGAGCTGGCGGGGTCGAGTGCCGCGGTGGGCTCGTCGAGAACCAAGACGCGCGGACGCATGGCGAGGATGGCGGCGATGGCTACCTTTTGCTTCTGTCCGCCCGAGAGGGTTGCGATCTCGCGGTCGCGCAGGTCGCTGATGCCGACGGTCTCGAGCGTTTCGCTCACGCGCTGCTCGATCTGGTCGTGGGGAACGCCAAAGTTCTCGAGGCCAAAGAGCATCTCGTCCTCGACGACCGAAGCGACCATCTGCGTGTCGATATCCTGCAGCACACTGCCGACGATTTGCGATACGTCGGTGAGCGAGACTTCGCAGGTGTCGTGGCCGTCGACCATGACGGACCCAAAGAACGTGCCGGTGTAGTGGTGGGGCACGGCACCCGACAGGCAGGCGGCAAGCGTGGACTTGCCGGCACCCGAGGGCCCGATGATGCCGATGAAATCTCCCTTGTTCACGCTGAGCGAGATGTGGCTGAGCGCCTGCTCGGTCTGCGTGCCATAGGAGAACGAGACATCGTCGACGTTGATGATCGTTTCCATGGATACCTTTCATAGTCATTGGGGACAGTCTTAAATGACCAGTTGTTTAAGACCGTCCCAAAAAAGTTCATTGTTTGGGACGGTCTTTGGTGGTGAAGCACGGAGACGGCTTTACGAGGGGCCCCAGGTTGGCGCGAAAGAGGAGCGAAGCGTACTTGGGTACGCGAGCGACGAATGAACGCCAAGATGGGGTGGCTCGTAAAGCCGAGCGGGTTAGTTGAGCCTAAGGGCCTTCTGAATGGGCAGGTAGAGGGCGCCGACCAGAATGGCGTTAAAGACGGCGGTCATGGCAACGACGGGCAGCATGGCGGCGGCGAGCTCGCCTACCACGCCTAGCATGGCCATCTTGATGACCATGAAGATGACGCCGGAGACAAATGTGGTCAGGAAGGTTGCGACAATGGCGATGGCGGGCTTGACCTGACCGTTCTTGCCAGCGGCGTTGACGATGCCGGCCATGAGCATGGCGGCGATGCCCTCGGCGGCAAAATCGACGAACGGCGAAGTGGTGGTGATCTGGATCACGGCAGCCGAGATGAGGCCAATGACGAGCGCCTGGCCGATGTTGGGACGAACGACCAGGATGGTGAGGCAGAAGGCCGAGATGATGAACTCGGGGCTGATCATGCCGCCCGAGATGCCCGAGATGGCCTTGCCGACGGTGAAGTTGAGGATGAAGCCGGCGGCGAGCAGGATGGCGAGCAGGACGAGGGCGCGGACATCGAGTTTGCCGCGGTCGGCGGTCTGGACGGTGCGGGGCTGGGTGGCGGTGGTGTTCTGAGACATGGTGAAAATCCTTTCGGAATGGGAGTGCAAGAGAAAAGCGGAGGCGCGTGATGCGAATGCGATCGGGCTCGAGATAGAAAAAGGCCCCCGGTCGAAACCGGAGGCCTTCCAATCACCTAGAGCGCAAAAACAGGCGTGAGGGACTCACTGTCGACCGATCGTATTCGCATCACGCCACCACCAGTTGTTGAGAGACTTCATCGTGTTCTTCATGTTGGTGGCTCCTTTCGTGATGCCGTGGCGCGGTCGCACCTAGTTGCTGTTGCGCTGCACTATAGCACAGCGAAGTGTGTGCGGGGAAATCTTTTTTGAAAAGATTTCAGGCGGGTTTCCCGCCGGTCAAAAGAGCGGGCTGAGCGGGCGAGGCTGCCATCGCTGCCTTGCCCGCTCAGCTAAGACGTTACTCCTTATTGCGACGGTAGAGGAAGTAACCGCCCGCGGAGATGACGGCAACGCCAGCGATGGTGAATGCAGCCACCACGCGGCCATCAAAACGATCACCGGTGGTGGGCAGGCCGCCCTTGGTGTTCGTCTTGTTGGTGGTTACCGTGGTCGTGGTGTCCGACTTGCCAGGCTTCTCGGGCTTGGTGGTGGGCTGCTCGGGCTTAGCGGGCTGCTCGGGCTTGGCGGGCTGCTCGGGGGTACCGGGCTGCTCAGGAGTACCAGGCTGCTCGGGAGTGCCAGGCTGATCCGGGGTTACCGGGTCGGTGGCAAGAGCGTCCTTGGCGTAGGTGATGGACACCTTGAGGCCGTTGGTCTCAGTGTTCAGATCGCTCGGAGTGAAGGGCTCGTCAAAGTTTCCGGCCTTCTGATAGGCGCGCATCTCCTGGAGCAGGGCCTTGCACTTGACGTAGGTGTTCTCGGCAGCAGCCTTGCCGGCCTTGTTGGCCAAGGCGGTGCGGGCCTCGGTGCCCTCGGTGGCCTGCATGACCTCGTCGACTTCCAAGTTCTGCTCGACGAGCTCGTTCTGGAGGGCGTCGAGGTAGGTGCGAACGCCGGTGCCGAGCTGCTCGCGGTGCTCGTAGCAGAGGGAGCTGATGTCCATGAGGACGTAGTTGATGGAGTTCTCGGGCTCCTCGTTGTTCACGATGTCCGTCTCTTCGCAGTGATCGTAGGACACATCCTGATTGCTGAAGTAGGGGCTGACCTCGGTGAGCAGTGCAG
This sequence comes from uncultured Collinsella sp., assembly GCA_958413455.1. Classification (GTDB taxonomy): domain Bacteria; phylum Actinomycetota; class Coriobacteriia; order Coriobacteriales; family Coriobacteriaceae; genus Collinsella. The sequence goes on along the minus strand of CATYUU010000023.1, from coordinate 11,799 downwards.
AGTACAGAGGAATAGCGACGGAGTAGGCGGCGCGGGAGAGCATCTCCCACTGAATGGTCGCGATCTCGGGGTCCATGCCCTGACGGATCTGGAAGAGGTTGGTCTCGGTGCTTCTTTCGGTGCCGATGGCGTAGACACCGTCGGTGTTGGCGTTGAGGCCGGGGACATTTTCGCCGCGGTTGCCAAATGCACGGATCATCTCAAAGGTGTTCCAGTCGGACTTGCCGGGCTTGAAGAACAGGGGCTGGATCTCGCTGACCATGGCTCCGATTTGGTCGGGGCCTTTTTCCGGTTTAACCGTGACGATGTCGTAATCCGCACCCTTGGTCAACGGGGCCATGAAGTAATCGCGGCCCTGGACATAGCGAGTCCACTGATGAACGCCGGAATCGGCGACGCTTTTGCCATAGGTCTTGGCAACGTCGAGCTTGCCGTCGGTGTACTCGGCGAAGCCATTTTTCTCGGGCATGGTCTGGATGCCCTCGGAGTGGAGGCAGTTCTCGGCGTCATCAAGGTTGACATCGTAATTGAGTCCGCCGATGTTGGGGTTGAGTGAGGCGACGTCATCGGCGAGCTTCATGGCGATCCACTGGTGGCCGGAAAGTGCGGCAAACAGCCAAGTCTCGTTGCTGTCGGCGATGATAATCTGATCGTTGCCGTTGGCGCCCTGCTCGTCGATGATCTTGCCGAGGAGCTCGACACCCTCACGTGCTTTGGCACTTTCGCCTAAGATAACGCTGCCGTAGCTATACTCGCCAATGCCAGTGTCGGTCAGGGGGTCTGCCTTGGCGGCTTTATCGTTCATGTTGGTGGTCAGCGTTGCGGAGCAGGACACGCCCTTCTCGTTGATGCCTGCCTCAGAGTAGGCATCATAGCGCCCGTGCCACTGCGAAGGATGATCGCGCACGTAGCTATAACGATATGTAGTCTTGGTCGACCTGTATGAGAAGTCGGACTCGTCTGAGCCGTAGGTATACCCGGGGGCATGCGACGGCTCAATGCCAAAGTGCTTGAGGTAGCGCGGGCCAAAGTCCTCGGCGCGACCATAGTACGTGTTGTTGTCGGCCGTAAGGTTTTTGCCCATGTACATTTGCGTGCAGGCGAGCGCAGATGTCGGCATGGACATGATGGTCGCAGCTCCAAAGGCGAGGCCTATGCCTAGCTTCTTGAGCGCGTTGACGGGGTGAGTTTTCCTCATTTTCCCTCCCAGCGTGCGAAAGCCCTCCGTTGCCAGAGGGCTTCAGCCAATAAAGACACCCCATTAGCGTAACGAACTGGAAACAATATTCATCTATGAAAGAAACTTACTCGATAATCGTGATGAAATATGCGATGAGCGGTTAATTATACTCAGTTTGTAGCTTTACTTTAATAAAGACGCCCTGTAATTACTGTAGCCGAATAAAGTAGCTGGGAATGCTCGAAATGAAAATCCCCCGCTGTTTGGCAAATGCATAAACAGCAGGGGAGACGATAATTGGATGAAAATCATACCAATGTGGAATTACTTCTTCCGGCGGTGGATCACGTTGATCGCATAGCCGACGAGCATGGCCAAAACGATGATGATAAAGCCGAGCAGGGGATTGTCGTTCATGGGGTCCTCCTATTTTCCGAGCGGGGAGAATTCGTCGACGATGAGGTCGAGGCATTGTGGAAGCGCGCGGGCTCCAAAGACGCCCGAATTGCTGGAGATAATCTCGCCATCGAACTGCATGCCCAGCGACGGGGTGCAGGTGATCTTGGCTTCCTTGGTCTGGATGATCTTGAACTGCGGGCGCCCGAGTACCTTGCCGGCGGGGTCAAGCGCAGCGGTGATCACGGTAGGCAGCAGCTGCACAGTGCGCACGGGTTCGATGACCGCAATGTCGACCATGCCATCGTTCATGCGGCAGTCGGGGAACAGGTTGATGTCGTTTTGGATGACCGAGGTGTTGCCGGCCATGCAGCAAATGCCGTCGAGCTCCTCGACAATGCCGTCATGCTCAATGGTAAAGTGCGCTACCGTAGGGTTGGGCGTGGCGAGCGCAGAGAGGAAGTAGGCGATCTCGCCGATGTCGTTTTTGGTGGGGGCGGCCTTCATCATGATCTCGGCGTCGAAGCCCGAGCCGGCGATGATGATGAAGCCGTGGCGCTTCTCGTTGCCGTTCTCGTCGAGCCAAAAGAGCTCGCCCATGTCCACTTTGACCGTGCGACCGGCGCGGCAAGCCTTGGCAAGCGCCGCCGCCTCGGGGGCATTACCGATGTTGTTGAAGAACAGGCAGGCCGTACCGGAGGGGAAGACGAGCGTGGGGACACCGCATCCGCGCATCTGGTCGAGCACGTTGGAGACGGTGCCGTCGCCGCCCGAGACCACCACGCGATCGAATTCGCGCACGTCTGCCACGGCGTCCTCGGGCTCCATGCCATCGCCGATAAAGCGCATCACGACCTCGTCGCCGCCCTGCGCGAGGGCGTGCGTAAATGCGTAGATTTCATCTGAGCTGCGGCCCGATGCCGGGTTGTGGATGATAAGGCAGCGCATACTTACGTTCCCGTTCTGTGACTAACCGAGTATAGTTGTAAGGCAATGCCGATATCCTACCCGTGTTTTTCGGGCCTAACCTTATTCGATGGGTTGATATGTACATTTCCACACATCAGGCTCTACTCGACTTTTGCCAGCGCGCCCGTAAGTTCGACGCGATTGCCGTCGATACCGAGTTTTTGCGCGAGCGCACGTTCCATCCGCGTCTGTGCTTGGTTCAGATTGCCACCCCTGCCGAGAGCGTCGCGGTCGATCCCCTGGTAATCGACGACCTCTCGCCGCTGGCCGAGCTTATGGCCGACGAGAGCGTGACCAAGGTCTTCCACGCCTGCTCGCAGGATATGGAGGTCATGCTCCATACCGTGGGCGTGCTGCCACGACCGATTTTCGATACGCAGGTCGCCGCCGCCTTTTTGGGCGAGCGCCAGCAGATTTCCTACGGCGCGCTCGTGCAGACGTTTTGCGGCGTCTCGCTGCCCAAGACCGAGTCGCTGACCGACTGGTCGCGTCGCCCGCTGACCGATAAGCAGATTGAGTACGCGATCGATGACGTCAAATACCTGATCGTCGCCTATACCGAGATGATGAGCCGCCTGCGCGAGCTGGGCCGCGTGGACTGGGTGCTCGACGAGTTGCGTCCTCTGGTCGATGAGTCGCACTACCGTGCCGATCGCCACGAGGCGTTCCGTAAGGTCAAGCGCATCAATTCGTGCAGCCGTCACCAGTTGGGCATCGCGCGCGAGCTCGCCGCCTGGCGCGAGGATCGCGCCGAGCGCCGTAACATCCCGCGCAAGTGGGTCATGTCCGACGACACGCTGCTTGCGCTCGTTAAGCGCAATCCCGTGCGCGTTGAGGAGTTCCGTAGCATTCGCGGTACCGATCAGTTGGGGGAGCGCGACGTGGACGGCGCGCTCATGGCCATCAAGCGCGGCGCGAGCTGCCCGCACGATCGCCTGCCGCTCATGGTGCGCGGGCATCGTCAGATCTCTCCGGAGTTGGAGAGCGTGACGGACCTGATGTATGCGCTCATTCGCCTAGTTGCCGAGCGCTCGGGCGTGGCGACCTCGGTCATTGCCTCGCGCGATGACCTGGCCGACTATATTGAGCACCCCGAGCAGAGCCCCCTGCGCGAAGGCTGGCGCTTCGAGCTCGTGGGCTCACGCCTGGACGATTTGCTCTCGGGCAATATGGGGTTGACGGTGAAGGACGGCAAAATCGAGCTCCTGTAGGGAAGCCTAGCCGGTTGAGTGGGTAGAATGCCTCCAACGTGTAATTCGATTCGGAGGAATTCGCATGCCTTATTACTATGGTTACGGCTTTGGCATCGACCCGCTGTACCTGCTGGTTGTTCTTGTTTGTACAGTGCTTGGCCTTGCTGCGCAGAGCTATATCAATTCGACGTACAAGACCTGGTCCAAGGTTCGCTCGGACGGCGACACGGGCGCCACGGTTGCTCGCCGCATGCTTGACGCCAACGGTTGCAATGCCGTGGGTATCAAGGGTGTCGCCGGTGAGCTCACCGACCATTACAACCCGCAGGATAACAACCTGTATCTGTCGGATGCCAACCGTTCGGGCGGTTCGGTCGCAAGCGTTGCCGTCGCCTGCCACGAGGCGGGCCATGCCGCCCAGCGTCAAAGCGGCTATGCCATGATGAAAGTACGTACCGCCCTCGTGCCGGTCGTCAACTTTACCCAGAACACCTGGACCATCGTGTTGCTCTTGGGCCTGTTTATGAACATTGCCGGGCTCACATCCCTCGCGTTGATCTTCTTCTCGTTTAGTGTACTGTTCCAACTCGTTACGCTGCCTGTCGAGATTGACGCCAGCCGACGCGCCGTGGCGTACATCGAGCAGTCGGGTATGAGTTCCAAGCAGGTCAACGGTGCCAAGAAGGTACTGACGGCCGCCGCGCTTACCTATGTTGCCGCTGCGCTCACCTCGATTATTCAGCTGCTCTATCTTATGGCTCGCTACAACAGAAACTCCAACCGATAACAAATTGGGTCGCTGGGCGCCGCGGGGATTCGTGTCCCCGCGGCGCTGTACTATGTGTTGGACTTAAATTTGCGCAGGGCCGAAGCCCTTGTGCACGATGACGAAAGGAGGCTGCGTGGCAGGCTGGAATCTGACCGGCAATACCGTTTCCGCCGAGTTTGACGGTTCGGACGAGCGGGAGCGCAAGGAGCTCAGCGTGAGCCAGGCGGTAGAAATCGCCGCCGGTGCGCTTGATGCCATTCCGCAGCTGAGTGTCCTGGGCGAGGTCACGGGTTTCCGTGGTCCCAACGCCCGAAGCGGCCACTGCTACTTCCAGATTAAAGACGACTCGGCCGCCGTCGACTGCATCATCTGGAAGGGCGCCTATCTCAAGCGTACCTTCGATCTGCGTGACGGCATGCAGGTGAGCTTTAAGGGCAGCTTCAATCTCTATAAGGCCACGGGCCGCATGAGCTTTGTTGCCCGCTCGTTTTCGTTGGCGGGGGAGGGCCTGCTGCGTCAACAAGTGGCGCAACTGGCCGAAAAGCTACGCCGCGAGGGCCTGATGGACGAGGCGCGTAAGCGCCGCATCCCGGTGTTTTGCTCGCGCGTGGCGGTCGTCACCTCGCTTTCGGGTGCCGTAATCGACGACGTCAAGCGCACATTGCGTCGTCGCAACCCGCTCGTCGAGCTTGTCTGCGTGGGCGCAAAGGTCCAGGGCGAGGGTGCGCCGGCAGAGCTTATTGAAGGCTTGCGCCGCGCCGCTGCCATTACGCCGGCGCCCGATTGCATTTTGCTCGTGCGTGGCGGCGGTTCCTTCGAGGACCTCATGACCTTTAACGACGAGGAGCTTGCCCGTGCGGTGGCAGCCTGTCCCGTGCCTGTGGTGACCGGTATTGGCCATGAGCCCGATACCTCGATTTGCGACATGGTGAGCGACCGTCGCGCCTCCACGCCTACGGCGGCGGCCGAATCGGTGGCGCCGGCTATGACGGAGTTGGCCGATGTGCTCGAGGCGCGCTATCAACGTCTGGGTGCTGCGATGGCATCGATGATTGGGTCGGCCCAGGTCGACCTGGAGATGCTCGATCAGCGCGGTCGCCGTGCCTGGGATACCCATACGGCTCGCTTGGGCGATGCGCTCGATGCGGCTGCGTGCCGCCCGTGCCTCAACGACCCAACGTTTATGGTTGAGCGTCGCGAGTCTGAGCTTGCCCTGACGGCCGATCGTTTGTCCGGCGCCATAACGCGTTCGGTTGGGGCATTCCGCTCCAACTTTGAGCGTCTGCCCGAGCGCTTGATCGCAAGCACCTCAGGACTCGATGGCAAGCGCCATGCGCTCACGCTCGCAAGCTCCCGCCTGGAGCATCAGGGGCGCACGATGCTCAACAAGCCAGCATCCGACCTGGGCCGTGCGGCAGCCTCGCTCGATGCCCTGTCGCCGCTCAAGGTGCTTGCCCGTGGTTATTCCATCGCGTACAGCGATGATGGGGTGGCCACGAGCGCCAAGACCTTTAAGCCCGGTGACGCCATTCGCGTGCGCATGGCAGACGGCAACGTGGCGGCAACGGTCGATACGGTCGAGTAGGCCGCGTTTCATAGCGATATACCTTTAGGAAAGGAAACAGATATGGCAGAGAAGACCCCGGTCGAGCAGCTTACGTACAAGCAGGCCTCGCAGGAGCTGGAGCTCATCATCCGCAGCTTGGAGTCGGGTGATATGGAGCTCGAGGAGTCGCTTGAGAGCTATACCCGCGGCGTCGAGCTCCTCAAGAGCCTGCGTACCCGCTTGTCCGATGCCGAGCAGAAGGTCTCGGTGCTCCTGAAGGACGTCGACGGCAACGACGTGCTCGCCGACGGCGAAGCCGCCAACACCGACGACAACCTTTCGTTCTAACCATCCCGACCAAATATAATTACCTTGGTCTGTGAGAAAGGAACCAACCATGTGTGATTGCATCTTCTGCAAAATTGCCAACCACGAGATCCCCTCGACCGTCGTCTACGAGGATGACCAGGTCATCGCGTTCGACGACCTCAATCCCCAGGCGCCGGTCCACACGCTCGTGATCCCCAAGAAGCACTACAGTGACATCGCCGATAACGTGCCCGCCGAGACCATGGGCGCCATGGCCCACGCCATCCAGGAGGTCGCCAAGGCCAAGGGTCTGGAAGACGGTTTCCGCGTCATCTCCAACAAGGGCGTCAACGCCGGTCAGACCGTCATGCACTTCCACATGCACGTCCTCGGCGGCAAGAACCTGGGCGAGAACCTCATCTGAGGACGCACGGCCCGTCGCCTTGGCTGCCTTTGGAGTAACCTATGCAGTTTTCTCAACTCGAATACCTTCAAGCGGTAGCGAACTACGGCGGCGTGCGCAAAGCGGCTCGCGCCGTTCACGTGAGCCCACAGGCTGTCTCGTCGGCAATTAAGAAACTGGAGTCTGAGTATCAGATCGTTTTGCTCAATCGATCGGCGGGGGAGGCTGTTTTGTCTCCGGCGGGCAGAGAATTTGCGCGTCGTGCACGCGTGATCCTGGCACAAGTCGACGATCTCAAAAAGTACACCCAATCGGGGAACGGTGGCGTTTCGCCCGACGGCCACTTTCGTCTTTACGTCCCTTGTCTTCACGGGCGGGGGCGTCTTTTTCCGAAAACTGGTACGACTCGTTTGAAAGCTCGCACCCTCAGATTCACCTTGATGTGTGGCATCAGCCAACGGCTACATGCTTTGAATCACTTGTGCTTGGCATTTCGGATGCGGCCATCTTATTTGAGGAACCAAGGGACAGTGTCCTTTCTTCGAAATACTTGGGTGAAAAGGAGCTCAAGGTTCTTTCGTGCCCAGCGGGTCATCAATCTGTGGGTGCTATGACCGTTCGTGAGTTACTGGGCGGCAGGTTAGCTGTTCCCATTAATTTGTCGCCCTGTCTCAATGCGATCAATCAATGCCCCGAAGCTCAGCTGGTTAATTTCCGCTTCCGCGACGTCGAATACGGAAACAGAGCGCAGGCTGAGTTTCTTCAAGCCGGGGGATTGATATTGGGTTTTTCTGGCTCTTCTCTCGCATCAGATGGGTCGGAAGTGAGCGAGTGCTCCATTGAAGGCTCGCATGACGTGGCCTTGCCCATCTATTTTTGCTATCGACAAAATGCCTGGACCGATCGACACCAGACGGTATTTCTTCACCTATTGCGTCATCTCGCTTCGTGAGGCCATTTGGCCTCGTGGCGTCAAGTGAATGTTGACGCCTTGTAACACATGACTGACGGCTTTGCCCTCATGCTTTTCCAAGATTTCGGTTTGGGCTATTGGCTCTTGGAGGGCGGAGCATGAAAAACCGTACGGTTTTGCTTTATATGACGTTCGTTTTTTTGTCGAACTTCAGCACCATTTTGTATTTTCTGACGGTTTACCTTGAATTCGTCGGATTCTCGATGGTAGCGATTTCTAGCATGATGATTGCATACCAAGTGAGTAAGTTCATTCTTGAGGTTCCTACTGGTTATATTGCTGACAGGTTTGGACGAAAGACAAGCGGTCTCGTTGGCGTCGTGGGAATGCTTGGATACTACGCCGCCCTACTTTTCGCCCGTTCTCCTCTGCTTTTAATCGGCGCGTTTGCTCTCAAAGGATTTGCAGTTGCATGTGTGAGCGGATCCATAGAAGCGATCTACATTGACAGCGTCTCTCAGGACCAGCTCGTAAGACTTAATGTCGTTGAGCGATTTGTTTTCTATGCCTCTTATGCCATCTCCGCTTGCGTGGGCGGTTTCATTTCGTCTGTCGGTGCATATCTCATTGGTCTTTCGGCAGATATCATCGCAATGGTGTTGACGTTGGTTGTCGTTGCCTGCATTCCTGAGATGCGAAGAGGGGACACTGCAGCGACACCTAAGCGTGGAATTAGCCCGAAGATGATCGGTGCCGCTATTGCGCGTAACGGCATTCTTCTTTCAGCGTTCATCATGGACTGCTCTCAGGCATTTGCTTTTGTTGCCCTGGAAGACTTTTTCTCACTGTTGCTTGCGGGTCGCGGAATGAATGCCGTCGCTTCGGGTGTGATCATTGCGGTCCAGCTCCTTGCCTCGGCCTCCATGGGGCTTATTGTGCCCAGTGTGATTGCTCATGTCGACAAGGGCCGTTTTGCGCGTATTTGCGGCATCGTGCGCCTTTCCCTGACTGCTCTGTTTTTGATTCCCTTTACTCCGGTCTATTTGCTGCCCGTGTTCTATGTACTGCAGACGGTCGCTTACTCGTTATTTGCTCCAATTAAATACTCAATTTTTCAAAATGCTGTCGATTCTTCGATGCGCTGTTCACTGATTTCGGTCCAAAGCCAGATGGTGGCGGTGGGTGCCATCCTTTTCTATCTGTTCAATGCTGCGTTGAGCAGCATCGCGGGCATTCGAGTCATATTGCTTGTAGCGCTCGGGATATCTTCTTTGGTGTATATCCCCGCGCTCTTTCGTCTTACAAGTCAAAGGCCATGAGTATTTGGGCACCGATAACTTATATATCAACGCAATAAACCCGAGCGCGAGGGCGTTTGGGTTTATTATTGAAGCGTATGTAACCTGGCGGCGCCACACCGCCTGTTAGTAGGGAGACACATGAACGTTCTGGTCGTCAACGCAGGATCTTCGACGCTTAAGTATCAGGTCATCGATACCAAGTCCCACAAGGTGTCCGCAAAGGGCTCCTGCGAGCGCGTCTGCTTTACCGGCGGTACCTTCACCCACGCTGCCAACGGTTCCAAGAAGGTGACCGAGAACATCGAGTTCCCCGACCACAAGGTCGCCATCGAGGTCGTCCTGAAGGACCTCGAGGCCAACGGCGTCAAGATCGAGGGCATCGGCCACCGTATCGTTCAGGGCGGTTGGTACTTCGGCGATTCCTCCCTCGTCGACGAGGACGTCCTCGCCAAGATCCGCGAGGTCGCTCCGCTCGCCCCGCTGCACAACAACCCCGAGGCCAACGTTATCGAGTACTGCCTGGAGCAGTATCCCGACCTGCCCAACGTCACGGTCTACGACACTGCTTTCCACTTCAATATGCCCGAGGTCGCCAAGACCTACGCCCTGCCCAAGGACGTCTGCGACAAGCTGCACATCCGTAAGTACGGCGCCCACGGCACCAGCTACCGTTACATCTCCAAGAAGGTCGCCGAGATGACCAACGGCGAGGCTCGCAAGGTCGTCGTGTGCCATATCGGCTCCGGTGCTTCCCTGTGCGCCATCGAGGACGGCAAGTGCATGGACACCACCATGGGTCTCACCCCGCTCGACGGCGTCATGATGGGAACTCGCTGCGGCTCTATCGACCCGGCTACCGTGTGCTACCTGCAGCGCGAGGGTGGCTACACCTTCGACGAGGTCGACGAGATGATGAACAAGAAGTCCGGCCTTTTGGCTGTGACCGGCGGCAAGACCAACGACTGCCGCAACGTCGAGGAGCTCGCCGCCGCTGGTGACCCCGATGCTCAGCTCGCCTTCGACATGTTTGTCTACAAGATTGCCGCTAAGGCAGCCGAGATGGCTACTTCTATGTGCGGTATGGACACCCTGGTCTTTACTGCCGGCATCGGCGAGCACGCTCCGGCTGTCCGCGCTGGCGTGGCCGACCGTCTGGCCTTTATGGGCGTCAAGATGGATCATGCCCGCAACGCCCTGCGTGGCGACGGCGCTTGGTGCCTGTCTGCCAAGGATTCCAAGGTCAAGATTTTCGTCATCCCCACGGACGAGGAGTTCATGATCGCTTCCGACGTCGAGCGCATCGTCAACGGCAAGTAATTGCAAGAGGGGAGGGGCTGGACGACCGAGCGCCGTTCGGCCCCTCTTTTGTGCTCGTTGGGCGATATGCCTGATAGCTATTTATCAAGTTGTGATAACTTCTTATTAAAATGCGGCCGCCTTAAGGGGTCTGAGTCGACCGTATTGCACTGCAAAGGAGTCTCATGAACGTACTTGTTGTTAACGCCGGCAGCTCAAGCCTCAAATATCAGCTTTTGGATACCGATACTCGCGAGGTTTTCGCCAAGGGCAACTGCGAACGTATCGGTTCGGACATGGGCATCTTTGGCCACTCCGAGAACGGTGGCGCCAAGCAGACCGAGGAGGTCCCTTTCCCCGATCATCGCTCTGCTATCGCTCGCGTGCTCGAGGAGCTTGAGAAGACCGACTTTACGATTGATGGCATTGGCCATCGTATCGTTCAGGGCGGCTGGCACTTCGATGATTCCGCGGTCGTCGACGATGAGGTTATGGCTAAGATCCTTGAGGTGGCCCCGCTCGCTCCGCTACACAATTACGGCGAGGCCGCGGCAATCGAATATTGCCGCGAGAAGTATCCGGAGCTGCCCAACGTGGCCGTCTTCGACACCTCGTTCCACATGACCATGCCCGAGGTCGCCTACACCTACGCGCTGCCCAAGGACGTATGCGACAAGTACCACGTGCGCAAGTACGGCGCACACGGTACGAGCCACCGCTACGAGTGGATGATGGCCAAGGAGATCCTGGGCTCGCGCTGCCACCGCCTGCTTTCGTGCCATCTGGGCAACGGTGCTTCGCTTGCCGCCATTGAGGACGGCGTGTGCCGCGACACCACGATGGGCCTCACGCCGCTCGACGGCCTGATGATGGGTACCCGTTGCGGCTCCATCGACCCGGCTACCGTGTGCTACCTGCAGCGCGAGGGCGGTTACAGCTATCAGGAAGTCGATGACATGATGAACAAGCAGTCTGGTCTGCTTGCCATCTCGGGTATCTCCAACGACGCCCGCGACATCCGCACGCGCGCCTCCGAGGGCGACGAGCGCTGCCTGCTCGCCTTCGATATGTTCGCCTACAAGGCCATGCAGCAGGCCGGCTCTATGATTGCTTCCATGGCGGGCGTGGACACCATCACCTTTACCGCCGGCATCGGCGAGAACGACTGGTCGATCCGCAAGGCCTTCTGTGACTGCTTTGAGTGGCTGGGCGTGCGCATCGACAATAACAAGAACCGCGAGGCCGTGGGCAACGGCCCGCAGGTCATCAGTGCCGCCGGTTCCGCCGTCACGGTCATGGTCATCCCCACCGACGAGGAATACATGATCGCCCACGACGTCGAGCGTCTGACCAAGAACAATTAACGCGCGCATTTGCAAGTAAACGAAAGGCCTCCAGAGCAACAGCTCCGGAGGCCTTTTTGCTAGCAGGCGGACGGCGGAAACCCCATCCCATTTCGAGCGCAAATACTGGGACACGCTTTCCGGTTGAGGCACGTTGCGGAAAGTGCGACCCACAATAAAG
>CATYUU010000022.1:0-30868 GCA_958413455.1 uncultured Collinsella sp. | reverse complement strand
GCCGATGAAGTCCTTGAGCTCCTCGAGCTTCGTGATGAAGTTCTCGAAGACCTCACGGTCGTCCTTTCCGTCGATGCCGCAGTAACGAGCCATCTCGGCGTAGTTGTGCAGCGCGTTGGGGTAAGGATACTGAGAGAAGGTTCCCATCTTGACAGGAGCCTCGGCGGCGTTGTAGCGCATGACGCGGGTCAGGATGACTGCGTTTGCGAGGCCGTGGGGCAGATGGTGGAAAGCGCCGAGCTTGTGGGCCATGGAGTGGTTGAGGCCCAGGAAGGCGTTACCGAATGCCATACCGGCCATGCAGGATGCGTTGTGCATCTCCTCGCGAGCGTGCGGATCCTTGGCACCGTTGGTGAAGGAGCTCGGGAGGTTCTCGAAGACGAGCTTTGCGGCGCGCTCGGAGAGGCCCTTGGTGTAATCGGAAGCCATGATGGAGACGTAGGACTCGATGGCGTGGGTCATGACGTCAATACCGGAAGCTGCGGTGAGGCCCTTCGGGGCGGTCATGCAGTTGTCAGCGTCGACGATTGCCATGTTGGGGAGCAGCGCGTAGTCGGCGAGCGGCCACTTGATGCCGGTCTCCTTGTCGGTGATGATGGCGAACGGCGTGCACTCGGAGCCAGTGCCCGAAGAGGTCGGGACGGCGACGAAGTAAGCCTTCTTGCCCATCTCGGGGAAGGTGAAGATACGCTTGCGGATGTCCATGAAGTCCATGGCCATGTCCTCGAAGTTCGCCTCGGGGTGCTCGTACATCATCCACATAATCTTGCCGGCGTCCATTGCGGAACCGCCGCCAACGGCGATGATGACATCCGGCTCGAAGAGCGTCATCTGCTTGGCGCCGCGACGTGCGCACTGCAGGGAGGGATCGGGCTCAACGTCGTAGAAGCAGTCGTGAGCGATGCCCATCTCATCGAGCTTGGCCTCGATGGCACGCGTGTTGCCATTCTTGAAGAGGAACTGGTCGGTAACGATGAAGGCGCGCTTCTTGCCCATTACGGTGCCGAGCTCGTCGAGTGCGACGGGCGTGCAGCCCTTCTTGAAGTAGACCTTCTCGGGTGCGCGGAACCACAGCATGTTCTCGCGGCGCTCTGCCACGGTCTTGACGTTGATCAAGTGCTTCACCCCAACGTTCTCGGAGACGGAGTTGCCACCCCAGGAGCCGCAGCCCAGGGTTAGAGACGGCTTCATGCCGAAGTTGTAGAGGTCACCGATGCCGCCGTGCGAGGACGGGGTGTTGATGACGATGCGGCAGGCCTTCATGACGTGCTGGAACTTAGCGATCTTCTCGCTCTGTGCCGGGTGCACGTAGAGAGAGGCGGTGTGGCCCGGGCCACCTGCGAGGACGAGGTGCTCTGCCTTGTCAACGGCCTCCTGGAAGTCACTGGCGTGATACATAGCGAGGACCGGGGAGAGCTTCTCGTGGGAGAACTCTTCCTTCTCGGGATCGGTGGAGGTGACCTCGGCGATCAGGATCTTGGTCTTGGCGGGAACCTCGATGCCGGCGAGCTCGGCGATCTTGGCGGCAGCCATGCCGGGGATGCGGTGATCGAGAGCGCCGTTCTTGAACATGGCGGCACGCAGGGCCTCCATCTCGGCACCCTGCTTGACGAAGTAGCAGCCGCGCTTCTGGAACTCGGCCTTGACCTGGTCATAGATGGTGTCGATGACGGTCACGGACTGCTCGGAAGCGCAGATCATGCCGTTGTCGAAGGTCTTGGAGTGGATGATGGAGTTGACGGCGAGCTTGATGTCCGCGGTATCGTCGATGATGACCGGGGTGTTGCCGGCGCCGACGCCGAGTGCGGGCTTACCGGAGGAGTAAGCAGCCTTGACCATGCCCGGGCCACCGGTTGCGAGAATGATGTCGACGTCGCGCATGACCATGTTGGTCAGCTCGATGGACGGCTTGTCGACCCAGCCGATGATGCCCTCAGGAGCACCGGCCTTGACAGCTGCGTCGAGAACGAGCTTGGCGGCGGCGATGGTGCACTTGGCGGCTGCCGGGTGCGGGGAGATGATGATGGCGTTACGGGTCTTCAGGCAGATGAGCGTCTTGAAGATGGCCGTGGAGGTCGGGTTGGTGGTCGGGATGACAGCGCCAACGATACCGATCGGCTCGGCGACCTTGGTGATGCCGTAAGCGTCGTCGCGCTCGATGACACCGCAGGTCTTGGTGTTCTTGTAAGCGTTGTAGATGTACTCAGCGGCGTAGTGGTTCTTGATGACCTTGTCCTCGAGAACGCCACGGCCGGTCTCCTCGATGGCGAGCTTGGCCAAAGGAATACGAGCCTTGTTGGCGGCCATAGCAGCCTCGTAGAAGATCTTGTCTACCTGCTCCTGAGTGTACTCAGCGAATTTAGCCTGGGCCTCACGCATAGATTTGAGTTTGGCCTCAAGCGCCTCCACGTTGTCCACGATGGCGGGAGTAGTGTTTTCCGGTGACTTTTTCACCATTTGTGTCTCCTTGCGATCGGAGATTTACCCTACAAGATGCATGATAGCAAGAAATAATTCGGTGAACGGGCAGATTCCCGTAAAAGACAAACTAAAACGCTTCAATCAAATGAACCGTTTCAACTAAATCTATCTGCCCTGCGCATCGCCCCGCTCATTGGGGACAGACTTACATGAGTGCTTTCACTCATGTAAGTCTGTCCCCAATGAGTACAAAAAGGCGCCCTCCGTAGGGGAGGGCGCCTTTGGTAAGTTCTATGTGAACGCGAGGTCTTTGGCCCGGAGAGTCCGAGGTACTTGTTGGTAAGACCTTATTTAGGAGCGCGCAACCTTGCCGGACTTGAGGCAGGTGGAGCAAACGTTCATCTTGCGACGGTGACCATCAACGACGACGTAGACGCGCTGGATGTTGGGGCGGAACTTACGGTTGGTGACGCGGTGAGAGTGGCTGATGGAGCGACCGGCAACGGGGTGCTTACCGCAAACTTCGCAAACTTTGGACATAACTGACCCTCCTTGGGCGACAAACGAACATGTCGCGTTAACAAACAAGCCTGAACTATAGCACAGAAGCAGCTCCCTGTGCGTAATCTACACAGAGATATTTCTCTTTTGGCGATAGTGCTCACGCCACGGCCCTGGACGTAGATCCGATTTGCGTGCAGCAGAGGGGATTATGCCAGCTCGTGCGTACGTTTTCAAGCTCGTCCCACAAATATATATAGGTTTATTGAGCATTGGGCTCCGTTTACGGATTGCTCTGTATTTATGCTCGCAATTAAGTTCGAGGTTGGCTACACTATCCCTTGACCATTAAAGGGGTACGAGATACCCACATGGAATTACATAGCTGCCAATGAGCAGCCCTTCCTGTGGGTGTCTGGTCCGCTTTGAGCGGTCGGGCATCTATTTTTTTTGACTGTGTCAGCAGTCAAGACATGTGAGGAAGGAGATCGATGGGCACGACTTCCCCCAAGGCGGTCATCATGGACGAGACCGCCGTCAATCGAGCGATGACCCGCATCGCGCACGAGATTCTCGAGCGCAACGAGGGCTGTGAAGACCTCGCTCTGGTCGGCATCGTCACGCGCGGCGACCTTCTGGCAAAGAAGCTCGCTGAGGAGATCAAGGAGATTGAGGGCGTCGAAGTTCCGCTCGGCAGCCTCGACATCAGCTTCTACCGCGATGACTATGCGACCAATTTCGCTCCCGCGATCCACGCCACCAACATTCCCTTTAGCGTCGACGGCAAGCGCGTCGTGCTGGTGGACGACATCCTGTATACGGGCCGTACCATCCGCGCCGCTCTCGACGCCGTCATGGACCTGGGCCGTCCGAGCCGCATTGAGTTGGCAGTCCTCGTTGACCGCGGCCACCGCGAGCTCCCCATCTCGCCGGACTTTGTCGGCAAGAACGTTCCCTCGTCGCATGAGGAGAACGTGCATCTATATATGAAGGAAGTCGACGGCCACACCGCCGTCGAGATCAACGACGTCGCGCCGGGCTCCCACGTGGGTTCTGCGCCGCTGGGAGGTGAGTAGTACCGTGGCGTTCAACCATAAGCACCTGATCGACATTACCGAGTACTCCGAAGAGGACATCAAGCTCATCCTCGAGACCGCCAAGGCGTTCTCCGAGGTCAACGAGCGTGCGATCAAGAAGGTCCCCACGCTCAAGGGCAAGACCATCGTCAACATGTTCAACGAGCCCTCGACGCGCACCCGCAGCTCCTTCGAGCTTGCCGAGAAGCGCCTTTCGGCCGATAGCCTTAACTTTGGCGGCTCCTCGACCTCTACGGTCAAGGGCGAGAGCCTCGTCGACACCGTCGAGACCCTCAACGCCTATAAGATCGACTGCATCGTCGTGCGCGATAAGCACGCCGGTGCTCCCTACATCGTCACGCAGAACTCGCCCGCGAGCGTCATCTGCGCCGGTGACGGCAAGCACAACCACCCCACGCAGGCCCTTCTCGACCTGTACACCATCTGGGAGCATAAGGGTGACTTCCACGGTCTGAAGGTCGCCGTCGTCGGCGATATCTCACACTCCCGTGTCTGCGGCTCGCTGATTCCCGCCCTTAAGATCATGGGCTGCGAGACCTACGCCGTCGCCCCCGGCACGCTGCTGCCGCCGGCGCCCGAGGTTCTGGGCTGCGACCACGTGACGAGCGATCTCGATTCTGTCCTGCCCGAGCTGGACGTCGTCTACATGCTGCGCGTGCAGCAGGAGCGCCTCGAGGGTGCCCCGTTCCCGACCATTCGCGAGTACCACAAGCTCTTCGGCCTGACCAAGGACCGCGAGAAGCTCATGAAGCCCGATGCGATCATCTGCCACCCGGGCCCCATCAACCGCGGCGTCGAGTTCGACTCCTATATGGCCGACCACCCGCAACGCTCCGTCATCCTGGAGCAGGTCTACGCCGGTATCTGCGTGCGTATGGCTATCCTGTATCTGCTGCTTGGAGGTGCCGATAATGGCCTTGCTTCTTAAGAATGCCCACGTCGTCGACCCGTCCGTCGAGCTTGACGGTGTCGTTGACGTCCTGATTGACGGCGACAAGATCGCCGAGGTCGGCGAGAAACTCGCCGTCGAGGGAGCCGAGGTCCGCGACCTTTCCGGCAAGTACCTCGTCCCCGGCCTGGTGGATATGCACGTTCACCTTCGCGAGCCCGGCTACGAGGTCAAAGAGGACATCGAGAGCGGCACCCGCGCGGCTGCCAAGGGCGGCTTTACCGGCGTGTGCTCCATGCCCAACACCGATCCCGTCACCGATAACGGCACCGTCGTGGAGTTCGTCAAGTCCCGTGCTGCCGAGGTCGGTCACTGCCGCGTCTATCCGTCGGGCGCCATGACCCGCGGTCTTAAGGGCGAGGCCATGTCCGAGATGGGCGATATGGTTGCCCACGGCGCCGTCGCCTTCACCGACGACGGTCGCGGCGTGCAGGGTGCGGGCATGCTCCGTCGCTGCATGGACTACGGCAAGATGTTCGGCAAGGTTTTTATGAGCCACTGCCAGGACGAGGACCTGGTCGGCCACGGCCAGATCAACGAGGGCAAGGTTTCGACCCGTCTGGCTCTCGAGGGTTGGCCGGCTGCCGGCGAGGAGCTCCAGATCGCCCGCGACATCGAGATCGCCAAGCTGACTGGTGCCAAGCTGCACATCCAGCACATCTCCACCGCCCATGGCCTGGAGATCGTGCGTGCCGGTAAGGCCGCTGGCGTTCAGGTTACCTGCGAGGCCACCCCGCACCACATGTTCCTGACCGAGAACGACCTGGACGAGACCTACAACACCTCGCTCAAGGTCAACCCGCCGCTGCGTACCGAGGAGGATGCCGAGGCCATCCGTCAGGGCGTCATCGACGGCACCGTCGACGTTATCGTCACCGATCACGCTCCTCACACCCCGTGGGAGAAGGCCCGTGAGTTCGAGCTTGCGCCCTTTGGTATGATCGGCCTCGAGACCTCGCTGTCGCTCGTACTCACCGAGCTGGTCAACACGGGCAAGATGAGCATGGGCCGCATGGTCGAGCTCATGGCCATCAAACCGCGTGAGATCCTGGGCCTCGACCAGGTTCAGGTCAAGGCGGGCTCCGTTGCCGACCTGACCGTGTTCGATCCCGCTGCCACCTGGACGGTCGGCGAGGACGGTTACGAGTCGCGCGCCGAGAACTCCGGTTTTGCCGGCCGTACGCTCACCGGTCGAGCCACCGATGTGTTTGTCGGCGGTAAACAGACGCTTGCCGACGGCTGCATCTGCTAGCATAGCCTTGTCGCTTTTGTGCGCGGCGCCCTTGCGGTGCCGCGCTTTCTGTTCGTTTGGACCATGCAACCGCATGGGGGATTGGAGCGTCTATGCCCACACCTTCCACTGCACGCATGCACGACTTCGAGGTCGTTTCGAACCAGGAGATCGCCGACGGCATCTTCTCGCTCGTCATCTCGGCCCCTAAGCTTGCAAGTGCGCTCAAGCCCGGTCAGTTTGTGAACATCGCCGTACCCGGCGATGCGTCCTCGCTGCTTCGCGTGCCCCTGAGCTACTACCGCGCCGACGCCGAGGCCGGCACCGTCGAGCTGTGGTACGCCGTCGTGGGCGACGATACCCGTCGTTTGTCCCAGATGGGTCCTGGCTCCACCTCCAACCTACTGGGCCCCGGTGGTCGTGGCTGGATGGTACCCGAAGGCACCAGGAAGGCCCTGCTCGTCGCCGGTGGCATCGGCGTTCCGCCTGTGCTGTGTCTTGCCGGTATGCTTGCCGAGCAGGGTGTTGATGTGGACGTGTGCTTGGGCTTTGGCACCGCTTCCAAGGCTGTGGGTGTCGATGAGTTCCGCGCGCTGGGCGCCACGGTCAACGTTTGCACCGACGACGGCTCGCTCGGCACGCACGGTTTTTGCACCGATCCTGCCGCCGAGCTGCTCGGCGAGGGCGGCTACGACTACGTCGCCAGCTGCGGTCCCGCCGTCATGATGAAGAAGGTCGCCGCTGCCGCCGCCGAGGCCGGTGCGTACTGCGAGGTGTCCCTCGAGCGCATGATGAGCTGTGGCTTTGGCGCCTGCAACACCTGCAATGTCGAGACGGTCGACGGTATGAAGGGTGCTTGCATGTGCGGCCCCGTGTTCGATGCTTCCAAGGTGGTGGTCTTCTAGTGGGTACCGTGAACATGGCCGTCGATTTCGGCGGCGTCAAGATGCAGAACCCCATCAACACCGCAGCCGGTACTTTTGGTTACGGTTGGCAGTTCCAGAACTTCTTTGATGTTTCCCAGCTGGGCGCCATCACCACCAAGGGTTGCGCTGCCGAGCCCTGGCCCGGCAATCCCGCGCCCCGCATGGCCGAGATTCCCGGCGGTATGATCAACTCCGTGGGCCTTCAGAACCCCGGCGTGGCCGCCTTTGCCCGCGAGTCCGGTCCGTGGCTCGAACAGCTGTCCAAGGACGGCTGCCAGGTCATCTGTCAGGTTGCTGGCCACTCCGTTGACGAGTTTGTCCGCGCGCTCGAGATGTATGTCGAGCTGTGCCCCTGGGCTGCCGGCTACGAGATCAACGTGAGCTGCCCTAATATCGCCGCCGGCGGTGCCGCCATGGGCTCTACGCCCGAGGGCGCCTCATCCGTTATGGCTGCCTGCCGCAAGGTGACCGATAAGCCGCTGTTCGTGAAGATGGCGCCGGTCAACGTCGCCGAGATTGCCAAGGCCCTCGAGGCTGCCGGCGCCGACGGCCTTTCGGTCATCAACTCCATTCAGGGCATGGCCATCGACGTCCATACCCGCAAGTCCCGCGTGGCCAAGCCCAAGGGCGGCCTTTCGGGCCCGCTGTGCCACCACATCGCCGTGCGCATGGTCTGGGAGGTTGCCCAGGCCGTCGATATCCCCATCAACGGCGTCGGCGGTGTCATGACCGGCGAGGATGCGGCCGAGTTTATCCTGGCCGGCGCCACCTGCGTGTCGGTCGGCATGGCCAACTTCGTCGATCCGTGCGCTTCGCTCAAGATCGCGCACGAGCTCGAGGCCTGGGCTGAGTCCCAAGGCGTGAAGGACATCAACGAACTGGTAGGTGCTTTCGAATGCTAGAGACCGATGCCCGCGACCGCGTTATCGTCGCTCTCGACTGCGATCGTGAGCGTGCGCTCGAGCTTGCCCACGAGCTTTCGGGTCATGCCGCCTGGCTTAAGGTTGGCATGACGCTCTATTACGCTGAGGGCCCCGAGATCGTCAAGACCTTTAAGGACCTGGGCTTTAAGGTCTTCCTTGACCTTAAGTTCCATGATATTCCGCATCAGGTTCGCGGTGCCGCCCGTTCGGCCTCGCTTGCCGGTGCCGACCTGCTCTCGGTTCACGGCTTGGGTTCGGGCGCCATGCTCGCTGCCTGCCGCGAGGGTGCCGAGGAGGCGCGCGAGGACCGCGCCAAGCTCGTCGCCATCACCGTGCTCACGAGCATGAATCAGGATGCCTTGAGCGAGATCGGCGTCGAGTCGCCCGTGGCCGAGGAGGCCGCCCGCCTGGCAAAGCTCGCTCAGGCCAACGGCATCGATGGCATCGTGTGCTCGCCGATGGAGGCTCACGACATGCGTGAGCTGCTGGGTCCTGATGCCCTGATCGTGACTCCGGGTGTGCGTCCGGTGGGCGCCGCCCTTGGTGACCAGTCCCGCGTGGCGACGCCTTCCCAGGCTATTGAGCGTGGCGCAAGCCACATTGTGGTGGGCCGTCCCATCACCGGTGCCGACGATCCGGTTGCCGCCTTTGACGCCATCGTCGCTGAGCTGGTCGAAAACGTCGCGTAAAAGATTCCCCTAAGTCACCACTTTTGGGTCTCATTAGCACAAAATAGCCCCTGTGCCTGCGTAAACTTTCCCATCCTTTGTGTGGAATCGCAGGTCAGGGGCTTAACTTTGGGCGCAGTATATTGCACTTTTTGCGGGTATCGTCTAACCTATGGAGCCGCGATTGGGCATTTTGTACGTTCTACGTGCTAAAATGCCAATTATTGAATCAGATATAACCCAACTATTTGGAGGTACGAATGGCACTCCCTCAGCTTACCGATGAGCAGCGCAAGCAGGCTCTTGAGAAGGCTGCTGCCGCACGTCACGCCCGCGCTGAGCTTCGCGAGCAGATCAAGAAGGGCGAGAAGTCCCTCGAGTCCGTGCTCAACTCCGATGACCCCATCGCTTCCCGCATGAAGGTTTCCACCCTCATCGAGTCTCTTCCTGGTTATGGCAAGGCCAAGGCCGCCAAGATCATGGAGGAGCTCGGTATCTCCGCTACCCGTCGCGTCCAGGGCCTCGGCGTCCGTCAGCGCGAGCAGCTCCTCGAGCAGCTGACCAAATAAGTGAGCGCTCAGGATTCCAAGCTCTTTGTGATTTCTGGACCGTCAGGCGCAGGGAAGGGTACGCTCGTCACTCGTGTGCGCGAGCGCCGCTCGAACCTGGGCCTGACGGTTTCGGCTACCACGCGAGCACCACGCAAAGGTGAGGTCGACGGCGTCAACTACTTTTTTCTGACGCGCGAGGAGTTCGACCGCCGCGTGGCAAACGGTGAGTTTGTTGAGTGGGCCGAGGTCCACGGTAACTGCTACGGCACGTTGGTGAGCGAGGTCACATCCAAGCTCGCCTCTGGCGCATCTCTGATTTTGGAGATCGATGTCCAGGGCGCCCTGCAGGTGAAGGAGCGTTTCCCCGAGGCCGTGTTGATCTTTATCAAGCCGCCTTCGCTTGAGGTACTCCGCGAGCGCCTGGTCGGTCGCGGTACCGAGACGCCCGAGACGATTGAGCTGCGTATGGCAAACGCCGCCGATGAGCTTGCCCTTGCCGACCGCTACGACGACGTCGTGGTTAATGACGATCTCGACCGCGCGACCGATGAGCTCGTTCGCGTTCTCGATATGCATGAAAGGATCTGAGGTCCGTGTCCGTTGTAAAGCCTTGCATTGACGATCTTCTGGAGAAGACCGATCACAACCGCTTCCTGCTCGCTTCGCTTGCCTCCAAGCGCGCCTGCGACATTAACAGCATGCTGCGTGGCCAGCACAACCGCGTGCTTGCCGTCCAGGATGTCGATGACATCACCATCGGGCTTTCCGGTGCCGATACCATTTCGATGGCTATGGACGAGATTGTCGACGGCGACATCTCTTACGACGAGGCCCGTTACGAGAAGGCGCTCGGCCACAAGGTTGCTGAAGCCTAAATGGCGGCTCGCGTCTGCCTGGTCCACTATCACGAGGTTGGACTGAAGGGTAAGAACCGCGCACATTTTGAGCATATCCTCATGGATAACATCAAGGCGGCCTTGGCCGCCTTTTCCGTGAATGCCGTGTCTCGAATTTCCGGTTATATCCTCGTGACCTTTAACGAGCATCAGGCCGACGAGGCGGCGCGTGTCATTCGCACCGTTCCCGGCGTTGCTCGCGTGTCTTTGGCGTATCACACCAATCGCGACCCTCAGGAGTACTGTGCCGCCGCCGTGAAGGCGCTGCGCGAGTTTGGTTCCTTCGATTCGTTTAAGGTGCACGCCAAGCGCTCCAATACCGACTATGAGCTCACCTCGATTGACATCAATCGTCAGGTGGGCGAGGTGCTGTGCGAGGCCTTCCCCGATAAAAAGGTTCAAATGCACGACCCCGATGCGATGGTGCACGTACTGGTGGTCCAGGGTAGCGTTTATGTGTACGCGCGCTGTGAGCGCGGCGTGGGCGGTCTGCCGGTGGGTTCTGCCGGCAAGGTCGTGACGCTGCTGTCGTCGGGTATTGATTCTCCGGTGGCGACCTGGATGCTCGCGCGTCGCGGCGCGGTGTGCGTGCCGGTACATTTCTCAGGTCGTCCGCAGACGCCCGACACGAGCGAGTATTTGGTGCAGGACATCATCCGTGCGCTTGAGCCGGGTGTCCAGATCGGCCGCCTGTACGTGGTGCCGTTTGGCGACTGCCAGCGTGAGATTTCGGTCACCTGTCCCAGCAACCTGCGCGTGATCATGTATCGCCGCATTATGTATTCGGTTGCCGAGCGCATTGCACACATCGAGGGCGCCAAGGCCATCGTGACGGGCGAATCGCTTGGACAGGTTGCCTCCCAAACGCTTGAGAATATCATGGCCGTTAACGAGGCCGTGAAGATCCCCGTGTTCCGTCCTCTCATCGGTTCGGACAAGCAGGAGATTATCGCGCGCGCCGAGGAGATTGGTACGTTCGATATCTCGACTGAGGCCGCTCCCGACTGCTGCACGCTGTTTATGCCGCGCCGTCCCGAGACGCACGCTAAACTCGATGCCGTGCATGAGGCCTGGGAGTTGTTCGATCACGAGGAGATGATCGAGCGCCTGCTCAAGCAGACCGAGTATATCGACTTCGAAAGCAACACGTATAAGGCCCCTAAGACCTTAAAACGCAAACATTCGGAGCTTGCTCCGCGTGAGATTTACCAAAATCACGAGTAAATTTGTGCATAGACCGACGATGCGCCTACATCGTCGGCCTTTTGCTATCTGGGCATTTTGCGGCTAAGTGTTCATTTGCTGACGTGTGCCTGAATAAATGGACAGATTTGTGCAAGGTTTTGGTCGGTTTTTGGTTTGACCGTTAAAACCGGTTTTGGAGCGTGGCTGTTGTGGAGCTCCTTTCCTGACACGATGGTGTTGGGAGGTTTTGCTATGGCGCAGCGCGAACAACACGAACGAGTCAAACGGATGGACCGCTTGGCGGACAAGCTGTTCGGTCATAAGGCAGTGGTGATGGCGATACTGGTCGTCATTGCGATGGCGAGTGGACTGGCGATGGCGAACCTTGGCGGCGGTGCCGGTGGCGTGTCGTTTGAGCGCACTGACGGTTCAGGCTCGTTGGTGGAGCCGGGATCCGGTGATACCTCGAGCGGAAAGACATCCGAAGGTTCTTCGGCTAAGGCTTCTGCCGCGGTAGAGGTCTATGTCGATGTCGACGGCGCCGTTGTGTCGCCCGGTGTATATCGTCTCAAGGACGGCGCGCGGGTGGCTCAGGCGATTGATGCCGCCGGCGGGCTTACGCCCGAGGCAGACGTTACGGGGCTTAACCGGGCATCCAAGGTCACTGATGGACAAAAAATCCACGTTCCAACGGTGGGGGAGCAGCAGGCGTCCATTGCGGAAGCCGGTGTTGATGGTGGGGCTTCCGCATCATTGGGCGTGAGTGGCGCAACGGGCCTAGTCAACATCAATACGGCAAGCGCGGCAGAGCTGCAGACGCTCTCGGGCATCGGTCCCTCCATGGCGCAGTCGATTATCGATGAGCGGACAAAGAACGGTGCTTTTGCCTCGGTTGACGATCTGATGCGTGTGTCGGGAATCGGCGAGAAGAAGCTTGCCAAAATCAAAGATTGCATCTGCGTATGAGTGCGACCGAGCGCGAGCATGTGATGCCTCCGCGGCCCCTGATGCCGTGGACGATGGCCCTGTGTGCCGGCGTGTGCATGAGCTGCGCCTTGGTGCTCAACGTGGCCGCTGATGTGCTGCTGAGGGAGCAGGCGCCGGCGGTCGGGCTGCTATGGGCCATTCCCGTTGCGGCGGCGGTATTCGTTGTGCTGGCTCAATTTTGTGCACCGCTTGCTCCTTGGAAGCGGTGGCTGTATGCCGCGTCCGTCGGTCTCGTGGCGGGAGCGGTCGTCTCGGCGTGGTGGGCTGCGGGCGCGCTCAACGCCTCGAAGGCGCTCGACGCTCGAGCGGCAAGCGGCCTCGAGTTTGTCGTGCAGGGCGATCCATCCATAAACGACGACGTGTATTCCTATACCTGCGAGGCACGTGCGGACGGTAAGAACTTGGCAACGGTTCGCCTATCGTGCGACCTCGAGCTCAAGGTCGGGGCGCACGCGCGTGTTATCGGTCGCGTTTCACGTTTTGAGAACGATGCATATGGACGATCGCGCGTGCTCCGAGGCGAGGTGCGCAAGGTTAAAGTCGTTCGGATTGTGTCGGTCGACGAGTGCTCTCCGGGGCCGCTGCTTCGGCTGCGAAATGGGCTGCTTGCGTCCATCGCGCCTGCGACCGACCCGGCGCGTGCGCTCATAGCCGGTGTCATCTGCGGTCGTTCGGCCGAGCTGCGCGCCCAGCCGGCGGGCGACTGGTTTTCGGTGACGGGAACGGCGCATCTTATCGCCGTCTCGGGCAGCCATTTGGCTATCGTGGGGTTTGTAATCGAGGGTGTATTGCAAAAGACTCGGTGCTCACGTGGTCTTCACCGGGCGATATTGGCGATAACGCTTATGGGCTACGCTGCCTTTACGGGCGCGTCTCCCTCGGCCGTGCGCGCGTGCTGCATGGTGTTCGCGACGCTTGTCGTAAACGGCGCGGAGCGTCGCCGGCACGGCGCATCGGCACTCTTCGTAACCATGTCCATCTTTGTGCTACTGCGACCGACGGTGCTGTTCGATATGGGCTTTCAGCTTTCATGTGCCAGCGTCTTTGCCATTCTGTGCTTTTGCCCCTATGCGACCTACGCTTTGGGTGAGCTGGGTGTGCCATCGGGCGTTGCCAGCATGCTTTCCGTCACGCTGTGCTCGCAACTGGCGACTCTTCCCATTACCATTCCCGCCTTCGGTACGTTCTCGCTCATTGCTCCGTTGGCAAATGCGGTCATCGGTCCGGTGGTGAGCGTACTGCTTGCTGTGTCCATCGTGCTGGTTCCCTTTTCGCTCGTGGGACCGTTGCGGACTTGGGCGCTCGTTGTGCCCATGATTGCCGCCCGTTGCGCGCTGTTCTTCGAGCAGCTGTTTGCCGCCGTGCCTGGTGCATCTGTGAGTGTGCCGCCCGAAAGCATGTGGATTTTCCTAGTGCCGTGTTTGCTGGCGGTTCTGTTGGTCTGGTGGCCGCGTCCCCGTGCACGTCCTATGGCGGTGGGGCTTGCATGCCTGGTGCTCTTGGCTGCGATTCCGTACGTCTACTGGGATCGATTCGCTCCGCCTTCGGTGACGGTGCTCGATGTGGGCCAGGCGGATGCGATTCTTATCCGCCAGGGCGACGCATTAGCACTCGTCGACTGCGGGCTCGATGGGCGCGTGGTAGCGGCGTTGGTTCGCAATAACGTGCACCATATCGATGCCGTCTTTGTGACGCATTGGGATGAGGATCACTGGGGTGGTCTACCTGCCGTGCTCGAACAGTTTTCGGTCGGAACGATTGCCGTGGCGGCGGATGCGTTGGAGGATGCTCCTGCCGAGGTATTGAATCGACCTGGCGTTGAGTATCGGCAGGTGCGCCGTGGGGATACGGTCGACATCGGCTCATTTTGTGCCCGCGTGATGTGGCCGTTCGAGTCCGTAGATGGCGAGGGAAATGAGGACTCGCTTGTCCTGCTACTCTCTTATGTTCAGGAAGGCAAGAGCCTGCGTATGCTCCTCACTGGTGATGCCGAGCTCGACCAAGAACGGGAATTCGTGCAGGAGGTGGGGGATATCGATGTCCTTAAACTTGGGCATCACGGCTCCAAGGTTTCAGTCGATGGTGAGTTGCTGGACGTCCTGAGACCCGAGCTTTCCCTCGCGAGCGCCGGCAAGGGGAATCGATACGGTCATCCGTCGGATGCCTGCATCGATACCGTTCAGGAAGCGGGCGGTGCGTTCGCATGCACCATCGAACACGGTGATATCACCATCAGCCCGACCGCAAAGGGCTTTGCGATGCGATGCCAGCGACCGTGACGACGTCGTTGGCGTGTGGTGGGCCCCTGGGCTAGAATGGCACGGAACGAATACGAAGGCCTGCGGGAGGGGAGCGTAATGTCCGAAACCGGTCTGCTGCCGGCATATCTGATCGTCGGTACCGACGGCGTCAAGCGCGATCACGCCGTCTCGCGTATGAAGGCGCGTCTGGAAAAGTCGGGAATGGTCGAGTTCAACCTCGACGAGCGCGACATGACCAAGGACCCCGATATCGAGTCCATTATCGGATCGCTTAACACCTTTCCGATGGGCAGCGAGTTTCGCTTGGTAATCCTTGATGGCTGCTCAAAGCTCGCTAAGGCGGTCTCGGAGCCGCTTGTCGACTATCTGGCGAGTCCCAGCCCCACGACGGTCTGCCTCATCATCGCCGACTCGCTTGCCAAGAACACGCGCCTGTATAAGGCGATCGCTAAAATCGACAAGAAGGCCGTGATCGATTGCTCCGGCACCAAGCGCTGGGAGCTACCGCGCCGCGTGCAACAGATGGCGACGCAGCACGGCAAGTCGATCTCGACGGCGGCCGCCGAGGAGCTCGTCTCGCGTTCGGGTGAAAACACGCGCATGCTCGATAACGACTTGGCTAAGCTTGTCCAGATGGTCGAGGCGCCCCAGATTGAGCTTGCCGATGTGGAGCGCTGGATTGTACGTACGGCCGAGGTTCAACCCTGGGACTTTCTCAATGCAGTCTCGGCCCGTGACATGCGCCGCTCGCTCGAGCTCTTCAATCTACTGCCCGCCAAGAGCTACGTGTGGACGTACACATTGTTGTGCGGCCGCATTCGCGAGCTTATCGTTGCCAAGGCGCTCGATGCGCGCGGACAGGGTCGTGAGCTGGCCGCAACGCTCAAACTCCAGTCCTGGCAGGTCAAGAATCACCTGACCTGGGCACGTCGCTTTTCGATGGCAGAGCTCGTCGCAGCGCTCGAGGGTGCCGTTGATGTGGAGCTCGCGCTCAAGGGTTCGGCCGATTCTCAGACCGCGCTTTTGCTCTGGATTACGAACATCTTGAGAAAATCGTGATGATACCTGCCTATTTGACAAATTCGTTCTATCCCTTTGAGGGGGAGCGTGCTATAGTAGGCGCTTGCATGACCTCACCGTGTCTCAGAGGTGTCATACATTTTTTGCAAGGAACTCGAAAGGAACTCCAGAAGTGGCAAACATCAAGTCTCAGAAGAAGCGTATCCGCACCAATGAGGCAGCTCGCATGCGTAACAAGGCTGTCAAGTCCGAGCTCAAGACGCTGACCAAGCACGTCCAGTCCGCCGTCGCCGAGGGCGACGCCGAGAAGGCCCAGGCTGCCCTCAAGACCGTCACCAAGCGTCTCGACATGGCTGCCGCCAAGCATGTTATCCACAAGAATCAGGCTTCCAACCGCAAGTCCGGTCTTGCCAAGCTCGTGAACAGCATCAACGCCTAAGTTGTAAATTTCACACCAAACAGATTACGCGCATAAATGGAGCCTGTTTTATGGAACAGGCTCCATTTTTTGTACCGCTCGGGTAAGATAGTCCGCATGAATACTTCAATTGACATTTCCCACATCCGCAACTTCTCAATCGTTGCGCACATCGACCATGGCAAGTCCACGATCAGTGACCGTATCCTCGAACTCACCCATACAGTCGACGAACGCGACATGGAGTCGCAGCTGCTCGACACCATGGATATCGAGCGCGAGCGCGGCATCACAATCAAGTCCAATGCCGTTCGCGTGTCCTATGACGCCGACGATGGCGAGACGTATCAGTTCAATCTGATCGATACGCCGGGCCACGTGGACTTTACCTATGAGGTCTCGCGCTCGCTGGCAGCCTGTGAGGGCGCGGTGCTCGTTGTCGACGCCACGCAGGGCGTTGAGGCGCAGACCGTCTCTAACGCGACGCTCGCCATGAACGCCAATCTGGACATTGTGCCGGCCATCAACAAGATCGACCTGCCCTCGGCTCATCCCGACGAGGTTAAGACCGAGATCGAGGATGACCTGGCGATCCCTGCCGATGATGCCGTGTGCGTCTCGGGCAAGACCGGCGAGGGCATCCACGATCTGCTGGAGTCCATTGTCTTTCTGATCTCTCCGCCCAAGGGCGATGCGAATGCACCGCTTAAGGCACTCATTCTGGATTCATACTTCGACGAGTATCGTGGCGTCGTCGCCACGGTGCGCATCTTTGACGGCTCCATCAAAAAGGGCGATACCCTGCGCATGATGCAGGCAAAGGGCGACTTTTTGGTCGATGGCGTGGGCGTCAAGCGTCCCGCCGAGACTCCGGTTGACGCGCTGACGGTCGGCGAGGTCGGTTACGTGGTCACGGGCCTGAAGGACCCCGAGGCCGTTCGCGTGGGCGATACCCTCACGTGGGCGTCGAATCCCTGCCCCGAGCCGCTTCCCGGCTACCGCGAGGCCAAGCCCATGGTCTATACGGGCCTGTTCCCGATCGATAACAAGGACTACGAGAACCTGCGTGACGCGCTCGATAAGCTGCACGTCAACGACCCGTCGTTGGTGTGGGAGCCCGAGACCTCGGTGGCGCTCGGCTTTGGTTTCCGCGTGGGCTTCTTGGGCCTGCTGCATATGGAGGTCGTTAAGGAGCGCCTGGAGCGTGAGTTCAATCTTGACCTCATTGCCACGAGCCCTTCGGTGGACTATCACGTCTACAAGACTGACGGCGAGATGATTGATGTCCGCAGCCCGCAGGATCTGCCCGAGGCCACGCGCATCGAGCGTATCGAGGAACCCTACCTCAAGGCAAAGATCATCTGCCCGCCTGAGTACACGGGTGCCGTCATGCAGCTCGCCATCGAGCACCGCGGCGTTACGACCGACATGATCCACCTGACGAGCAAATCGGTCGAGATGCGCTTCGATATGCCGCTCGCCGAGCTCATCTTGGACTTCTTTGACCAGCTCAAGAGCCGTACCAAGGGCTATGCCTCGCTCGACTACGAGTTCAACGAGTACCGTCCCTCCGAGCTTGTGAAGCTCGATATCTTGCTTTCGGGCGACGAGGTGGACGCGCTGTCGTTTATCGTCCATAAGGACAAGGCTTATGGCCTGGCCCGTGGTCTGTGCGACAAACTTAAGGAGATCATCCCGCGTCAGCTGTTCGAGGTGCCCATCCAGGGTGCTATCGGCAACAAGATCATTGCCCGCTCCACCGTCAAGGCGCGTCGCAAGGACGTGCTTGCCAAGTGCTACGGCGGCGATATCTCGCGTAAGCGCAAGCTGCTCGAGAAGCAGAAAGAGGGCAAGAAGCGCATGAAGGCCATCGGATCGGTCGAGGTCCCGCAGGAGGCCTTTATGGCGATCCTCAAGGTGGACGAGTAGGTCTATGGCGCTTTCTGAATACAGCAAGCGGCTGCTGGGCGCTTATGCCGAGCAGCCGTTCCTTATGGCTCCCATGGCGGGCGTGACCGACCCTGCCTACCGCATCATGTGCCGCCGCCGCGGTGCCAACCTTGCCTACAGCGAGATGGTGAGCGTGGCGGGCCTTGCCTATGCCAGCAACAAGACCTGGCGCCTGGTGCTACCGGCTGACGAGGAGCAGCAGATTTGCGTGCAGCTCTTTGGCTCCAAGCCCGATCAGTTTGCGAGCGCCGTCGCCGCCGTCGAGGAGCGCGTTGGCGATCGCCTGTCGCTCATCGACATCAACATGGCCTGTCCTGCCCGCAAGGTTGTCACCAAGGGCGAGGGCTCGGCCCTTATGCGCACGCCCGATTTGGCCGAGAAGATCGTCGAGGCCACGGTGGGCGCGGCTCACGTGCCCGTGACCGTAAAGATCCGCAAGGGCTTTTACGCCGAGGACCGTAATGCCGCAACGTTTGCCCAGATGCTCGAAGGGGCGGGCGCCTCCGCAGTTGCCGTGCACGGTCGTTGTGCCACGCAGCTCTATACGGGGCAGGCCGATTGGTCTGTCGTCGATGAGGTCGCAGATGCTGTCGAGATTCCCGTGATTGGTTCGGGCGATGTGTTCTGCGCCGAGGATGCCGCGGAGCATCTGCGCAGTTCTGGTGCCAGCGCGGTGTTTATCGCGCGCGGCATCTACGGTAATCCCTGGGTGTTCGGTGATGCTCGCGCCCTTGCGCTCGATGGCATACCGGTGCCGGCGCGCAGCTCCGTCGAGCGCCTGGACGCCCTGCGTGAACACCTAACGCTGACGCACGAGCTTCTGCCGCTCATGTCGCGTGCCCGCACGTACGCAAGCTGGTACTTAAAAGGCATGCCCCATGCCGCCGCTTGG
Organism: uncultured Collinsella sp.; assembly: GCA_958413455.1. Classification (GTDB taxonomy): domain Bacteria; phylum Actinomycetota; class Coriobacteriia; order Coriobacteriales; family Coriobacteriaceae; genus Collinsella. The sequence goes on along the minus strand of CATYUU010000022.1, from coordinate 11,992 downwards.
CGTGCCCATGTGGTGCGCTGTTCCACATACGAGGAGTTTATGGTGCTGGTCGATGAGATCGAGCGCGATGTGGTGGCCTGCGAGGCCGCACTTGCCGCCGGCGAATCGGTGCCCCCTCATCCGCTGGAGGCTTAAGGGTGGCCGTTACCGCGCTGTACGTGCACGTGCCGTTTTGCGCTCAAAAGTGCCGGTACTGCGACTTTGACTCGCGCAGTTTTGCTCCGTGCGACCTGAGCGCTGCGCTCGATGCCTATTTTGAGCAGTTGTACGCGCGCCTCGATGCTTTTGGCAAAGCTGGGGCCCTTGACCAGATCCGCACCGTCTATGTTGGCGGCGGTACGCCGTCGCTGGCGGGGGAGCGCTTGGTGGAGCTGGCGCGGCGTATTCGTGCGTCGTGCGCCCCTGTTGAGTTTACCTGCGAGGCAAATCCTGAGTCGCTGACCGCCGAGCTTGCCGCTGCGCTTGCCAAGGTTGGTGTCACACGCGTCTCTCTGGGCGTGCAAACGCTCGATAACACCGAACTTACCGCCATCGGCCGTATTCACGATGCCGATCGGGCGCTCGCCGCCATCGCGACGGTCAAGAACGCTGGGCTTGACGTGTCGTGCGACCTTATGTGCGGACTTCCCGGGCAGACCGCAGCGAGTTGGAAGCGCACGCTCGATGGCGTGCTGGCGGCGGCTCCGCATCATGTGTCGGTCTACCCGCTCACGCTTGAGGAGGGGACGCCCCTTTATCGCATGGCGTGCCGCGACGAGTTGCTCGAGCCTGATGAGGATTTTCAAGCTTCGTGCATGGATGTGGCGCGTGAGCGTCTGGGTGCGGCCGGTTATCACCCCTATGAGGTGGCAAGCTATGCGCTCGACGGCCATGAGTGCGCCCATAACATTGCCTACTGGACCGGACGGGGCTACCTGGGCCTGGGTCGTTCTGCCGCGGGCATGCTCGACGCCGAGGATTTCGACCGTCTTGCAGGTTTGTTTCCCGGTGTTTCTTCTCGAGGCGATGCGTACCGCGTGCGTCTGGTGCAACGTTACGATGACGCGACGGCGTTCGAGACCGAATATCTGTCGCAGCGTGAGGCTGCGGCTGAAGACCTGATGCTCGCTTGTCGCATGACGCGCGGTGTCGCGTCCGACCTGTTGGTTCGCGCGGCTCGTGTCATCCCGGCCGATGGGCTGACAGCCGCTTGCGATCGCGCGCTCGAATTGGGTCTTGCCACTTGGGTGCCCGAGACGCTCGAGGTCCATGGGGGACCCTTCACTTCGGCAGATGTCGTCGCGGGCCATGTTCGAGCTCGTCTGGCGCCCACCCACTTGGGCTGGCTCGATGGAAATGTTCTGTTCGAGCTGTTTTGGGATCTAGCTTAGGCCGCTCGGGTAGAATTACCGGAATATATACGCTGCTGTTAGCAGGAGGTTGCCGCGCATGGCGACGATGAACGAAAAAGATTACTACGAGATTCTGGGTGTCTCCAAGGACGCCACCTCGCGTGATATTCAAAAGGCCTTTCAGCAAAAGGCCCGCAAGCTCCATCCGGACGTCAACAAAGAGCCGGATGCCGAGGAAAAGTTTAAAGAGGTTTCCGAGGCCTACGCCGTGCTTTCGGATGAGCAAAAACGTGCGCGCTACGACGCTATGCGCTCTGGCAATCCCTTTGCGGGTGCACCTTCGGCCTCGCCCTACGGTGGCGGCTATGCCGGCGGCGCCGGGTACGGCAATCCTTTTGAGGGTGGTTTTCCCTTTGGTGGAGCCTGGGGCCAGCAGCGTCGCGGGCAGGCTGCCTATAATCCCGAGAACGGCGCCAACGTGGTCGTCGATATTAAGCTCGACGCCAAGGAGGCCAAGGGCGGTGCCCGCAAGACCGTCCGCTACACGCGCTTCGATACCTGCGGTCATTGCGGTGGCTCGGGCTCCGTTTCGTCTGAGCATGCCCATACCTGCCCGAGCTGCGGTGGTCGCGGCCACATCGACGTCGACCTGTCCTTCCTGTTTGGTGCAGGCACGTTCCAGTCGGTCTGCCCCGAGTGCGGCGGTTCCGGTAAGGTCGTGGCCGATCCCTGCCCTGATTGCGGTGGCAGCGGTCGTACTCGCGTAACCTCCGAGCAGACGATTGAGTTTCCTGCCGGCACGCACGATGGCGACGAGGTCCGCATTGGCGGCATGGGTCATGCTGGCACCAACGGTGCCGCGGGCGGCGACCTGGTCGGCCGCGCCCATGTTGAAGCCGAGCGCTTGGAAGGCAAAGCTCGTACCGGTTTTTACCTGATGGGCATCGTAGCGCCGTTTTTGGTACTCTCGGCCATCTCGGGTGTGTTCTCGGCCTTTGCCGTGATGTGCTTTATTCCGTTTACCATGGGCCTGTTCATGGTGCTTTCGGACGGTGTGCTTCATCGCAGCCTGCTGTGGTGGAAGCGCGGTGCGATGCAGTTTGCCAACGGTTTTGCCAATGGCTTCATGTTCGCGCTCGTGTCGGTTTGGTTCGCAAGCTGCTCGCAACGGGCCATGCTTTCGCCGTACCAAATGCAATAACATCAAACCCTCTGTTTGCGGTCGGCCCAGCTTGGGTATAGGACGCACTGTGACAATAATGAAAGTCGGAAGGATTCGGTCGTGTCGGAAAATAGGGATTACTACGAGGTGCTTGGCGTCGACAGGGATGCCGACGCGCGGACGATTAAGCGTGCGTTTCTAAAGAAGGCCCGTACCGTACATCCGGATGTTTCGGACGACCCCGAGGCCGAGGCCAAGTTCAAGGAGCTCAACGAGGCCTATTCCGTTCTTTCCGATGAGCAGAAGCGTGCTAACTACGACCGTTACGGCACGGCCGACGGCCCTGGTGGTTCGGGCTACGTCGATATCAACGATATCTTTGGCGGCATGGGCATGGACGACCTTTTCTCGTCGTTCTTTGGCGGCGGTGCTGGCGGTGGCGCCCGAAATCGCCGCGAGCGTCGTCGCGGCCGCGATATGGCCATCTCCCTTTCGGTTACCCTTGAGGAGGCGGCGCTCGGGTGCAAAAAGACGATCAGCTATGACCGCCTTGCTCCCTGCGAGGATTGCAACGGCACCGGTAGGGCCGAGGGCGCACAGGAAAAGCAGTGCAGCCGCTGCCACGGCACGGGCTATGTCACGACGGTCCAGCGCTCGTTCCTGGGCCAGGTCCAGTCCTCTTCGCCTTGCCCCGACTGCCACGGCGAGGGCACGGTCATCGATCATCCCTGCGAGACCTGTGACGGCCAGGGCCGCACGCCTTCGCACGAAAAGATCGACATTGATATTCCCGCCGGCGTTTCGACCGGTCGCCAGCTGCGTGTGAGCGGCTTTGGCGAGGCCGGCCTTCGCGGCGAGCCTTCGGGCGACCTGATTGTCAACGTGCGCGTTGCCGACCATGAGCGCTTTAAGCGCAACGGTGACGACCTGTACCTGGTGAGCGATATCTCGATTGCGCAGGCTGCGCTCGGCTGCGAGATCGAGGTCGAGGGCATTATGCCCGACGAGGTCGTTAAGGTGACGGTTCCCGCCGGCGCCCAGTACGGCGACACCGTGAGCGTCAATAATTACGGCATGCCGCGCATTGGCGGTGGCGGTTCGCGTGGCCGTCTGGTCGTGCAACTGCGCGTGGTCGTTCCCACCAATCTCTCCAATAAGCAGCGCGAGCTGCTCCGTGCTTTTGCCGATGAGATGGGCGATGACGTCGCTTCTGGTAAGAAGTCGGTGACCGACCGTATCAAGAGTGCCCTCGACGATATCCTCGATTAAGGAGCCCGCGTGCTCGCACCCCATATTTCCGTCGTCAACCTCGGCTGCCGTGTCAACCGGGTTGAGTCTGACCGTATCACTGCCGATCTTATGCGCCTGGGCTTTGCTATTGTGGATCCCCAGGATGCCGATCTGATCGTCATTAACACCTGTGCCGTTACGGGCGAGGCCGAGGCCAAGACCCGTAAGGCCGTCCGTCATGCGCTGGCCCATCCTAACGAGCCCTATGTGCTCGTGACCGGTTGCGTGGTCAATTTACATCCCGAGGAGCTGCTGGAGCTTTCGGATCGCGTGATCGCCGAGCCGTCCAAGATCGATGTCGCCGAACGTGTCTGCGAGGTGTTGGGCGTTGAGTCCGATAGCGTTCCCGCCTGCAGCGATGGCGAGGTGGTCGATGCGCTCGGTCGCTCTCGCCTGGGCGTGAAGATTCAGGACGGCTGCAACCATCGCTGCACCTATTGCATTGTGTGGAAGGCACGCGGCCCCGAGCGCTCCGTGCCCGTCGAGTCCGTGCTCGAGCAAGTTCGTGAGGCCCAGGAGGCCGGCGTTCCCGAGGTGGTGCTGACCGGTGTGAACTTGGGTGCCTACGATGGCAAGAGCGCGACCGACGAGCATGTCGAAATCGATGAGCTGCTCGAGGCCATCATGGAGCGCACGTCTATTCCGCATGTGCGCATTTCCTCGGTCGAGCCCATGGATATCTCTGAGCGCCTGCTTAAGGTTATGGCGCGCTATCCGCAGCGTATCGCCCCGTTTTTGCACCTGCCCGTGCAGTCCGGCTGCACGGCGACCCTGCATCGCATGGGCCGTCCCTATAGCGCCGAGGCCTTTGAGGACACGGTGCGTATGATTCGTGCCATCTTGCCCCAGGCGTCCCTTTCGTGCGATGTCATCGTCGGTTTTCCTGGTGAGACGGACGAGGAGTTCGAGGAATCGCTGGCGCTGTGCCGCCGTGTGGGTTTCTCGCGTATGCACGTGTTCCGCTACAGCAAGCGTCCCGGTACCCTTGCTGCCGACATGCCCGACCAGGTGCCACCCGAGGTTATGGCCGAGCGCAGCCGCCGTATGCGGGCCGCCGCACAGGAGCTCGCTATTGCCGACGCTCGTCGTCGCGTGGGCACGGTCGAGCGTGCCGTGCTCGAGTATGGTGACAACCTGACGCTCGGCTCGTTCCATCATGCCCGTCTTGACGATACCTGTGGACTTACAGCCCCGTGCCTGCTCGATGTTGCTATCATCGGAGTCGATGATTCCGGCTTGGTCCATGCACGCAGGGAGGTTCATGGAAGCCTCGAAGATTAGACTTACCGTTCCCGAGGGAATTGATCCCTCGCGCGTTTTGGGCGCCGGCGACGCTGTCCTTCGCGCGGTCGAAGACTTGGTTCGCGCCCATGTGGTTGCGCGCGGTGACCAGATTGCCGTGAGCGGCGACCCGGACGAGGTCGAACTCGTGGCGCGTTTTTTCGAACACGCTTTTCGTGAGGCGGCTGCCGGTCGCACGCTGTCTGCCGATGACGTCTCGCGTTGTTTGGCTGTCCTGCGCGATGGCGAGCACGACGCCTCATCGCTGCGCGATGACGTGCTGCTTTCGTATCGCGGCCGCGTCATTCGCCCCAAGACGCTCGGGCAAAAGCGCTATGTGGATGCCATCCGCTCGCATACCATCACGTTTGGCTTGGGTCCTGCCGGTACCGGTAAGACCTATCTGGCTATGGCGCTCGCCGTTGCCGCGCTCAAGCGTCACGAGGTGGGCCGTCTGATCTTGACGCGTCCGGTTGTCGAGGCGGGGGAGAATCTGGGCTTTTTGCCCGGCACCCTCGAGGAAAAGATCGATCCCTACATGCGTCCGCTTTACGACGCCCTTTTTGACATGATGGATCGCGAGCGCACCGATGAGCTTATGGAGCGCGGCGTGATCGAGATCGCCCCGCTTGCCTACATGCGCGGCCGCACGCTGAGTGATGCCTTCGTGGTGCTCGACGAGGCGCAAAATACCACGCCCGAGCAGATGAAGATGTTCCTGACACGCCTTGGGTTCAACTCCAAGTTCGTGATTACCGGCGACCTGAGCCAGCGCGACCTGGTGGGTCGTCGTGGCGGCTTGGCGGATGTCGAGAAGATTTTGGGCCGTGTCGATGATGTCGCATTTTCGCACCTCGAGCGTGCCGACGTGGTGCGCCATGCCCTGGTGGGTCGTATCGTCGAGGCATACGATACTTATGATGATGTGCGCGAGAAGCGCGTACGTGACCGAAAGGAGTCCCGTTGAGTGTATTGATCAGCAACGATGCCGAGCTCGATACGCTGCTCGACGCGCAGGAGGTGGAGCACATCTGCGAGGTTGTGCTTGCCGCCGAGGGCGTTGAGCGTGAAGTCGAGATTTCCCTTTCGTATGTCGACGAGGACGAGATGCACGAGCTCAACCACGAGTGGCGCGGTATCGACCGCACCACCGATGTGCTCTCGTTTGAGTGCGATTCGGCCTTTGACGATGATATTCCCGCCGATGAGACGCTCGAGCTCGGCGATATTATCTTGGCCCCGCAGGTTATTGCCCGTCAGGCCCCCGGTTTTGGCAATAGCCCCGCTGACGAGTGCCGTCTGATGCTCGTACACGGTATGCTGCACCTGCTGGGCTATGACCATATCGAGGACGACGAGGCCGAGGTCATGGAGGCCCGCGAGGACGCCATCCTGCGCGATCTGGCGCTCGAGCGCGGCGAGGACCCCAAGCTAGTCCACGTCGGCCCCATCACCAACCACGCCCACGACTAGGAGCCGTCTATGATTCCCGGATCGAACAAGGACCATCCGTCCTTCTTAAAGTCGTTTTCCTACGCCATGGAGGGCTTCGTCACCGCCGTCAAGACCGAGCGCAACATCAAGGTCATGCTCGTGGCGGGCGTGTGCACCGTCATTGCCGGCTGTATCGTGGGCCTCGACATTGCCGAGTGGGCCACGATTATCATCTGTTGTGGCCTGGTGATTCACGGCGAGCTGTGCAACACCGCTATGGAGGCCATCGTCGACCTGGCGACCCAGGAGCTCCATCCGCTGGCCAAGCGTGCGAAGGACATCGCCGCCGCCTCTGTATATATTCTTTCCATCACCGCCGCGATTGTGGGCGTGCTGGTATTTGCCCACGCGCTCGGCTTTATTTAGAAAGGGATTCCCATGTCCGACAATATGCAGCCTACCGATGAGATTTTGGACGACGAGTCCCTGGACGCGGTGGATACCGAGGAGCTCGAGGAAGTCGAGGAGTTCGACCCGTTTGAGGGCATGAGCGATGAGGAGCTCGACGCCCTGTGCGACGAGGACGACAACCTCGCGGGCTTTGGCGACGTTGAGCCTGGTTTCCGCAGCGGCTTCGTGGCCCTGGTCGGACGCCCCAACGCAGGCAAGTCCACATTGCTTAATGCCTGCTATGGCAAAAAGGTCGCCATCACCTCACCGGTGGCCCAGACGACCCGCCGCCGCATGCGCGCCGTCGTCAACCGTCCCGGCTACCAGCTGGTCTTTGTCGATACCCCGGGTATTCATAAGCCCAAGGACGGTCTGGGATCCGAGCTCAACAAGAGCGCGTTGTTCGAGCTGAACGATGTTGATGTCGTCGCGTTTTTGATTGATGCCACCAAACCGATCGGCAGGGGAGACGCCTGGGTTGCCGAGCGCGTCAAGAACGCTCGTTCCAAGAAGGTTCTGGTGCTCACTAAGGCCGATGAGGCCGACCCCGCACAGGTCATGGAGCAGCTTAAGGCAGCGCATGAGCTCATGGAATATGACGACGAGATTGTGACGTCGTCGGTCAAGAACTTCAACGTCGATGCCTTTATCGAGACCGTTGCGCACTTTTTGCCCGAGGGTCCGCGTTGGTTCCCCGAGGATATGGGTACCGACGCTTCCGACGAGACGCTCGTTGCCGAGTTTGTGCGCGAGAAGGTCTTGCGCCGCACCCGTGATGAGATTCCGCACTCCGTTGGTGTGATCTGCGATGCGCTCGAGCAGACCAAGAAGGTACTGCGTGTGCACGCCACCATTTACGTCGAGCGCGAGGGCCAAAAGGGCATCATCATCGGTAAGGGCGGCGAGATGATCAAGCATATCGGTATCGACGCCCGTCGCGATCTTGAGCGTATCTTTGGCACGCAGGTCTTTTTGGAGTTGGACGTGAAGGTCAAGGCCGGCTGGCGTGACGACGAGGCCCAGATTCGCCGCTTTGGCTACAACGCCGAGGACTAAGGGCGCGCGGCACGCATGGCAGGCTCCCGGACATATCGCACCAAGGTGCTCGTCCTCGACAAGACGAAGCTCAAAGAGACCGACCTGATCCTGACGATGCTTGACGAGCGGGGTCGGCAGGTTCGTGCCGTGGCAAAGGGTGCGCGTAAGCCCGGCGGGCGGTTGGCGGCGCGCTGCGAGCTGTTCTGTACCGTCGATATGCTGCTTGCGCATGGACGGTCGCTCGACGTGGTTTCCCAGGCCGAGCTTATGGAGGCTCCGCTCGGCGTTGCGCCCGATTACGAGACGACATGCGCGGCAAGCGCGATCGCCGAGGTCGCGCGCGTGTGTTCGTTCGAGGACGCCGAGGACCCGTTCACCTTTGCTATAACGCAGCGAGCGCTTGCCCTGGTGGGCAGTGGGCTCGACACGGCACACATGGATCTACTTGTGGCGGCATATGTCTTTAAGCTGCTGTCGCACGTTGGCTATCGACCCGATTTTTCGGCCTGCGTGCTGTGCGGAGACCCCATGTTGTCGTATTTTTCGCCCCAGGCGGGCGGTCTCATGTGCGGGTCGTGCGCTTCGAGCGTTCCGGGTGCCGAGCTGGTGTCGACCGGTGAGGTCGCGTGGCTGCGCGCCCTCATGTCCATGACCTTCGATGCGCTCATGGCCGAGCGAATCGACCCGCATACGGCGGCATTCTTGCTCGGGCTTTCGCATGTTTGGGCCGCCACGCACACCGATCAGCGCCTCCGTGCGATGGAATTCATGTTGGGTCGGTGATGATGCGCAGGGGCGGGCTGCTTGTGGTAACATATCGGCCTGTTAGTACCTCGACCTTGGTTGCTCGCTCCACCGGCGGCTTCCCAGTCCGAGGCGAATCGAGTCGCCCGATGGCGACGCAAAACGAAAGGTGAAACAATGACTGTTTCCAAAGAGCGCAAGGCGGAGCTGACTGCCCAGTTCGGTAACACCCCGGTCGACACCGGCAACCCCAAGGTTCAGGTCGCCATCCTGTCCGAGCGCATCAAGGAGCTGACCGAGCACATGAAGTCCCACCAGAAGGACTTCCACACCCGTCGTGGCCTGCTCATGCTCGTCGGTCGTCGTCGTCGTCTTCTCTCCTACATCAAGAAGAACGACATCGTCGAGTACCGTGAGCTCATCAAGGCTCTGGGCATTCGCGACAATATTCAGTAGCGAACTTGTACATGCTAAGAGCGTCCTGCATGCGGGACGCTCTTTTTGTGTAAGGGCGTGAACAATCACGCTCTGAAGCGTGGCGGGGGCAGGGGGCCCGCGTCACATGAGAAGCCCGCAGGCAAGGGGCCTGTGGGGTAAAGGAGAACAATGACACTCGTATCCAAGACCTTTGAGCTGTACGGCAAGACCTACACCTTTGAGTCCGGCGAGCTTGCCAAGCAGGCCACTGGCGCCTGTCTGGTCAAGCAGGGCGACACCACGATGCTCGATACCGTGGTCGTCTCCAAGGAGCGCAAGAACTATGACTTCTTCCCGCTGACCGTCGACTTCAACGAGAAGATGTACGCTGCCGGCCGCATCCCGGGTGGCTACCTCAAGCGTGAGGGCCGTCCCAGCGAGAAGGCCACGCTCACCGCGCGCATGATCGACCGTCCGATTCGCCCGAGCTTCCCGGACGGCTTCCGCAACGAGGTACACATTGTCGCTACCTCGCTCGTCGCCGACCAGGTCAACCCCTTCGACGTCATCAACGTCATGGGTGCCTCCCTGGCCATGACGCTCGGCGGCGTGCCCTTCGAGGGCCCGCTTGCCTGCGTGCGCATCGGCCGTAACGTGGAGACCGGCGAGTTTATCGTCAACCCCACCTACGAGGAGCGCGAGAACTCCGATCTGGACCTGGAGCTGGGCGGATCCGCCGACTTCATCTCGATGGTCGAGGCCGGCGCCGAGGAGATCTCCGAGGACGACATGCTCGCCGCTATGAAGTTTGGCCAGGAGGCCCTTGCTGCTTTCTGCCAGGCTCAGGACGAGTTCGTCGCCGAGTGGGAGCAGGTTAACGGCCCCATCGTCAAGAAGGAGTACCCGCTCGACCAGCCCGTCGAGGAGGTCCAGGAGCGCATCTTCGCCCACTACGACGAGATGGCTGCCGCCCTTCGCGACGCCGACAAGCTCTCCCGTATCGGTAAGGTCGAGGCTCTGAAGGAGTCCATTCGCGCCGAGTTCACCGAGGAGGAGCAGGCCGCTTGGGAGCGCGAGATCCCCGTGGTGCTCAAGAAGCTCGAGAAGAAGGCCATGCGCACCATGGTCGTCGAGACCGGCGAGCGCGTCGACGGCCGTGCCGCCGACGAGATCCGTCCCATCATGGTGAAGGACAACTACCTGCCGCTCGTTCACGGCTCCGGCCTGTTCCAGCGTGGGCAGACCCAGGTGCTTTCCGTCCTGTCGCTCGGCATGCTCAACGAGGGCCAGCGCTTGGACACCATCGAGCCCACCGAGGGCAAGCGCTACATGCACCACTACAACTTCCCGCCGTTCTGCACCGGCGAGACCGGCCGCATGGGCAGCCCCAAGCGCCGCGAGATCGGTCACGGCAACCTGGCTGAACGCGCTCTGCTTCCGGTGCTTCCCGACGAGAACGAGTTCCCCTACGCCATCCGCGTCGTCTCCGAGGTCATGGAGTCCAACGGCTCCTCTTCGATGGCTTCGACCTGCGGCTCCACGCTCGCCCTTATGGACGGCGGCGTGCCCATTAAGCGCCCGGTCTCCGGTATCGCCATGGGCCTGATCCAGGAGGAGGGCAAGACCGTGGTCCTGTCCGACATCCAGGGTCTCGAGGACTTCCTGGGCGACATGGACTTTAAGGTCACCGGAACCACCGAGGGCATCACCGCCCTGCAGATGGACAACAAGGCCACTGGCCTCACCTTCGACATCCTGGCCCGCGCCCTGCAGCAGGCCAAGGAGGGTCGTGCCTTCATTCTGCAGAAGATGCTCGATGTGATCCCCGAGCCGCGCCACACCACACGCAGCACAGCTCCGCGTATCGTCTCCATCCAGGTTCCGACCGACAAGATCCGCGACGTCATCGGTTCCGGCGGTAAGGTCATCCGCGGTATCCAGGATGAGACCGGCGCTTCGGTCGACATCCAGGAGGACGGCACCGTCTTTGTCGGCGGCACGGGCGAGTCCGTCGATCAGGCTGTCGAGCGCATCAAGCTCATCATTAAGGTTCCCGAGCCGGGCGAGGAGTACACCGGTCGAGTGGTCTCCATCCAGCCCTTCGGCGCCTTCGTGAACCTGCTGCCCGGCAAGGATGGCCTGCTGCACATCTCCCGCGTCGCCAAGGGCCGCGTGGAGAAGGTCGAGGACGTCCTCAACGTGGGCGACGAGGTCAAGGTCGTCGTCATCGAGGTCGACGATCGCGGCAAGATCTCGCTCGATCGTCTTGACAAGCCCGAGGCCCCGGCTCGCGCCGAGGGTGCCTCTGAGGGCGACGGCGAGCACTTCCAGCGCCGTGAGCGTCCGCGTCGCGAGCGCTCCGAGCGCAGCGACCGTCCGCGCCGTCCTGGCGACAACGGAGGCCGCAAGCCCCGCCGTCACCACGACGCCGAGTAACAGCTTCACATAAGCAGCTCAACAAGGGCGACCCCACTGCGGGGTCGCCCTTTTGCTATTCCCGGCGGGGTCCGCGGGTAAAGTTTCCTGCTCTACAGTCCTGCTCACGACGGAGGCCACATTAAGTGGCCTCCTGTTCGTGCGGAACTCGCGATAAACTTTACCCGCGGCCCCCGCCGGGAATAGCAAAAGGGCTGGTAGGTGCGGGTTGCGATTTTGTCAGACAGTCTATTCAGTTATCTGAATTTAGATCTTTAGATAAACGCATGTGCGGTATTACCGCAGATAAAACCGACCAAAATAAACCTGTCCTTATTTGTCAGGTCTGGGGCCATCGGGGGCCGGGGCGGGTTAAGTTTGTCGCGAGTTCCGCACGCAAAGGAAAGCACTTAATGTGCTTTCCGTCTTG
>CATYUU010000021.1:0-31037 GCA_958413455.1 uncultured Collinsella sp. | reverse complement strand
TAAAATGGGATGGCGCGAGTATGCGCGCTATGCCGAGATGCCGGTCGAGGAGTTGGCGCGCGATTGCGAGGTGCAGGTGTTTCGCGCGACGGGTCCGGGCGGACAGGGCGTGAACACGACGGACTCGGCGGTGCGCATGAAACATATCCCTTCGGGGATTGTCGTAACGGCGCGCGAGAGCCGTAGTCAGTTCCAAAACTGTAGTAGCTGCCTGCGTAAGCTGAGGACAGAGCTTGAGCGTCGCGGGCGTCCACCGCGCCGACGCGTAAAGACCAAGGTGCCTCAGCGATCGCGCCAGCGCAGACTCAACGACAAGCACTTCAACGCGATTAAAAAGGCCAACCGTCGCAAGCCGGGCGGGGAGGAATGATTCTCTCAATAAGTTGCGGTGAAATAGGGACTGTTTTGCGGTTTTAGCTGCATAAACAGTCCCTATTTCACCGCAACTTAGGTGGGGTTAGCGGGTTGGGTGCCAGACGTGGAGGGCTCCGCCGAGGACGTCGACCTCTATGCGCGAGGCGACGATGGGCTCGCCGTCGGCTTGGATGGGGTAGTCGGGCTCCTCGAACGTGAGCTCGGCATGACGGCAGCGACGCATGCGAACCGGCGGCAACTTGGTATGGTGGCCGTCCTTGGCCGAAAGAAACATAGGCAGGGCAACCGCACGAGGGACGGGGCCGCAGGCGTAGCAGACGTCGAGCATGCCGTCGCGGGGGTCGGCATCGGGACAGATGCGATAGCCCGAGCCATAGGTGGGGCCCAGCTGAATCGCCATGATGATCGCCCTTACGCGCTCGGCGGGCGCCCCGTCAAAGCTGACGGTCATGGGATAGTTGCGATAGCGTAGGCCAAACTGCTCAAGTCCCGAGAGGGTGTAGAGCGGCGCGCCTGTCAAGCCGGTCTTTTTGCGCAGCTCGGTGGTGCCAAGGCCGATGGCGGCATCGATGCCGACCGAAAGCGTCTGGTCGTAGTACTCAACGGCAGCCTCGCCGCTGCCGCTCGCAGGGCTCCACGAGCGAATGCGCCCGATGTCCTGACGCTGCAGCTCGCAGGTGAGCAGCGCGCCAAAATCCTTGCCGGAGAAATCGTCGATGCCGAGTGTTTGGGCAAAATCGTTGCCGGAGCCTACGGGCAGGACGGCAAGCGCCGGTCGAACCGCCTCTTCTTGCGCCATCAAGCCATTGACGACCTCGTGGATCACGCCGTCGCCGCCGAGTGCGATAACCGTGCGGTAGCCCTGGGTCTGTGTGGCAAGCTCCTTGGCATGCCCCGCGCGTTCGGTCAGCACCAAGTCAAACTGGGATGCACGTGCGGTCATGTCCAAAAAGCGCTGCAGGCGCTCGGCAACTTCGCGCGCCGCACCCGACTGGGCGGCTGGGTTGGCGATGATGAGCGTGCGACCAAAATCAGTTGCGTGCATGGGGCGACTCCCGGCGTATGACGTGACGGTGCGGTCGCGCTCAGGTCGAATTGCCCCCGATTGTGGCTGCACGGCGAATACTTACGTCTACTCTATCAGGTCGTTGTGGCGCTCGATAGCATCCGCTACTGTACCGCCCTCATCCACAATAAGCGAACGGCGCTTGGGCGAGATGATGCGCTGGGCGGGGTACACGCCGCGGTGTCCGCCGACGAGATAGCTGATAAACGCCACGATGACAAAGAAGCCCGCGGCCGTGCCGTGGAACAGGTCGATGGCCATCATGCAGGTGGTGATGGGCACGTTAAGGCCGGCGCAGAACACGCCGAGCATGCCCAGCGCCGCCAGAAAGCTGGGGTCGATTCCGACGAGGCAACCTATCCAGCCGCCGAGCGCCGCACCGATACCAAACAGGGGCGTGACCTCGCCGCCTTGGAAGCCGGCGCCCAGGGTGAGCGCCGTCACCATGAGCTTGATGGCTGCGTCGGCAAGGGTCGTGTTACCGGAGAACCCGGCGCCCGAGAGCCAGGTGGCAAGGCCGGCATACTTCCAGGCGTCGAGCATCGCGTAGGCCGCGAGCACCACGAGTGCGCCTATGAGTGCGCGAACGAGGTAATTGGTGATAAAGCGACCGTACAGGCTCTTGACGGTTCGAACCGACCAGGCAAAGAGGCGCGCGGTGAGACCAAAGACGATGGCGCTGATAGCAACGATGACAACCGTCCGTGGTGTCATGTTGGGAACGCTGGCGATAACATTCGCCTCGTACTCGGTTCCCAAGGCAAGCGACGTAAAGTAGCCGGTAAACGAGGCGACCAGGCAGTAGATGCCCGCGGTGTAGTCGATTTTGCCGATAAAGCACATCTCCATGCCAAAGAACGCGCCGGCAAGGGGCGAACCGAATACGGCGCCAAAGGCGGATGAGATGCCGGCGAGCATGAGGTCGTGGTGGTCATGCTTTTTGAGGTGGGCGAGGCTCGAGATGTTGCTGGCGATGGTGCCGCCAATCTGCACCGCGGCTCCCTCGCGACCGGCCGATCCGCCCGTGAGGTGCGTGAGCGTGGAGCAGACGAAGGTGAGGACGGCCATGCGCATATGGATGAGGCGTGTGCCCAGGGCGGAGTCGATGACCAGGTTGTTACCGCGTTTGGCGGCAAGGCCGTGGTTCTTGTACACCCACGCGGTAGCCACGCCCACGACGGGGAGCATGGCGTAGATCCACGCATGGTGCTCGCGATAATCGGTTGCGATATTCAGCGAGGCCAAAAACGCCCAAGCGGCAACGCCCATGGCGAGCGAGACGATGACGACGAGTACGAGCAACTTAGCGCTCGCAAGTAGGTTGCGGGCGTTGCGGCGCGTGTCGGCAGCCAAGAGATGCTCGGAGCGGGTAAGTTGATGCCTGCCTGCCATGATGACGTCGTTCAGGGAGAAAAAGCCGCCGTCGTCGAGCGGCTGGGAATGATCCTGCGTTTCGTTTGCGCTTTCGGTTTTGTCGTTATGAGCCATACGTTCCTCTTTTAGGTTGCAACGCAAGCATTATAAAACGCGGTAAACGCGACGAGCCGGTGGGTTGGTTTCCGTTCTGTTTCGCGGCCTGCAACCGACAGGTGTATTTGCGGGTACAGGCCGAGTCGCGGTCGTGCGTCGGGGGATTATACTGAGACAAGCATAAAGAATCGGCGCCCCTGTTGTGCGCCGTGGCATTAAGAGGTGCATATGGCAGAGAAACTCATTCCGCTGGAGGACGCGCAGTCGATTGTCCTGTCGCACGTTGCTCCGACCGATCTCGTCGAGATTCCCGTGTGGCAGGCGGCTGGTTTTCCCTTGGCCGAGGACGCGGTGGCCGATATCGATATCTCGCCGTTTGCCAACAGCGCTATGGACGGATATGCCGTGCGCTCGGCGGACTTGGCGCAGGCATCTGGCGAGGCGCCGGTGACGCTCGACGTTATCGGACATGAGGCCGCGGGCCATGTGTTTGAGGGCACAATCGGCGCGGGCGAGACGGTCCGCATCATGACAGGCGCGCCGGTGCCCGAGGGCGCCGATGCTGTGGTGAAATACGAGATTGTCGATGTGCTCGACGGTGACGGCAACGAGGGCTCGCACGTTCGCTTTTCGGCGCCTGCCAAGGTAGGGGAGAACGTTCGCTCTGCCGCCGAGGAGGCCCATGCCGGCGATGTTGTGATGCACGCCGGCGAGGTCGTGGCTCCGGCCGGCGCCGGCTTGCTGGCAAGCGCCGGATACGCGAGCGTGAAGGTGCACGCCGCCCCACGTGTGGGCATCATCTCGCTGGGCACGGAGCTGGTTGCGCCGGGTGAACTGCCAGCGCGCGGTCAGATCCGCGATTCCAACTCCTTGGCGCTGATGGCCGAGGCACTCGATGCCGGCGCCGAGCCCATGTTCTACGGCATCGCGCCCGATGATGAGCAGGCGATTGCCGAGCTGGTACATCGCGCCGTGCAGGAGTGCGATTTTGTCATTACGAGCGGTGGCGCCTCGGCGGGCGATTACGACTACGTGACGACGCTCGTCCAGCGCGAGGGCGAGGTACTGTTCGATCGCATCTCGATGCGTCCCGGCAAGGCCATCACGTTTGGCCTGCTTGGGGGCAAGCCGTATTTGGGGCTTTCGGGCAATCCGGCGGCAGCGTATGTGGGCTTTGAGATGCTCGCGCGCCCGGCGATTCGCAAGATGTGCGGTTTTGCCGAGGGGGCGCGTCCCGTGCAGCAGGCGATATTGACGCACGGCGTGAAGAAGCGCCAGGACCGACGCTTCTTCGATCGCGCCACGGTTTTGCGCGACCCCGAGACCGGTGAGCTGTTGGTGACCGAGGCCAAGACGCAGAATTCGGCGCTGCTCGGCACGATGCAGCGGGCCAACTGCCTGCTGCGTATTGACGAAGGACCGTGCGAGCTCAAGGCGAGAGATGTCGTGGACGTTGTTCGCGTCGACCTGCCTGAGGGAACGGTGCTATAGGAGGATCGCTATGGAGTTGAAGATTTCGATCGTGACGTGCTCGGACACGCGCGACCTTGCCCAGGACGAGGCTGGAGCCGCGCTCGAGGAACTCATCGTGGCACAGGGCTGGACGGTCGCCTCACATGTGGTCGTGCGCGACGACGTCAGCGAGATTGGTGATGCCATTGTGGAAGCCGCCGATGAGTGCCGAGCTAATGTCGTGCTCACCTGCGGCGGCACGGGGCTTTCGATGCGCGATGTGACGCCCGAGGCGACGCGTGCCGTCTGTGACCGCGATGTGCCGGGTATTGCCGAGGCAATTCGTGCGTACTCCATGACCAAGACGCGCCGCGCTATGCTCTCGCGCGCCGTGTGCATGCAACGAGGTCATACACTTGTCGTAAACTTTCCCGGTTCTACGAAGGCCGCCCGCGAAAGCTGGGAGGCCATAGCGGACCAGCTGGAGCATGCGGCTCAGATGACAGCGGGCGGCGGACATACCAACTAGGTGGTTTACCTGCGGCGGGGCGACCTGAACGGCTGCTCCGCTTTTGTTTTCCGCCGAAGCGACGCCGAGGTGCACGGTAACTTGAAACCATATTCTCTGACGAGAATAATTTCTCACTATCATTATTCTCGCAGAAGTATAATCTGATTGTAGATTAAAGCCCGCGGTGGGGTACCCGGGCACAAGGTCCGAAAGGGTTGAATATGTTCGATATGGTTTCTCGCCGCGGTTTTGTCTCGCTTTCTGCTGCCGCTGCCGCCGGCCTTGGCCTTGCTGGCTGCTCGGGCAACAAGACGTCCGAGCTCGCTGGTTCCGATACCGGCTCCGCCAAGTCTTCCTCTAAGAAGAAAGCTGTCGAGCTGCAGGTCTTTGCCGCCAACTCGCTCGAGAAGGCTTTGCCCGAGGTTCAGGAGCTCTACACCGAGCAGACCGGCACCACCTTTGCCGACACGCAGTTTAAGGCGTCTGGCGACCTTGTCGAGCAGATGCGCGCCGGTGCCGCCGTCGACGTGCTCATCACGGCTTCCAAGGGCACCATGGACGACGCCGAGGCCGCCGAGCTCGTCGACGCCGACACGCGTGAGGACATGTTCGTCAACGACCTTGTGATCATTCGCGCCGAGGGCTCCGACACCAAGGTCGAGGCCATCGCCGACGTCGCGAATCTGGACGGCAAGATCGCCATCGGCGACGCCAAGACCGTCCCTGCCGGAAAGTACGCCAACCAGGCGTTGGCCTCCGTGGGCCTCTACACCGGCACCGAGGGCGACGACGGTGAGTATGCTCCCGAGATTGCCGACAAGGTCGCACTGGCCGATAAGGTGGGCACCGCCGCCGCCTATGTGTCCACAGGCGACTGCGTGGCCGGTTTTGTCTACAGTTCTGACATCTACCGCTACGACGGCATCGAGGAGGCCTTCGTGTGCCCCGAGGACTCGCACAAGCCCATCGTGTACCCGGGTGCCGTTGCCGAGAGCTCCGAGCACGCCGACGAGGCCAAGGCGTTCATCGACTTCTGCCTGACCAACAAGAAGGCTCAGAAGATTTGGGCCAAGTACGGCTTTGAGCTTTCCGCGTAGTGCGGCTTGGCGCGATAATTCCATCGTTTTGTGTTTCACTCCGTCCTTGTATTCGCTTGGAGCTTTTCGTGCTTAATAGATTCCGCATGCTTGTCGCCTGTGCTTTGACCTTCGTGCTTTGCTGGGTGCCGGGATTTGCGTTTGCTGGGGACGCTGAGGACGGGGCCCAGGCTGCTGCGACCGCTCATGGGCTTTCCTATGGGATCGAGGGTTTTGAGCGGTTGGCCAAGGGGACCGCTCGTGCCATGGAGGGCCAGCCCGAGGGCTACCGGTTTCCCGTTGACGAGGACGTGGACCTTGTAGTGGCGCCTGCTGCCGATCGCGTTGTTGTGTGGATATCGCCCAAGGCGGTCGAGAAGTATGGATTGGATCCGCAGGACAACGAGTGCGTATCGGGTCTCAAGGCCCTCGTCTGTAAGCTCGACAGCGCAAACTGCATGGGAGGTGCGCAGCTAGGGGACGTGGATCTTCCTTGGTATGTCACGGCGGAAACAACGTTTGATGCCGGCGGGTATACCTATGGCTTTGACGAGCGCGGTGCGGATGGGGACCGCTATGTGGTGATTGCATCAGCCTCGGGTGATGCCAAAGGCGGCGCGCGTTGGCTTGATAGCGCTCAAATGGTAGAAGCATCGTCTGTCGTGTTGCGGGATGAGCAGGGGCCCTTGACCTCTCTGGCTTCCTTATTGGGCGGCATCGACTATCGCCCGTTTTGGGTGTCCATAAAAACGAGCGGCCTTGCCCTGCTGATCTCCTTTGCGCTGGGCCTGTTCGCCGCGTGGAAGACTATGGGCACCTCGAGCCGCATCAAGGGCTTGTTCGATTCGGTCTTTACGATTCCTATGGTGCTGCCGCCCACGGTCTGCGGCTTTCTGCTCCTCATGCTGTTTGGCCGCTCGACCGGGGTGGGCCAGTGGCTTATCGCGCACGGCATCTCGATTGTCTTTACGTGGCCGGCTGCGGTGATCTCTGCCGTGGTGGTGTCGTTCCCGCTCGTCTATCGTACGGCACTCGGAGCCTTCGAGAGCCTCGACACGCAGATGCTCGACGCCGCGCGAACCCTGGGATGGTCCGAGCGGCGCATCTTTACCAAGCTTATGATGCCCCTTGGGTGGCCCTCAATCGCGGCGGGCACGGTGCTCGCCTTCGCTCGCGCGATGGGCGAGTTTGGCTGTACGCTGTTCTTTGCGGGCAACTATGCCGGCATTACGCAGACCATTCCCATTGCGATTTACTTTGAGTGGATGGGCGGCAATACGTCGGTGGCCCTCTTTTGGGTCGTGGTCGTAATTGCGTTCAGCTTCCTGGTCATCCTATTCATCAACATGTACACGGCGCATTCGCAAAAGTATCGCGAGCGTGGTCTCTCCCGTACGGAGCGCAAACAGGCCAAAGATCTCGCCGGACAGGGCGATTCGCTCGACCCGGCGGGCGGCGATGCCCTGCGTATCGATCGCGAGGCGCTGGCCGAGCTCATGCACGATGAGCCCGCTATGCAGGGAGGTCGATAGGCCATGTCGCTCGTTTTGGATATTAAAAAGCGCTATCCGGGGTTTATGCTCGATATGCAGCTTGAGGCCGGCGAGGAGCGTGTGGCGCTGCTTGGTGCCTCGGGCTGCGGCAAGAGCTGCACGCTGCGCTGCATTGCCGGTGTTGAGACGCCCGACGAGGGCAAGATCGTCGTCAACGGCGTGACCTTTTTTGACTCGGCGGCGGGCATCAACCTGTCGCCCCAGGAGCGAAAATGCGCCCTGCTGTTCCAAAACTATCAGCTTTTCCCCAACATGACGGTGGCCGATAACGTATGCGCCGGTGTAAAGGATGCGGGCGACGCTGCCGCGCGCAAAAAGCTCGCCGAGCGCTATCTGAGCATTTTCGGTCTAGCCGATTTCGCCGACCGCTATCCCGCGCGACTCTCGGGCGGTCAGCAGCAACGTGTGGCGCTTGCCCGCATGGTGGCGGCACACCCGGGCATTTTTATGTTCGACGAGCCCATGAGCGCACTCGATTCCTATCTTAAGAGTGCCCTCGAGCAGAACATGCTCGACCTGTTCGATGTGTGCAACCGCACCGTGCTCTATGTGAGCCACGACATCGACGAAGCGTGCCGCCTGTGCCAGCGCATCTGCGTGATGCACGACGGGCATGTTGAGGAGATCGGCTCCGTCGAGGACGTGGTCCGCCGTCCGCAGACGCTGGCGGCACTGCGCCTGACGGGCTGCAAGAACACAAGCCGTGCGCGCAAGATCGGGCCTCAGGAAGTTGAAGCCCTGGATTGGGGTATGACCTTTAACGTGGGCCATGAGGTTCCCGATAACGTGACGTACCTCGGTATTCGTGCGAGCTACTTCCATGTTGACAATCGCGCGGAGCGCGGTCGCAACAGTTACGACTTGCATGTGGCTCGCGTGAGCGATTCTCGCTTTGAGCGGCTGGTGCTGCTGGACGTGCCGCGCGTCGATGCGCCCACGCGTTTGCAGTGGAAGGTGAATAAGGTGAGTGTACCCGTGGAAGAGCTGCCGCAGGCGGGTGAGACCCTGCGCATGCATTTTGATGCCAGCAGGATTCATCTCGTTTGCCGATAATGCGGGGGCGATGCGGTCGAGGAGGTAGTCCTCGACCGCTTTGTTTTCACTTCGCCGTTCGCCGATTTCTACATGACTAAACCTTATCAGTCTGATAATTAATTATCAGACAGTGAGATGCTCACATCCCGACGCTGTCGTACGCATGTCGGCGGTGTTCGTCTGGACGACAACCGTTGATATAGTTACCTTCGACGAGAAAAGGAGGGCGCGCTGATGCCGCAGAAGACATATTCGCGTCGCGTTGCCGCGCGCGCCCTGTATATGGCTCGGAGTCGCATATGAGCAGGTATGTTCACGGCTCCGGGAGAGACGACGCACAACTAAATAATCGACCGCAAAGCAGGTTCCCTAAAATTCCGGGTTTGAGCACGGCCGGGCAATCGCCGCTCGTCGTGCATCGATACCGCTGTTATCCGTTTTTGGTTCGAGAGGGGAACCGTCATGGCTGAAGAATTCGATTTCCATCCGATGTGGGAGAGCCTCGGCATGAATCTTGCCGACCACGACATGCTGCTGGGCGCCGTGGGCCAGATGTACGGCGATATGTTCCTGACGCAGAACAATCGCCCCAAGTCCACGTCCTACCTGGACTTTGTGGCCACCAACATCCACAGCGGCCGTATAAAGGAGATGCTCGACAAGAAGGAAGCCGGCGAGGCCACCAAGATCGTCGGTTCGTTCTGCGTCTATGTGCCCGAGGAGATTGTGCTCGCCTGCGACGGTATCCCCGTTGGTCTGTGCTCTGGTGCCGATTGGGCAACCGATAAGGTCGAGGAGCACCTGCCGCGCAACACCTGCCCGCTTATCAAGAGCTTTGCCGGCTTTAAGCTGGGCGAGGTCTGCCCTTACATTGAGTCGAGTGACCTGGTGGTGGGCGAGAACACCTGCGATGGCAAGAAGAAGGCCTACGAGTTTTTTGCCACGCAAAAGAACATGTACGTCATGGATATTCCCAACGTACACGACGAGTCGACGCTCGTGACTTGGAAGGCCGAGGTCAAAAAGCTCGCCGCCAAGATCGAGGAAGAGTGCGGCGTCAAGATTACGCCCGAGCGTCTGAAGGCCGCCATCCACGCCGTCAATGAGAAGCGTCGTGCCCTGCAGCGCCTCGCTGCGACCCGCGCTGCCGACCCTGCGCCCATCAGCGGTCTCGACAGCTTGCTGACCGTTCAGGCCGCCTTTATGGACGACACGCCGCGTCTGATCGGAGCCATCAACGATATGGCGGCTGAGTGCGAACAGCGTGTCGAGGCCGGCGAGGGCGTGGCGCCCAAGGGGACCAAGCGCATCCTGTACACCGGTACGCCCATGGCCGTGCCCAACTGGAAGCTGTTCAACCTCATCGAGAAGGCCGGCGGTGTTGTGGTAGGCGAGGAGTCCTGCACGGGCTCGCGCTACTACAAGGACCTGGTCGACGAGTCCGGCGAGACGGTCGACGAGATGCTCGATGCCATCGCCGAGCGCTACTTTAAGATCAACTGCGCCGTCTTTACGCCCAACGACCAGCGTATGAAGGACATTGTCCAGATGGCCAAGGACCTGCATGCCGATGGCATCGTCGACGTGGCCCTGCAGTTCTGCACGCTCTACGAGATGGAGTCGTTTGCCGTGGAGAAGGCCGCCGAGGAGGCGGGCATCCCGTTTATGCACATCACGACCGACTACGCCGGTGAGGATGCAGGCCAACTGCAAACTAGGATTGAGGCTTTCTTGGAAACCATTTAGGACTATTCGTCCCGGCGGCTTCCCCAGGCACCCGATCTTGCCGTTCAAACCGTCGCCTGCGAATCAAAGTACGCGGCGCTCCTCTTTCACGGCAACCTCGGGCACCTGGGAAAGCCGTTTCCTTGGTTGGTTAAAAGGTTTGTTAAGGAGTTATATGTCGGAAAATATTGAGCAGCCGTTGCCGTCCACGTTTGAGGAGTTCAACGAGCAGCGCAAGGCGGCGTTTATTCGCGTCAAGGATTACAAGCAGGCGGGTAATCGCCTGGTCGGCTTTCTGTGCAGCTACACGCCGCTCGAGATTATCGATGCCGCGGGGGCTGCTAGCGTGGCTCTGTGCGGTACGTCCGATGAGGTGATTCCCGAGGCCGAGAAGGTGCTGCCGGCAAATCTGTGTCCGCTCATCAAATCGACGTACGGCTTTGCCTACTCGCAAAAGTGCCCGTTTACGTACTTTAGCGACATGATCATCGGCGAGACCACCTGCGACGGCAAGAAGAAGATGTACGAGCTGCTCAACGAGCTCAAGCGCACGCACATTCTGCACCTGCCGCAGGGTCGCGACCGTGCCTACGAGCGCGAGGGCTGGTACGAGGAGTGCCGCCTGCTCAAGGAGGAGCTCGAGGGCTTCTACGGCATTACGATTACTGATGACGACCTGCGTGCCGCTGTCCGTCGTCGCAATCGCCTGCGTGCTGCCCAGCTCGAGATGTTTGCGCTGCAGGCCAACCAGCCGGCGGCCATGAGCGGCGTCGACCTGATGAGCACCATGTTTGCCGGTACGTTCAGCTTTGATATCGAGGCCTATACGCAGCAGCTGGAGCAAAAGGTTGCCAAGCTGCGCGAGGCCTACGACGCGGGCGAGCGTCCGGTTGCGGCGGATGCCAAGCGCATTCTGATCACCGGCTGCCCGGTGGGCGGCGTGATCAACAAGATCGGCCGCACCGTCGAGTCCAACGGCGGTGTGGTCGTGTGCATGGACGACTGCTCGGGCGAGCGCACGGCGGCCATGATGATCGACCCGGACGCGCCCGATATCCTGCGCGCCATCGCCGACCGCTACCTGGATATCAACTGCTCGGTCATGACGCCTAACGACGGCCGCATGGAGAACACGCTGGCCATGTGCGAGAAGTATCACGTCGATGGCGTGGTCGAAAACGTGCTCCAGGCGTGCCACACCTTTAACGTGGAGAGTGCGCGCATGCAGGAGGCTGTCGAGGGTGCGGGTATTCCGTACATGAAGATCGAGACCGATTACAGCAACGGCGACATGGGCCAGATCGAGACCCGTATCGCCGCCTTCATCGAAACCCTCTAGCTTCCTCAGGCACCGGATCTTGTCCCTCAAACCGTCGCTTGCGTACCAAAGTACGCTGCGCTCCTCTTTCGGGGCAATCTCCGGCACCTGAGAAACCTAGAGCTAAGGCGCCTGAACGCGCCGCTACCTTTGATGTTTAGATTGGGAGAGAGCCATGATAGGGATCGGGATCGATATCGGGTCTACGGCGGCTAAGGCTGCTGTGGTCGATGGGGAGGGTTCGGTGGCGTGGACGTGCGTGCAGCCAACCGGGTTCTCCTCGGTCGATGCTTCCGAGCGGCTGCGCGAGGCACTGGCAGCGGCCGGCTATGGCGTGACAGCCGACGACGTGCGCGTGATCGCGACTGGCTACGGCCGTGTCGCCGTGCCCTATGCGCACAAGGTCGTAACCGAGATCACCTGCCACGGCACCGGTGCCGTGCGCCTGTTTGGCGATCACGGCACGGTGATTGACGTAGGCGGCCAGGACACCAAGGTCATTCAGCTTAAAAGTGGCCGCGTGGCCAAGTTTGCCATGAACGACAAGTGCGCCGCCGGCACGGGGCGCTTTTTGGAGATCATGGCCGACCGCCTAGGTATTTCCCAGCAGCAGATGGCCGACCTGGCGCGTTCCGGCGAGCCCACCAAGATCAGCAGCATGTGCACGGTGTTTGCCGAAAGCGAGGTTATCAGCCTGATCGGTCGCGGTGAGCCGCGCGAGAACATCGCCCGTGGCGTGATCGACAGCGTGGTCTCGCGCGTGGCTACCATGGCCGGACAGGCCGCGGGCGCCCCGTACTACCTGACCGGTGGCCTGTGCGAGAACGCCTTCGTGGTGGAGCGGTTGGGCGAGCTACTGGGGTCGCCGGTGACCACCTCGCCCCAGGCCCGCTTTGCAGGTGCCATCGGCGCGGCGATTCGCGCCGCCGCCTTGGCCTAGGGGTGTACCGCGACATGCGCATCCTCAATATCTCGGCACAAAAACCAGATAGCACCGGCAGCGGTACCTACCTTGCCGCGCTCGTGCGCGAGCAGATCGAGACGGGGCATCGCGCCGCCGTGCTTTGCGGCGCGGCACCGGGTGATACCCAGGGCGAGCTGGACCGGCGTGCTGCCGTGTTTGCCGTACCGTTCGAGTCGCCCGAGCTGCCGTTTCCCATCTGCGGCATGTCCGATGTCATGCCCTATCCCTCTACACGCTATCGTGACCTGACGCCTTCGATGCTCAAGGCATTTGAGCGGGCATTTGCTGCTGCAATCGATCGGGCGGTGGCTGAGTTTCGGCCCGATCTGGTGCTCTGCCATCACCTGTATCTGGTGACCGCATTGGTGCGCGAGTACGTCCGGGGCGTGCCGGTTGTCGCCGTGTGCCATTCGACCGACCTGCGCCAGCTGCGTTCGCATGCGCTCGAGCGCGATCGCATCGTAAGTGCGGTTCGTCGGCTCGATGCCGTCTTTGCGCTCCATGCTGAGCAGGCTGAGCAGATTGGCCTGGTGTGCGGCGTCGATGCCGATCGCATCCACGTGATTGGGACGGGCTACGACCATTGCGTCTTCTGCCGCGACGCAAGCGTGGCGAGGCAGCCGGGATCGCTTGTGTATGTGGGCAAGATTTGCTTTAAAAAGGGCGTTGAGTCGCTGGTTCGAGCCATGTCATTGCCGATTGACGAAGGCGTCCGCCCATCTGGCTTGGTACTTGTGGGCGGCCGCGGGGACGATGCCGAGTACGCGCGTATCGAGCGCTTGGCCGCGGCCTCGGATGTGCCGGTGACGCTGGCGGGCCGCCTGGATAGCGATGGGCTCGTGCGTGCCTACCGCAGTTCCGACGTCTTTGTGCTGCCTTCGTTTTACGAGGGTCTGCCGCTCGTGACGATCGAGGCCCTCGCGTGCGGCTGCAAAGTTGTGGCGACCGATTTGCCCGGCGTTCGTCCCTGGATGGAGGCGATGCTTCCCGGTGCTCCCGTGACGTGGGTGGCGTCGCCGCGTATGACGGATGTCGACACGCCCGTGGCGGCCGACCTTCCGTTGTTTGAGCGTGCACTGGCAGATGCTATCGCGCAGGCGCTTGCGGCGCCGCCTTCGACGTTCGAGCCGTCGGCGGTCTCTTGGGAAGCGTGCCTGGGGCGTATACTTAAAGTCGTTGATTTGTTGGAAGGGGGTTCGTATGGCTAAGGACACCATTAAGCTCACGTCCATGACGGCCGCGAGCGGTTGAGCCGCTAAGTTGGCCCCCGGAGCCCTCGCCCAGGTCCTGGGCGATTTACCCAATGTGCATAACGACAACTTGCTCGTGGGGTTCGATACCTCCGACGATGCGAGCGTCTTCCGCGTAGGGGAGAACCTGGGACTCGTGCAGTCCATCGACTTCTTCCCACCGATGGTCGATGACCCGTTTCTGTTTGGCCAGATCGCCGCGGCCAACTCGCTGTCGGATATCTACGCTATGGGCGGGCGGCCGAGCCATGCCATGAACCTGCTGTGCATTCCCAGTTGCCTGGGCGTTGAGGTTGCCGGTCAGATTCTGGCCGGCGGCGCCGACAAGTGCGTCGAGGCGGGTTGCTCCATCGCGGGCGGCCACACCATCAACGACGACGAGCCCAAGTACGGCCTGTCCGTGAGCGGGTTTGTCGCGCTTGACCGTATGCTCGCCAACAGCGGCGCGCGCGTGGGCGATGCGTTGCTGCTGACCAAGGCGATCGGCTCGGGCATCATCACCACGGCCATTAAGGGCGAGCTCATCGAGCAGGACGAGGCTGGTCCGATGTTCGACTCGATGCGCACCCTCAACGAGGCCCCGATCCGTCTGGCCGAGGGACTCGAGCTTCACGGCTGTACCGATATTACGGGCTTTGGCCTGATCGGGCATGCGTGCGAGATGGCCGAGGGCTCGGGCGTGCAAATCGAGCTCGCGTCGGGGGCGGTGCCGCTCTTTGACCAGGTGCTCGACATGGCGCGTCTTGGCATTATCCCCGCGGGCTCCTACCGCAACCAGGATTTCTTTGGCCCGCGCGTGGCGGCCGACGACGACCTGGAGCCGGGCATGTTGGATGCGCTGTACGATCCGCAGACGTCTGGTGGCCTGCTTATTGCGGCACCTGCTGCCGATGTTGATGAGCTTGCGTGCCGTCTACATGCCGAGGATCGCATTGCTGCCGTTATCGGTCGTGTGTGCAAACCGGTGCCGGGTGGCCCCGCCGTTCGCGTTGTGCGCTCGTTGTAACCGTAAAATCGGCCGCCCGCATTCTGGGGCGGTCACATTCGAAAGGAAAAGCTATGTCTACCAAAATTGAAGTCAACGCCATGGGCGATGCCTGCCCACTGCCCGTCGTTAAGACGCTCAAAGCCCTGAAGCAGCTCGATGGCGAGGGCGCCGTGGTGACCTCGGTCGACAACGAGACCGCCGTCAAGAACATCTCCAAGATGGCGCAGGAGAAGGGCTGCACGGCCTCGGTCGAGAAGGTGTCCGACGCCGAGTGGCACGTGACCGTGGCGACCTCTGGCGCCGTTGCCGTGGCCGATCCCGAGCAGGATGGCGCTGCCTTCTGTGATGCCAGCGCCGGCAAGGGCAAGCTCGTCATTTCCGTCTACACCGACTGCATGGGCCGCGGCGACGACGAGCTGGGCCACAAGCTCATGAAGGCGTTTATCTTTGCCGTGACGCAGCAGGAGGAGCTGCCCGCGACCATGCTGTTCTACAACGGCGGCGCCAAGCTCACCGTCGAGGGCTCGCCGGTGCTCGATGACCTGAAGGGCCTGGCGGAGCAGGGTGTCGAGATTCTCACCTGCGGTACCTGCCTCGATCACTATGGCATTAAGGACCAGCTCGCGGTGGGCGAGGTCACGAATATGTACGTGATTGTGGAGAAGATGGAGCAGGCCGTGCGCGTCGTGCGTCCGTAGCGTATTGGTTGGAGTTGCCATGAGGGAGAAGCGCCCGGCGCTTGTCATCACGTTTCCCACCACGGCGGCCGCCATGGGCTGCGAGTCCCTGTGCATCGAGCGCGGCCTTCCCGGGCGAACGATTCCCGTGCCCGGGGAGGTCGCTGCCGGCTGCGGTCTGGCGTGGAAGGCGTTGCCTGCCGATGAGGAACTGCTGCGCGGCGAACTCGCCGAGGCGGGTGTTCCCACCGAGGGCTATACCGTGATTGATATGTGGGAGGTCGTGCGATGATCTATCTGGATAACGCGGCGACGACCATGCACAAGCCGCAGACGGTCATCGATGCCGTGACGCAGGCGATGTGCTCGCTCGGCAATGCCGGGCGCGGCGCCACCTCGGGTGCCCTCGATGCCGCTCGTACGATTCACGCTTGCCGTGCCAAGCTCGCGCGCCTTTTGGGTTGCTCGAGGGCGGACCATGTGTGTTTTACGCCCAACTCTACGGCGGCGCTCAACACCGCCATCAACGGGGTGGTGCGCCCCGGCGACCGCGTGGTCACGACGGTGCTCGAGCACAACTCGGTGCTACGTCCGCTCAACCGCCTGGCGGCAGAGCAGGGTGTTACCGTTGAGCATGCGGGCTGCGATGCGAGCGGCGTGCTCGACTACGACGAGCTCGAGCAGCTGGTCACGCTGGGCACGCGTGCTGTGGTGGTGACGCACGCCTCCAATGTGACCGGCAACGCGGTCAACATTGCGCGCGTGGCTGCCATCGCGCATTCGGCCGGTGCGCTGGTGATCGTCGATGCCTCGCAGTCTGCCGGCACGGCGCATATCGATATGCGCGCCATGGGGCTCGACGTCGTGTGCTTTACCGGCCACAAGGGGCTCATGGGACCTCAAGGCACCGGCGGCCTGGCCGTGGCGGAGGGAATTGACATGGCTCCGTGGGCCATGGGCGGCACGGGCGTGCACAGCTTCGATGCACTGCAGCCGCTTGAGTGGCCCACGCGTCTTGAGGCGGGCACGCTCAACGGTCACGGCATCGCAGGCCTCTCTGCCGGCCTCGACTTTATCGAGGCTCAGGGTGGAGTTGAAGCGATTGCGACTCACGAACGCGCCCTGGCCGATCGCTTTCTCGCCGGTGTTCGTGAGATTCCGGAAATCAAGCTCTACGGTGCCTTCGACCAGCCCGTGCGCTCGGCGATCGTCTCACTCAACGTGGGTGATATCGACTCTGCCGAGATTTCGGACGCGCTCATGCAAGGGTGGGGGATTGCGACGCGCCCCGGCGCCCATTGCGCTCCGCTCATGCACCGCGCGCTCGGGACCGAGCGCCAGGGTATCGTCCGCTTCTCGTTTGGGTATTTCAACACGGACGAGGAAGTTGACACGGCTATCGATGCTCTATGCGATTTAGCCTGCTAAAGCTGCTAGACCGTTTATACTTGCGGGACGGGTCTTTTGCCCGTCCCGTTTTGTTTCGACCCGAAAGGTGTGTCTATGGCCTCATCCGCCCCGCGTGGTCTGCGCTCCGATCATGTCGTCACCGTCGGCATCGCCCTGTTCTCGATGCTCTTTGGCGCCGGCAACCTCATTATTCCGCCACTGCTGGCGCTGCAGGCAGGCTCTGCCACGCCGGTCGCCATGCTTGGCTTTCTCATCGCTGCCATCGGCCTGCCCGTCATGGGCTTTATTGCCGTGGCGCTTGCCGGAACGGCGCGCGAGCTTGCCGGCCGCGTGCACCCCAAGTTCGGTGAGTTCTTTGTCGCGGCGGTGTATCTGGCCATCGGCCCGTGCCTGGCCATTCCGCGCACGAGCTCCACGGCCTTCGAGATGCTGGTGCCGCTGCTGCCCGAGGGCGTCTCGCTCGGCACGGCTCGCCTGGTGTTTGCCGTCGGTTTCTTTGTCGTCGCGTTTGCGCTCACGCTGCGTCCGGGCGTCATCACGCGCGTGCTCGGCCGCATTACGGGCCCCGCGCTCATTGCGCTCATCGTGCTGGTCGTTGGTGCCGCCGTGGTGTCGCCGCTGGGTCCCGCTGCCGCGCCGCAGGCTCCCTACAATGCCGGTGCTGCGGTGCAGGGCTTTCTGACCGGCTACCAGACCATGGACCTGCTCGCGTCGCTCGCCTTCGGCATCATCATCGCCGAGACCATCCATGAGCTCGGCGTTACCGACGATAGGCGCGTGGCCTTCGAGATTTCGCGTTCCGGTGTGATTGCCGGCGTGCTCATGGCCATCATCTACTGCGGCCTGGCGCTTGCCGGTATGCAGCTCGGCACCGTGATGCCCGACGCTACCAACGGCGCTGCCATCCTTGCCCGCTCTGCCTCCATGCACTTTGGTCTTGCCGGCACGGTCGTGGTCTTTGCTATCTTTTTCCTTGCATGTATGAACGTGTGCATCGGCCTTATTAGCTGCTGCTCGCGTTACTTCTGCGAGACCTATGTGGTCGAAGGGGGAGCGGAGGCCTCCGAGGAGACCATGCGCCGTCCCTTCGCGGTTCTCGCCTTTGTGTTTGCAGCGTTTTCGTGCGTGCTCTCCAACGTAGGCCTCGACGTGATTCTTATGTTCTCGGTGCCCATGCTCAACGCTTTGTATCCCGTTGCCATCGTGCTGGTGCTTATGGGCCTAGTGCACGGCTTTTGCGACGCGCATCCGCAGGTGTGGGTTTGGGTCGGCGGCGTTGTCGCGGTGCAGAGCGTGATCACCTCGGTTCGCGACGCGTTCTTTGCGGGCGCGTGGCTGCCGTTTGATGCGCTGCCCCTGGCAGACATTGGAGCCGCGTGGGCGCCGGTCGCCGTGGTTGCCTTTGTGATCGGTCTGCTCCATAGTCGTTTTGTCGCACATTCGAGGAGCTAAGGCATCAATGCTTGCACAGGCGGGGAGTCTCCCCTATAATTTCCTTCGCTTTGGGACACGCAAGGTTTAGACCTTAGCTGCTCAACACCTTCGGGACGTGGCGCAGTTTGGTAGCGCGCCTGCTTTGGGAGCAGGATGTCGCAGGTTCAAATCCTGTCGTCCCGACCATATCTTGCGGGCGTAGTTCAATGGTAGAACCCCAGCCTTCCAAGCTGATGACGCGGGTTCGATTCCCGTCGCCCGCTCCATAGGATAGATGAATGGCTCTGATTCCTTTTGGGAATCAGAGCCATTTTCATATACATGCCGGGGACCCCACATCTCCTCCTAAGTTGCGGTGAAATACGGACTGTTTTTGGCTTTTATGGCCCATGTAGTCCGTATTTCACCGCAACTATTTGTAAGGTTGGATTTTGATGCCGTTGGGAGGGTCGTAGCGACCGTCTACCGAGAGTGGAAATATTTTTTGAAGCTCTGACCTGCGACGTCAAGCTTTTGGTCAGCTTTTGACAAGGCCTGCGGACGGAAGCATGCGATAGCGTAATGGTATTCTCTCCGCCGTGATGGTTATGGGGTTGGCCATGCTCGATAAAGGCAAACATTTTCCGCAGGCATATGCAAGGATGCTATTCTCGGCCGTTGGAATTCATCAAGATGGACAGCTGCTTATAACAATTGATCCTTGGGATGAACGCCGTGCGCGTGAGCTTATGCAGGAAGAGCTCATGCTTCGTCTTTACAACCACGTGTATGCGGATCCGGTCTATTGGAATAATCTTGGGGTTGAAGATCGTATCTTTCAGCTGGCATCCGCTATTGCGGTCGTTGAACCGGATGCTGTGTTTTGCGGAGCGACAGCAGCGCTGCTCTACGGCATCGGCTCGGCGTATACGCTTCTGGATAAAGTGCAAGTGTTGCTGCCACGGTCTACAAGGCGTGATACGTATGAGTTCGTTGAATACAAGCGCTGGCGCCCGGGCGAAGTGTGGCGGCTTGGTCTGTTTACACTGACGGATCCGTGTCGAACGGTTGTTGATATCGCGCGATCGAGCGCCTTTCGCTATGCGCTGGGTTATGTCGATGGCTTGGCCCGTGAGTACGATGTCGAACGCGAAGAGCTGCGAGCATATGCGCAGGCAAATTGTCGAGGGCTGCATGGCATCGCGCGTGCTTTTGACGTTTTTGATTATATGGATGGCAGGTCAGACAACGGCGGCGAGTCCGAGGCGAGAGCAGCGATGATTCTCGCTGGGGTTGCCGCGCCTGAGCTTCAAGTTGAGATAACGCGACCGGGAAACGCTGGCTATTATCTAGCAGATTATGGCTGGCAGATGCCAGACGGCTCATGGACGCTGGCAGAGCTGCATGGGCTAGGCAAGTTTGAAGACGAGGCTCAAAATGATCCAGAGCGGGCGGCGGCAAAAACGTATCGAGCGGCCCTCATGCGCGACGCGAACCTTCGCGCCATGGGCCACAACATCATTCATTTCAAACTCTCGGACACCTACGACGTAGAATCGTTCGGTGCCATGATGCGCGGTTACGGCATTCCGACAACAAAACCCTACGCCGAATCCCGATAGCGAAATCGTTCGCGGTCCACCTTCAATAAGTTGCGGTGAAATACGGACTGTTGAGGCCTTTAAAGGCATGAAACAGTCCGTATTTCACCGCAACTTATTGAAGGGGATGGGGTTAGCTGCGGGGGCGGTGGCGGAGTTTGTCGATGGTGGAGTCGGTGCTTCGGCTGCGGGCTTCGGCGGCGCGGTCGCGGACTTCGGCAGCGGTTTGGCGCTTGCGGCGGTAATCGATCATGCCTTGAATGATGGGCTTGCCAAAGCTCACAACATCATCGTTGTAGATGGCGGTTCGGGCTGCGAGGAGGCAGTCGGTAAAGTCCATATGGGTCTTGCCAAAGAGTTTGACGGCAAGGGCGACAACGGTGGGCTCGTCGACCATGACGTCATCGAGCAGCCTTCTCATGGCCGTAGCAATCTCAGCGCGGGGAACCTTATAGACGTCGCGCAGCGTGACCACGACGCGCGTGATGATCTCGGGGTAGACGCGAGCGGTGCGCGTGGCGATGACCTTGGCGGCGCGCGGTGACAGAACTTCGTCGTCGTTGAGCAGGTAGCGTAGGATGACGGTCTCGTCGATGATGATGCTACTCATGGATATCTACTTCCTCGGGACCCAAAATCGAATCGTCGCTTTCCGTGGCAAGGTATTCAATCCAGGCATTGCGCTCCTCGGCGCGGCGATTGGGATCTCCGTATGCTTTGAGCGATCCATAGGCGGCGGTGCCGTCCTTTGAGCGCACGGCGACCGGCTGAAAGGGAAGCTTGCACATCAAAATGCTCTGCGCGACAAAAAGGCGGACAGCCTCGGCGAGCGATGTGCCCATGGCGTCGTAGAGGCGCTCGACATGCTGTTTGTCCTCTTCGCGAATGCGCACCTGCAGGATGGCTCGTTTTTGCGTTGATGACATCACTGCCCTCCCTTAGCTAACGTGCAATATAGTCGGTCAAATGCGGCATGTGCCGACGTCATAGAATCTTATAACCATTACTTTATTTTACTCAAGTAAATAACCATTAACACGAATACAAGCGTAGTACATCCAAAATGAGAGCGTGTGAAAATCTCAGAGGTGTACGCATGTAATACACTCACCTTTATAGCTTATAGAGAATAATTCCAACCTGCCAAAACCCCTGCAATACACCCGTATTGCAGGGCCTATGCTCGCGTTTGCCCCCTGCAACTGCGTATATTCAACCTGTATACCGTTGGAGAAATTCTACCGAGTGCCTGTTTCGCCGCATGCACTCGATACGCCGATGCCGGACCACGGGCGGTCCGGGACAACGTCGACAGGGTCTCTCCGGCATGGGATTCAGGAGGGAGTGAACAACATGGGCAATAAACGAGTCGTAGCCGATTCTTCACGCTGCATTGGGTGCCAAACCTGTATGGCGGCGTGCATCGAGGCGCACGATATTCCCGGCAACATTGCCGCGCCGCGCCTGCGTGTGACGCGTACGTACGAGATTTCCGCACCGGTGGCATGTCACCACTGCGAGGACGCTCCGTGCGCCAAGGCCTGCCCCACGGGCGCCTTGTTCTTTGATCCAAAGAACCATCGCATCGGCGTCAACGAGGACAACTGCATCGGCTGCAAGAGCTGCGTCATGGCATGCCCCTTTGGCGCCGTGAGCGTGGCGACCACGCAGGTCCCCGTCTTGATGGGTGACGTGCGAGTGGGTTCGCAGACTAAGAGCTTCGTGCTCAAGTGCGACCTGTGCGTGGACCGTCCCGGCGGTCCGGCGTGTGCCGAGGCGTGCCCGACCAAGGGCCTCACCCTGGTAGACGAGGAGCGTTTGGCGGAGCTGACCGCCGAGCGTGCCCGCGCCACCATCGAAAACGAGGCGTAAGCGTCGGGCGACAGGCCCAATGATTGTCAAATAAGTACCGAGCATTCGGTAGCAGAGAAAGGAAGGAGGGTGTCATGGAGAAGCATAAAGTGATCTGCCCGTATTGCGGCGCCGGTTGCCAGTTTAACCTCTTGGTCCAAAACGGCCAGGTCGTGGGCACCGAACCGCTCAACGGCATCACCAACCAGAGCGAGCTGTGCCTTAAGGGCATGAGCGGCTACGACTTCATCAACGACACCAAGATCTTGACTCCTCGCGTACTGCACCCGATGATCCGCCGCACTAAGGGCGCGGGTCTTGAGCGCGTAAGCTGGGACGAGGCACTGGATTTCACCGCATCTAAGATGCAGGCCATAATTGACGAATATGGTCCTAACGCTGTCATGACCACTGGCTCTTCGCGAGGCGGCGGCAATGAGGCGAACTACGTCATGCAGAAGTTTACGCGTGCGTGCATCGGCACCCACAGCGTGGACAACTGCGCCCGTACTTGACACGGCCCTACTGTCCTCGGTCTGATGGACACGGTTGGTTCAGGTTGCATGTCATGCTCCATCCCCGGTATGGAGGATGCGGGCTGCATTTTCCTCTTCGGCTATAACCCTGCCGATTCGCACCCCATCGTCGCAAGGCGTATCGTGCGAGCCAAAGAAAAGGGTTGCAAGATCATCGTCGCCGACCCGCGCCATATCGAAACCGCGCGTATCGCCGATCTCTACCTTCCGATCAAGAACGGTTGCAATGTTGCGTTCCTCAACGCCTTTGCCAACTGTCTGGTCAACGATGGCCTCTACGACAAGGAATTCGTCGCCGAGCACACGAACGGCTTTGACGAGTGGTGGGAGACCATCAAGAACTACACTCCCGAATCCGTACAGGACATCACGGGTGTCGAGCCCGCGTTGATCCACCAAGCTGCCGAGATGTACGCCACGGCGAAGCCCTCTGCCATCATTGGCTGGGGCATGGGCGTATGCCAGCAGAAGCAGAACCTGAAGACGGTGCACACCATCGCCTCCATCGCCTGCGTTGCCGGCCAGATCGGCAAACCCAATTCCGGTCTCGCGCCCGTGCGTGGCCAGAATAACGTCCAGGGCTCCTGCGATATGGGCATGCTGCCCAACCTGTACCCTGGCTACCAGAAGGTCACCGACCCGGCAGTGCGTGCCAAGTTTGCCAAGGCTTGGGGCGTACCCGAGGAAAAGCTCCCGCTCGAGGAGGGCTACAAGCTCACCGACCTGGGCCACCTGGTCGACGAGGGCAAGGTGCACTGCTTCTACAACTACGGCGAGGACCCGGTGCAGACCGAGCCCGATTCGGCCGGCATGCGCAAGACGCTCTCCGAGCTGGATCTGTTCATTTGCCAGGACATCTTTATGACGCAGACGACCATGCTCGCCGACGTCATCCTGCCTGCCACCTCTTGGGGCGAGCACGAGGGTGTCTTTACCGCATCCGACCGTAGCTTCCAGCACTTTGACGCGGCTGTTCCGCCCAAGGGCGAGTGCCGCCACGACTGGGAGATCTTCGCGGACCTGTCTACGCGCATGGGCTATCCCATGCACTACGACAACACCGAGCAGATCTGGAACGAGTGCATTAGCCTGTGCCCCAACTTTGTGGGCGCGACCTACGAGAAGATGGCTCCCGAGGGCGGCTACGCCCAGTGGCCCGTCAAGAGCACCGATGTGAACGACCACGGTACGCCCGACATGTTCGTTGGTGGCAAGTTCACCACCAAGGACGGCCGCGCCAACCTGATGGCGCACGACTGGGAGGCGCCCTCCGAGCTTCCCGACGATGAGTACCCGCTCATCCTGTGCACCGTCCGCGAGGTCGGCCACTACAGCTGCCGCTCGATGACCGGCAACTGCAAGACGCTGGCGCTGCTTGCCGACGAGCCCGGCTTTGTCCGCATGAATCCCGCGGACGCCCAGGCGCGCGGCATCAAGAACGGCGACATCGTCTCGATTCACAGCCGCCGCGGCCAGGTATACAGCCGCGCCGACGTGAGCGATCGCATCAACAAGGGCACGGTCTACATGACCTACCAGTGGTGGATCGGCAAGTGCAACGAGCTGACCATGCACAAGGTCGACCCGGTCTCGCATACGCCCGAGGACAAGTTCTCCGCCTGCCAGGTCGACGCTATCGCCGACCAGGTCTGGGCCGAGGGCGAGGTCGAGCGTCAGTACACCGAGCTCAAGCAGGCTCTGGTGGACGCCGCCGCTCCCCAGGACGTTGAGCCCGGCGCCGCCAAGTTCGACGACGAGACGCACGTGAACCAAATCGTGTAGTCCCGTTCTCGTTGGCTATTTGGGCCGGGCGTCCCGTACGTTCGGGAGCCCGGCCCGTTATTTTGAAAGGAAGTGGGGATGAACCGCTTCATCGACATCAACCCGGAGAGGTGCATCGGCTGCGGAACATGTCAGTCCGCCTGTGCCGACGCCCACCGGATGCAGGGTCTTCAGGATACGCCGCGCCTGGCGCTCGTGAAGACCGGCGGTATTTCGGCCGCCCTTGCCTGCCACCATTGCGAGGGTGCCCCCTGCGCCGAGGTTTGCCCGGTGAATGCCATCGAGCACGATGGCGATCGCATCCACGTCAAGGAGCAGGAGTGCATCGGGTGCAGGCTGTGCGCCATCGCGTGCCCCTTCGGAGCCATCCATCCCGATGGCACGTCTATCGCCGGTGTCGCAGGCATGTGCGACCCGACGCCTTCGTATCCTAAGTCCCTGAGCAGCCTGCTTACGTGGGCTCCTGGCCAGTACACCTGCGCCGTCAAGTGCGACCTGTGCGCCTTCGATCCGGACGGCCCGCATTGTGTGGCGGCGTGCCCCACCAAGGCGCTGACCGTCATGGGCGGCGCGGCCGATCGCGAGCTCGACGAGGCCAAGCGCCTGCGTTCGATCGAAAACGGTCCGGTCGTCGACGTTACCGCTGTGGCCCAGGGCCTGTCCGAGAAAGCAGAAGGGAGCGTAAACAATGGATAGCATGACGCTGTTTATCGCATCGCTTGCCGTCTCGTGCATCGGTGCGCTCGCCTCGGTTCTGCTGATCAAGGCCGATAACGCCGCCAAAACCGCCGGCTGCCTTATCGGCGCCGTCGCCGCGGTGCTTTCGTTTGTGGCCGGTATCCAGGCCGTGCTGGGCGATGTCACGTCGGTCGACACCATCGTGTTCTTCCCGTTTGCCCATTTCCAGCTGCTGCTCAATCAGCTGTCCGGCCTGTTCGTGGCGCTCATCTCGGTGCTCGCGTTTGCCGGTTCGATCTACGGTCTCAACTACTTTGATGAGTACCCGGGCAAAAAGGGCCGCGCTGGCTTCTTCTTTAACACCTTCGTGGCGTCCATGATGCTCGTCATCACCGCCGACAACGTGTTTTGGTTCCTGGTCGCCTTTGAGCTCATGTCGCTGACCTCGTACTTCCTGGTCGTGATCGAGGAGAACGAGAATTCCATCCACGGCGGTTGGCTCTACTTTGTGATCGCACACGTGGGCTTTGTGCTCATCATGGCGAGCTTCCTCACCATGACCAACTTCGCCGGTGGCTCGTTTGCCTTTGCGGATTTCCGCGCTACGCAGTTTAGCCCCGCGGTCGCATCCGTGTGCTTCGTGCTCGCCTTCTTTGGCTTTGGCGCCAAGGCCGGTATCATCCCGCTGCACGGCTGGCTGCCCAAGGCACATCCCGAGGCGCCGTCCAACGTGTCGGCCCTCATGTCCGGCGGCATGATCAAGATCGGTATCTTCGGCATCCTCAAGGTTGGTCTCGACCTGCTCTCCGCCTCGGGCGTTCAGGTTTGGTGGGGCCTTATGGTCATGGTCTTCGGTGCGATCTCGTCGGTTCTCGGCGTGGCTTTCGCCCTGCAGGAGCATGACATCAAGCGCCTGCTGGCCTATCACTCCGTCGAGAACATCGGCATCATTCTGCTCGGCGTCGGTGCCTCCATGGCCGCCATGGCGCTCAACTCGGTCGGTATCGCCGTCCTGGCTCTGATGGCCGCCCTCTACCACACGTTTAACCACGCGATGTTTAAGGGCGAGCTGTTCTTGGGCGCCGGTGCGCTGCTGTACTCTACGGGTACGCGCAATATGGAGAAGATGGGCGGCCTGTTCCGTCGTATGCCGGCAACGGCCATCTGCTTCCTCGTTGGCGCGCTTGCCATCTCGGCCATCCCGCCCTTTAACGGCTTTGTTTCCGAGTGGTTTACCTACCAGTCGCTGTTTAATGCCGCCATGCAGGGCGACAAGGCCGTCATGATCGTGGCCGTGTTCGCTGCCGTCGCGCTTGCCATTACCGGCGCGCTGGCTGTCACGTGCTTCGTCAAGGCCTATGGCGTCTCCTTTGCCTCCGCGCCCCGTTCCGAGGCTGCGGCCAATGCCAAGGAGGTTCCCGCCCCTATGGTGTTTGCGCAGGGCCTGCTCGCGGCCATCTGCGTCGTGCTGGGCATTGGCGCTCCCGTGATCGCGCCCGTGCTGGTCGATGTCGCCGCGTCCGTGCTGCATCCGTACGGCGGCGTGTTTGCCGCCGAGGGCATGGAGCTCATGAACCAGTACTCCGGCGCTGCCACCTCCACGCCCGCGATCGCTATTGCGCTCGTGGTGCTCTTCGGTCTTGCCTGCGGTTATCGCAAGCTCAAGACCGTCGGCAAGGTGCAGAAGTCCCAGCCGTGGGCATGCGGCTATGCTCCCAACGAGCATATGCCCGTCGTGGCCACGACCTTTGCCTCCGAGGTGTCCTGGTTTATGCAGCCGCTCTACACGCTGCGCGACCGCTGCACGGCCGTCTGCTGGTCCATCGCGCACTTCTTCCAGAAGCTCACCGGTGTGGCCGAGGCTGTGGAGCCCGTACCCGACAAGGTTCTCGTCGATGCCCCGCATAAGGGTGTCGAGAAGCTCGCCGACCTCGCGACTAAGCTCGAGGGTGGCAACTACAGCATCTATATCTGCTACATCGTCGCGGCACTCGTGGTGTTCCTCGTGCTCGCCGTGCAAATGGGTTAAGGAGGGGAGAGCATGAACAACATCGTACTTGCCGTTCTGCAGGGCGTGGTCGTCATGGCCGTCGCGCCGTTCTTCTCCGGTCTCGGCCGCGTGATCCGCGCCAAGATGCACAACCGTCGCGGCCCCAGCATCATGCAGGACTATCGCGACCTGGCCAAGCTCTTTGCGCGCCCCGAGTCCCAGAGCGAGGACGCGAGCTTTGCGCTGCGCATTATGCCGCCGCTGTTCTTCGCCGTCGCCTTTATGCTCGCGATGGGCCTGCCGCTCTTTACGGCGCAAAGCCCCATCCCGGTCTTTGGTGACGCCATCACCATCATGTACAGCCTGGCGCTCGCCCGCTTCTTCTTCGCCCTCTGCGGCGTGGATTCGTCCAACGCCTACGCCGGTATCGGCGGCGTCCGCGAGCTGCTCATGAGCGTGCTCATCGAGCCGTCCATGCTGCTGGCGCTGTTTGCCGCCGCCCTGGTGTGCGGTTCCACCGACATCGCCACCATGGGTCAGCACATCATGACGGGCGCCATCGACGCGCCGGTCGCCGTAATCCTCGCCGGCATCGCCTTTGCGATTGCCTGCTACATGGAACTCGGCAAGCTGCCGTTTGATCAGGCCGAGGCCGAGCAGGAGCTTCAGGAGGGCCCGCTCGCCGAGCTTTCCGGCCCGTCGCTTGCGATGGCCAAGCTCGCCATGTCCATGAAGCAGGTCCTGGTCGTCGCCTGGTTCTGCGCGATCTTCGTCCCCTGGGGCGAGCCCGCGACCGTGGGCGCCGCCGCTGTTCTGGGTGCAGTCATCTTCCTGGTGAAGTGCCTGATCGATTTTGTCGTATGCGGCGTGATCGAGAACTCCTGCTCGCGCTCGCGTTTTAAGGTGCTTGGCAATCAGACCTGGGCCGTCGTGGGCATCGCCGTTCTGGCGTTTGTCTTCGTGGTCGTCGGCGTGTAGGAGAAGGGAGAAACAATGTCATTTGCAGTCAGTCTGTCCCTTCTCGGCTTGGTCGCTATCGCGGCCCCGATGGTGGCCTCGGTGCTCGTCGCCCTGTTCCCCCGTCCGTACGCCAAGTGGTTCAGCGTTTTGGGTGCCGCCGTCTCGACGGTCTGCACCATCGCCCTCGCCGCGAATTTCGCTGGCGCCGGCATGCCCGACACGCAGGTCCCCCTGATCTCGTTTGGGCAGACCCTCGTCATGGGATTCACCTTCGATCGCATGAGCACGCTGCTCGCGCCCGCCTTTGTGGGTATCGGCCTGCTTGTCGTGATCTATTCGATTCCCTATATGAGCGAGAATAACCGTGAGCATCCCGACGCACCGCGTCGTCGCTTCTACGCGTACCTCGCGACCTTCATCGGCGCCATGGCCGGCCTCGTGTACAGCTCGACCCTTTTGGGCCAGCTCGTGTTCTTTGAGATCACGGGTGCGTGCTCTTGGGGCCTCATTAGCTACTACATGACGCCTACGGCCAAGAAGGCCGGCATGAAGGCTCTGATCATTACGCATATCGGTGCGCTCGGCCTGTATCTGGGCGCCGCCATCGTGTTTGCCCACACCGGCACCTTCGCCATTACCGCGATTGCCGGCCTCGACGCCAAGCTCAAGGCTATCGTCCTTTTGCTCGTGTTGTTTGCGGCCTGGGCCAAGTCCGCACAGGTTCCCATGTACATGTGGCTGCCTTCGGCCATGGAGGCGCCGACGCCTGTTTCGGCCTACCTGCATGGCGCCTCGATGGTTAAGGTCGGCGTGTGCGTGTTCGCGCGTGCACTCGTCTCTGCCGGCGAGATCCCCGAGATCGTGGGTTGGGTCGCCATTATCGACGCCATGGTCACCATGCTCTTTGGCTTCCTTATGTACCTGCCGCAAAAGGACATGAAGCGTCTGCTGGCCTTCTCCACGATCGCCCAGCTCTCCTATGTGTTCTTTGGTCTGGGCCTTTCGGTCTTTGGCAGCCAGCTGGCCTTCGATGGCGCCGTCTGCCACATCTTTAACCACGCTTTCGCCAAGACGCTGTTCTTCCTGATCGCCGGTTCGTTCTCCTTTACGCTCGGCACGCGTATGCTGCCCAAGCTTCGCGGCATCGTAAAGAAGTACCCGATCTCGGGCGTGGGCTTCGGTGTCGCGGCACTCGCTATTGCCGGCGTGCCGCCCATGAACACGTTCTTCTCGAAGTTCCAGATCATCGCCGGCGGCTTTTCTGTAGGTGCCGGCAACGTCGCGATCCTGGTGCTCGTGTGCATCATGCTCGCCGAGACCGTCGCCACCTTCGCCTGGTTCCTCAAGTGGATGGGCTATTGCCTGCCCGGCGAGCCGAGCGAAGAGGTCGCTGCGGGAGCCCCGCTTCCCCGCGCGATGGCGTTTGTGTTCATCGTGCTCATCATCATGGTCATCGTCAGCGGCCCGCTTTCGGCCAGCTGGATCGGTTAGGAGGTAGAACGACATGGGTTATTCGATCGTCAACATCCTTGGCGGCCTTCTGATCGTCACGTCCACCATGGTGGTTGTCTCCAAGAACATCAAACATTCCATCCACTGGTATGCGGTGCAGTCGCTGGTGCTCGTGGGGCTTCTCGCCACGCTCGGTGTCACCACTGGTGCGCAGGAGCTGCTTATGTGGGCTGGATCTGCCTTTATCACCAAGGTTGTCCTGGTCCCTTATATCCTCAACCGCGCATACAAGAAGATGGGCGAGCCGAGCGACGCATCACTCAAGGCCGGCCTTAAGCCCGCGTGGGCCATCTGCATCATCGCCGTGGAGGTCGCGATTTGCTTTGCCGTCGTGACGCAGATCAGCCTTCCCACGGCCGAGGTCGCAACGCCTGCGCTCGCTATTAGCTTCGCTCACTTCTTTGTGGGCCTCACCTGCATCATCTCGCAGCGCAACATCATGAAGCAGATCTTTGGTTACTGCCTTATGGAAAACGGCAGCCACGTGACGCTCGCGCTTTTGGCCCCCACCGCTCCCGAGATCATCGAGATCGGTATCGCCACCGACGCCATCTTTGCCGTCATCATCATGTCCATCGTCGTGCGTCGCATTTGGGACGACTCCCACTCGCTCGATGCGCGCGACCTGTCCGAGCTGAGGGGGTAGTCCATGGAAACGTTGATTCTCGCCCTGCTCGCGACTCCTTTGGTGTTCTCGCTGGTTATGGCGTTTTTGCCCAAGAACACGTCCTATAACGTGTTTGCCGGTCTCAACCTGGTCTCCGT
The DNA here is from genome assembly GCA_958413455.1 of uncultured Collinsella sp. Classification (GTDB taxonomy): domain Bacteria; phylum Actinomycetota; class Coriobacteriia; order Coriobacteriales; family Coriobacteriaceae; genus Collinsella. The sequence continues at coordinate 1,079 of CATYUU010000021.1, read as the reverse complement.
CGCAGCCGTGCTGGTGCTGTCGATTATGACGGCCGGTGACGTCCTTATGAGCGGCGAAACCGCGAGCGCTCTTGGCCTGTGGTTCCACCTTGATTCGCTGGGCGCCATCTTTGTGCTGCTCATCGGCTTTATCGGTTTTCTTACGGGGCTGTTCTCGCTGCCCTATGTAAAGGCCGATATCGAGGAGGGCTCCATGCCCGCCGAGCGCGCCAAGCAGTATTTTGCACTGTTTAGTCTGTTCGTGTTTACCATGCTGCTCGCGTGCCTGTCCAACAACATGATCCTCACGTGGGCCGCCGTGGAAGCAACCACGCTTTCCACCGTGTTCCTGGTGGGTATCTACAAGAACAAGACGGCCCTTGAGGCTTCTTGGAAGTATGCGATGGTCTGCACCGCCGGTGTGGCCTTCGGCCTGTTCGGTACGCTGCTGATCTACGCCAACGCCGCCGACGTGATTCCCAACGCCCACGAGGCCGCATTCCTGTCGTGCGTGCTGCCGTATGCCGACCAGTTCGACCCGACGCTCATGCGCCTCGCCTTTGCGTTTATCGTGATCGGCTTTGGCACCAAGGCCGGCCTGTTCCCCATGCACACATGGCTGCCCGATGCCCACTCCCAGGCCCCGAGCCCTGTCTCGGCCCTGCTTTCGGGCGTGCTGCTTAAGTGCGCCATGCTCGTGATCATGCGCTTCTACGGCTTTACTATCCAGGCCGTGGGCGCCGAGTATCCGCAGCTTTTGCTGCTGATTGTCGGCACGCTGTCCATTTTGGTGGCGGCACTTTCTATGTTCCGCCAGGACGACCTCAAGCGCCGCTTTGCGTACTCGTCTGTGGAGAACGTGGGCGTTATCGCCCTGTGCCTGGGTATCGGCGGCCCGCTGGGTATCGCCGCGGCCCTGCTGCACTGCGTGTTCCACGGCTTTACCAAGACGCTTGCCTTCTGCGTGTCCGGCAACATCCAGCACGCCTTTGGCACGCGTAGCCTGGCCAAGATCCAGGGCGTCGTCGAGGTTGCCCCCGCAACCGCCGCGCTCGCCATTCTGGCGCTGCTCGGCCTTGCCGCCTTCCCGCCCTTTGGCA
>CATYUU010000020.1:0-32042 GCA_958413455.1 uncultured Collinsella sp. | reverse complement strand
ACGATCCTTTCAGTTACACGCGGCGACGCTTCTTGGGGCGGCAGCCGTTGTGCGGAATGGGGGTCTTGTCCTGGATGCTCGAGACCTCGAGGCCAGCAGCCTGGAGGGAGCGGATGGCGGTCTCACGACCGGAGCCGGGGCCCTTGACGAAGACGGAAACCTTCTTCATACCGTGCTCCATGGCCTGCTTGGCAGCAGCCTCGGCAGCCATCTGGGCAGCGAACGGCGTGGACTTACGGGAGCCCTTGAAGCCCACCTGGCCAGCCGACTTCCAGGAAATGACGTTGCCCTGGGGATCGGTGATCGAAACGATCGTGTTGTTGAACGTAGAACGAATGTGAGCCTGGCCCACGGAAATGTTCTTACGGTCCGCGCGCTTCAGACGGGCAGCGCGAACGTTCTTCTTAGCAGTAGCCATCTATCTAGCGCTCCTTATTTCTTCTTCTTAGCACCGATCTGACGCTTCGGGCCCTTGCGGGTACGAGCGTTAGTGTGGGTGCGCTGGCCGCGGACCGGGAGGCCCTTGCGGTGACGAAGGCCGCGGTTGCAGCCGATGTCCATAAGGCGCTTGACGTTCTGGTTGCGCTCACGGCGGAGGTCGCCCTCAACCATGATCTGGTTCTTATCGATATAATCGCGGATGGCGTTAACCTCATCCTCGGTGAGGTCCTTAACGCGCGTATCCACGTTAACGTTGCACTCGACGCAAATCTTCGTCGCAGTGGTGCGGCCGATGCCGTAAATGTAGGTCAGACCGATCTCAACGCGCTTCTCACGCGGGAGGTCGACACCATTAATACGGGCCAACGTAGTCTCCTCTCTTAACCCTGACGCTGCTTATGACGGGGGTTCTCGCAAATGACGAGGACCTTGCCATGGCGCCTAATGATTTTGCACTTATCGCACATCTTCTTGACCGAAGGACGTACCTTCATCGTTCTTCCTTTCGGTAGCGCTCAAACTACTTCCCTACTATCTACTCGCCCAGCCGCAGGCGTTTAAAACTATGGCTGGTCTTCACACACAATCCGACCGTAGGTTGAGCTAAGCCTGCAGTCGGAAATGGAGTGCGTGTATGCGTGCCGCTATTTATAGCGATAGGTGATGCGGCCGCGGGTCAGGTCGTACGGGGAAAGCTCCACGACAACCCTGTCACCGGGGAGAATACGGATGTAATTCATTCGGATCTTGCCAGAAATGTTGCACAGAACCGAATGACCGTTCTCGAGCTCGACCTTAAACATGGCGTTGGGCAACGGTTCCTTTACCGTACCCTCGAGCTCAATTGCGTCTTCCTTCTTCACAAGCAATCATCTTTCTCTAGAAAACGACAGCGATTGAGTATTCTACAACACGTATGCACGCATCGTAATAACTTCGTAATGGCTCCACAACTAAGTGGAACTTGTTACATTTCTCCGCCTTGGAGCGAACACCAAGCACCTTGCGCATCCGTGGTGAGAATCACCGGACCGTCATTGGTGATGGCGACGGTGTTCTCGTAGTGCGCGGCGGGCAGATGGTCGTTGGTCGTGACGATCCAACCATCGGAGCCCGTGCTCACATGATTGGATCCCATCGTGACCATCGGCTCGATGGCAATGACCATTCCGGCCTGGAGACGAACGCCCCTCCCCTTCTTTCCGTAATTCGGAACGTTGGGGTCCTCGTGCATCACATGGCCAATACCATGCCCCACATAATCGCGAAGCACGCCATAGCCGTGAGACTCGGCGAGGGACTGGACGGCATAACCGACGTCCCCGATATGGTTACCGGGAACAGCCTGCTCGATTGCAGCCTTAAGGCAATCGCGCGTAACCTCGCACAGGGCCTTGGCCTCGGGCGTGGGGGTACCGACGAAAAACGTCCAAGCGTTATCGCCGACCCAACCGTCGACAACAGCTCCCGTATCGATGGAGATGATATCGCCATCGCGCAAGATCATGTCGGGGTTGGGAATACCATGCACCACGGCATCGTTAATCGATGCACAGATGGTACCGGGGAACCCGCCGTAACCTTTAAAGGCCGGGGTGCCACCATGCATGCGGATAATCTGTTCCGCAAGCTGATCAAGCTCAAAGGTCGAAACACCAGGGCGAACCATGGCTCCAACGTGGCGGAGCGCCATCTTAGATAGCGCTCCTGCCTTCTTCATCTGCTCGATTTGCGTCGCAGACTTAATCTTGATCATAGACCGAGAGCCTCTTTGACATCCCCGTACACGGTCTCGCGAGCCTGGTCACCGTTGACCGACTTGAGCAGACCCTGGCCACGATAGTAGTCGACGAGCGGGCTCGTGGACTTCTCGTAGACGTCGAGACGGTTCTTAATGGTCTCGGGCTTGTCGTCGTCGCGCTGATACATCTCGCCGCCACACTTGGGGCAGGTAGCATCGGCAGCGGTGCCGGTGTAACCGCAGGCACGGCAGGTGCGACGCGAAGACAGACGATCGATAATGACCTCGGGGGCCACATCGACCAGAAGGGCACAGTCGATCTCGCGACCCATGGCGGAGAGCTCGGAATCGAGCGTCACGGCCTGGGCGGTGTTGCGCGGGAAGCCGTCGAGGATGAAGCCCTGCTGGGCGTCATCGGCGGCAAGGCGCTCCTTGACAAGGTCGATCACAAGCTGATCGGGAACGAGCTCGCCAGCGTCCATGTACTTCTTAGCCTGAATACCAAGCTCGGTGCCACCCTTGACGGCAGCACGCAGCAGGTCGCCCGTGGAAATGTGAGCGACGCCAAACTCAGCGACGAGCTCCTGTGCGACGGTGCCCTTACCGGCACCCGGAGCTCCGAGCAATACGAGGTTCATGAGCAATCCTCCTCTAGCCTATTTAAAGAATCCATCGTAATCATACATCTTGATCTGGCCTTCGAGCTTATCGACCGTGTCGAGCACGACGCCGACCATGATGAGGATGGACGTGCCGCCAAATGCCTGGATCAGATGGTTACCCGTGAAGGAGAAGATGATCGAAGGCACGATGGCGATGAGCGCCAAAAAGACAGCGCTGGGAAGCGTGATCTTGTTGAGCGCGTTCTTGATGTAGGCCGCGGTAGCCCTACCCGGACGGACGCCCGGAATAAAGCCGCCCTGCTTCTTAAGGTTATCGGCCGTGTCATCGGGGTTGAACACCATGGAGGTGTAGAAGTACGCGAAGAACACGATGAGGACAACGTTAAGCACCCAGTTGAGCCAACCGGTCGAAAGCGCGGAGGCAACTGCCTGAATCCAGCCGATGCCGGGGAAGAACACGGCAATCTGAGCCGGGAAGTACAGCAGCGCCGAAGCGAAGATGATCGGCACGACACCCGCTGTGTTGACCTTGATGGGCAGGTAGGTGGTCTGGCCACCCATCATGCGACGGCCCACGACGCGCTTAGCGTAGGAGACCGGGATGCGGCGCTGGCCGCGCTCAAGGAAAACAATCAGCGGGATAACCAGCAGGATGATGGCGCAGATGATCACCATGGTGATGATGCCACCGGCGTTGCCCTCGGTGCTGGAGAAGATAGCCTGCGGCAGACCGGCCATGATGTTCGCGAAGATGATCAGCGACATGCCATTGCCGATACCGCGCTGGGTGATGAGCTCACCAATCCACATGATCAGCATAGCGCCCGCGGTGAGCGTACCGACGATCATGAGGTCGAAGATGATCTCGGGAGCGCCGGCGCCATTAAAGCTGATGCCGAAGCTCTTAAAGAGGAAGAGGTAACCCACGGAGTTGAGGATTGCCAGAGCCAGGGTGAGGTAACGCGAATACTGCGTAATCTTGGTCTGACCGACCTCGCCCTCGCGGGCAAGCTCATGCAGGGAAGGCACGACGGCTTGGAGCATCTGGAGGATGATCGAGCTGGTGATGTAAGGCATGATGCCCAGCGAAAACACCGACACATAGCTCAACGCGCCGCCAGAGAAAAGATTCAGGAGGGCCATAGCACCTGCGGCGACCGAATTGTTATCGGTCGAGAAAAGGCCCAGCATCCCCTGGAAGGGAATGCCGGGCACAGGAACGTGCGCACCAATGCGGTACACGACGAGCATAGCTATGGTAAAAAGAATCTTTTCGCGCAATTCTTTGATGCGGAAAGCATTCTTAAGACCATTTAGCACGGCAGCTCGACCTTTCCGCCGGCGGCCTCGATCTTGGCCTGCGCAGAAGCGCTGACCTTGTCGACCTTGACCGTGAACTTCTTGGTGAGCTCACCATTGCCGAGCACCTTGACGGGCTCGAACTCGCTCTTGGTGATGCGAGCGGCCTTAAGAGCGGCACCGTCGATCACAGCGCCGTCCTCGAACTTGCGCTCGAGACGCTCAACGTTAACAGCGGTGTACTCGATACGACGGGGGTTGCGGAAGCCCGGAAGCTTGGGCAGGCGCATGGCCAGCGGAGTCTGGCCACCCTCGAAGCCGGCACCCTTGGTGCCGCCAGAGCGGGAACCCTGGCCCTTCTGACCGCGGCCAGAAGTGGTGCCGTGACCCGAAGAATTGCCACGGCCGACGCGCTTGCGGTTCTTGGTGGAACCGGGCGCGGGAGTAAGATCGTGAAGCTGCATTTGCTACTCCTCTACAATCTCGACAAGGTGCTTGACCTTGAAGATCATGCCGCGGACGGACTCGTTGTCAGCAATCTCGCGAACCTCGCGGATCCTGTGGAGACCGAGGGCACGGACAGTACGGACCTGGTCCTGCTTGCAACCGTTGGTGCTGCGGACCTGCTTGATCTTGATGGTGTCAGCCATGCTTAGTTCTCCTTACCGACGAACATCTCGGAGACCGTCAGGCCACGGCGAGCCGCGACGTCCTCAGGGCTGGAGAGCTCCTTGAGGCCCTCGACGGCAGCCTTGATGATGTTGAGGCCGTTGTCGGTACCGAGGGACTTGGACAGGACGTTCTTGATGCCAGCAAGCTCAAAGAGGGGACGCACAGCGCCGCCGGCGATAACGCCGGTACCCTCGACAGCGGGCTTGATGATGATGCGGCCGGCACCAAAGCGGCCGAGAACCTCGTGCGGAATGGTGCCCTGCTCGGTCACCGGCACGTGGAACATGTTCTTCTTGGCATCGAGAGATGCCTTGGAGATGGCCATGGGCACCTCAGCGGACTTGCCCATGCCAACGCCGACGTTGCCCTTGCCGTCGCCAACGACGACGAGAGCGACGAGGCTCATGCGACGACCACCCTTGACGGTCTTCGACACGCGGTTGATGTAAACGACGCGCTCCTCGAACTCGGAGGCCTCGCGCTGCTGCTTCTGATTACGAGCCATGTGCTACATACCTCCTAGAACTCGAGACCGGCGGCACGAGCACCGTCGGCGAGGGCCTTGACGCGGCCATGGTAGATACGGCCACCGCGATCGAAGGCGACCTTGGTGATGCCGGCCTCGATGGCGCGCTTGCCAACGAGCTGACCGACCTTCTCCGCAGCCTCCTTGTTCGAGGTGTGGGTGCCCTTGAACTCGGCCTCGAGGGTCGAGGCAGAGACGAGCGTCAGGCTGGAGCCCTTGCTGTCGTCGATGATCTGGGCATAGATGTTGGCGTTAGTACGGGTCACGCGAAGACGCGGACGCTCGGAGGTACCCGAGACCTTGCCGCGAACACGACGCTGACGACGCTTGAGGCCTTCCAGCTTCGCCTTATGCTTGTTCATACGTAAACTCCTAAAAAGGTTGATCTTGCCAGCACCTGACGGGGTGCTGGTCTTATGCGAGTGAGTCGGTTACGACTACTTGGCGGCCTTACCCAGCTTGCGGCGGATGTGCTCGCCAACGTAGTGGATACCCTTGCCCTTGTAAGGCTCGGGAGGACGATGGCCGCGGATCTCAGCGGCGATCTGACCGACCTGCTGCTTGTTGATACCCTTGACGTTCACGTGGGTGTTGTCGGGAACCTCGAAAGTGATGCCCTCAGGAGCCTCGACGATCACGGGGTGCGAGAAGCCCAGGGAGAACTCGAGGTTCTTGCCCTTCTGCTGCACGCGGTAACCGACGCCGGCGAGCTCGAGCTTCTTCTCGAAGCCCTCGGAAACGCCAACAACCATGTTGTGGATGAGGGCGCGGGTGAGGCCGTGGCGGGCACGGGTCTCACGCTCGTCGTCGGGACGGGAAACGGTGAGGACGTTATCCTCGACGTTGATAGCGAGCTTCTCAAAGACATCGAGCTCGAGCTGGCCCTTGGGGCCCTTGACGACAACGTTGTTGCCGTTGACTGCCACTTCGACTCCGGCGGGAATCTGGACAGGCTTATTACCGATACGAGACACGGTGATCTCCTTTCCTTCTACCTACCGAGCGAATTACCAGACGTAAGCGATGATCTCGCCGCCGACGTTGTGCTTGCGAGCATCGCGGTCGGTCATGACGCCATGGCTGGTGGAAATAATGGCGGTACCAAGGCCACCGCGGACGCGGGGCATGTCGGCAACGCCGGTGTACTTACGCAGGCCCGGCTTGGAAATGCGGCGGATGCCGTTGATGACCTTAGCCTTCTTGGGACCATACTTAAGCGTGATGTGCAGAGTCTTCTGGGGAACGGTGTCCTCGACATCGTAGCCCTCGATGTAGCCCTCCTCGTGCAGAACACGAGCGATCTCGACGAGCTTCTTGCTGCTCGGCATGGAGACCGTGGCCTTGTTCACAGAGTTAGCGTTACGGATGCGCGTAAGCATATCTGCGATCGGGTCTGTAAGGTTCATACAGATTCTCCTTCGTTCTTGATGAACACGTGCTCTTGGTTCTTCGCCGCCCTTAACGGCAAAGCCTTTTTAGCGCGTTTTCCCTGTTCCAAACTGATGCTTGAAACGCTGGTAGTGACTTACCAGCTGGCCTTCTTAACGCCGGGAAGCTCGCCCTTGAGTGCAAGCTCGCGGAAGCAGACACGGCACAGGCCGAACTTGCGGTACACAGAGTGCGGACGGCCGCAGCGCTGGCAGCGCGTGTACTCACGAGTAGAGAACTTCTGCTTGCGATTGCACTTGACGATCATCGATGTCTTAGCCACTTATATCCTCCTCACATAGAGTATTGTTCGCCCCAAGCGCCGCCCCCTTGTGGGAACGGCGCTTATAGGGCAGGTGAACCTATTTCTTGAACGGGAAACCGAAGGCGTCCAGAAGGGCCTTGGCCTCCTCATCGGTGTTGGCGGTGGTCACGAAAGTGATGTCCATACCACGCTGGTGATCGACGGAGTCGAAGTCGATCTCGGGGAAGATGAGCTGCTCGGTGACGCCCATGGAGAAGTTACCACGGCCGTCGAAGCTCTTGGCGGAGATGCCGCGGAAGTCGCGGATACGGGGAATCGCGACGGAGGTCAGACGATCGAAGAACTCCCACATACGGTCGCCACGCAGGGTAACCTTGCAGCCGATCGGCATACCAGCGCGCAGGCGGAAGGTAGCGATGGACTTGCGGGCACGGGTGATCATCGGCTGCTGGCCGGTGATGGCGCGCAGGTCGCGCACGGCACCGTCGATGGCCTTGGAATCGGTAGCGGCCTCGCCGACACCCATGTTCACGACGATCTTCTCAAACTTGGGGATCATCATGACGTTCTCGTACTGGAACTTGTCCTGAAGCTGCTGCTTGACCTCGTTGTTGTACTTGGTCTTCAGACGCGGCACATACTTCTCTTCTGCCATTGTTCACTCCTTCTTGGGGTTTTAAGCACGGGGCGTGGCCACGATGGGTTGTCCTCGTGCCTCCTGGCTGCATCCGCGCCGCTCATGGCATTTTGCGGTTTGGACTCGACGCAGCAGGAGCCGACAAAACAATCGGTACTATACGCGCATCGGGAGCGTATTTCCAGAAAAACCTCGTCTGCCTGCACAACTCCACAACTCCCCCGCACAAATGGATCCCAAAAAGCAGTTGCGGTGAAATAGGGACTGTTTGGCGGCCTAACAGGCTTAAACAATCCGTATTTCACCGCAACTTATTGATGGGGATGAGATTAGCGTTTACGGGGAACGAGCTTGGTACGGCGCAGGTGGATCATCTCGGCGGCTATGGAGATGGCGATCTCCTCGGGGTCCTCGGCCTCGATGGCAACGCCGATCGGCAGGTGCAGCTCGTCGATCTGGTCCTGCGTAAAGCCCTCCTGCTCCAGGCGAGCGCGCACAAAGGCCGTCTTGCGGCGCGAACCCAGACAGCCCAGGTAGGCAGGCTTGGCGCGCATGGCCTGAATCACCACGTCGATATCGGACTTGTGGCCTGCTGTGGCCACGACCACCAAGTCGCGCGGACCGATGGGGCACAGCTCGTCCAGGTTCTTGTAATCGACCAGGCGACGATCGTAGACGCCGGGCACCCATTCGGGCGTCAACGTGCCGGGGCGATCGTCGCAGGCCACGACGGCAAAGCCCGCCGCCGTGAGCACGCGCGCCGTCGCGGCGCCCACGTGTCCGCAGCCAAAGATGTAGGTCAGGCCCTCGGGGCAGAGCGTCTCGATGTGCGCGGGAGGAATCTCGGAGGCGGCGTTGGTGTAGGCAACCTTACTCCCCTCCTCCACCAGCGAAAGCTCGGGGCAGCCGGCAATGGTATGGCGCGATGCCTCGCCATGGTACTCGGCCACATCGCCCTCGAGCGCGCTCGCGATAAACGGCTCAAAGTCGATGACGAAGTCGCCGATGCGCCGATAGGCCAAGACGTCGGCAATTTCCTGGAACAACGGTGCCTGGGTCGCATCCAGATGCAGGTAGCACAGGCAGATAGCTCCGCCGCAGATCATACCGGTATCGGAGTTCTCGCCGCCCATGGTGTAGCGGACCAGACGCGATTGCCCCGCGGCCAGCAGCTCTCGCGCCTCGTCCAGCGCAAAGAGCTCAATCTTGCCGCCGCCGATGGTGCCCGCCTGGCTACCGTCGGCAAAGACGGCCATCCAGGCGCCCACGCCGCGCGGCGACGACCCCGCCGTGCCGGCCACGACCACGAGCTCGCACGTCTCGCCAGCACGCAGGGCGACAAGCGCCGCATTCACAACATCGAGCTTTTCCATTGCCGCCTTCTATCCTCTAAAGATATCGGTGAGCATAGCGAGCGCCTCGAGCACGCCGCCGCCGACCGACGTCGCCTTGTCCGAAATGTAGTTGATATAGCTGGCATCGCCGCGCGGATCGACATCGGCGCATTTAAAGCCCTCGGTCACCTGCACGCCGTTCGCCAAAAGCCCGCGCAGGCAGCCATCGATCTGCGTGCGCATGGGCGTATCGCCCGCGTAGCCAATCACGTCTCCGGCGCGCACGATGTCGCCGATTGCGCGGTCGGACCGAAACACGCCGGCGGCGGGGCTGTGGATAACACGCTCTTTGCCATAGCCAGCGATAATGCCCGGCACGCCCGTGTTGGGCTGGGGTGAACCTTGGGTAATGACACGGCCCAGGAAATGCCCGCGCATGGTCTCGACCACGGCGTCGCAGTCAACCGGCGCGGTAAAGCCCGGCCCCACGGCGATGACGGCAGGAGCCATGTCGCGCGTGGTGCCCAAGTTACGCTTGGCCAGAATCGCGTCGACCACAGCCGCGGGTTTAAGCTCATCGAGCATCTTGGCCTGAGGGTCCACCACCACGGCGACATCCCCCGCTTGGGTAATCTCGAGCGCCTCAGCCGGCGTCCGCGCCAAGCGGGCGCGAATGCCCTCGACCTCGACCTCGCCCAAGCGAATGGCCTCGCAAAAGCTGACTGTGCGACGGATGCACGTGGGAACCGCGACATCGGCCATAACGACCGACACGCCGGCGCGCACCAAGCAAGCGGCGACGCCCGTGGCGATATCGCCGGCGCCGCGAACATAAACGAGCATTCCCGGGGCACCTCCCTGTGCTACGGTTTGAGCAGAGCAAAAGCGGTTCGACCGCTACTCTGATGATTATTTATTATCACAGTATTATACGGCGGTGAACAGATGGAAACGGTTAGCGGCAATCTTGCCTCGGCGCTCAGGATCGAGCCGGGCATTACCGCGATTATCGGCAGCGGTGGCAAGTCGACCTTGCTAAAGACGCTCGGCCTTGAGCTTATGCGCGCTGGCGGCCGCGTGCTCCTCTGCACCACCACGCGCATGCTCCCCGTCGCCGGCGTGCCATGGGACGGGTCGAGCCGTCGCCTGGACGCCGCGCCCTGGAAGCCAGGTGCCCCACACGCCCCAGGCTGCACCTGCGAGGCCTGCGCGGGGCTTGTGCGGGGAAGCATCTGCCAGGCAGGCGTCTTGGACCCCCAGACGGGCAAGCTCTCCTCCCCTGCCGAGCCGCTCGACCAGCTGGCGCAGCGCTTTGACTACGTCCTGGCCGAGGCGGACGGCAGCAAGCGGCTCCCGCTCAAGGCCCACGCCGCCTGGGAGCCGGTGATTCCCTCTGGCACGGCCAACATCGTCTGGATCGTCGGCGCCTCAGGGCTCGGCAAGCCCATCCACGAAGCCGTCCACCGCCCCGAGCTCTTTTGCGAGCGTTGCGGCTGCGAGCTCACCGACATCGCCACGCCCGAGCGCGTCGCACAGGTGCTCAATGCCGAGATGCGGGTGATGGAACTCAGCACCGCACGCGTCATGCTCAACCAAGTCGACACGCTCAGCGACCCCACGATGGCCGACCGCTTCGAGGCAGCCCTCGGCCGCCCCCTCATCGCCAGCAGCCTCAAGTAGCCGGCCCCATCTCCTCAGTTGCGGTGAAATACGGACTGTTTGGCCGCCCGACGGCCGCAAACAGTCCGTATTTCACCGCAACTGCGGAGGGGACACGGCATCTTTGCTGCTAGCGGGGCACGTAGCGGCCGGGCTGGGCTCCGGTGGGCTCGCCGTCGCGCGCGGCCAGCACGCCGTTCACAAACACAGCCTTGGCGCGGCCGTGCGCCTCAAAGCCCTCGAGCGGCGTGTAGTCCACGGCCTGATGCTGCGTCGCGGCGCTGATCGTCCAGCGCGCCTTGGGATCCCACACGCACACGTCGGCATCGGAGCCCTCGGCAAGACATCCCTTGCGCGGATACATGCCAAAGACGCGCGCCGGATTCTCGCTCATCAAGCGGCACAGATCCTCAGGACCCAGCTGCCCCTCAAAGCTCGTAGCGATCGCGACGGGGCGATGCTCCACACCGGGTCCGCCGTTGGGAATCGCGCGGAAGTCGTCGCGCCCGCGGTCCTTTTGCCCGTGCAGGTTAAAGCTGCAGTGATCGGTCGCGATAGTATCGATCTCGCCGGCCACAAGCGCCTCGCGCAGGGCCGCACGGTCACCCGCATGGCGCAGCGGCGGGCTCATCACATATTTGGCGCCCGCAAAGCCGTCCTCGCCCTGCTCCAAATAGCACGTATCGTCGAGCATCAGATACTGAGGGCAGGTCTCGACATAGATATTCTTCTGCCCGCGCGCCTTGGCGGCACGGATGGCCTCGAGCCCCAGCTTGGTCGAAAGGTGCACCACGTTGACCGGTGCGTCGCCGGCCAGGTGCGCCAGGTATAGCAGACGGCTCACTGCCTCGGCCTCGCACACATCCGGACGGCTGAGCGCATGGCCCTCGGGCCCGTGGATACCCTGCTCAAACACGCGCTTCTGCAGCTCATTCACCAGCGTACCGTTCTCGCAATGCACGCACAGGATACCGCCAATACGCTTGAGCTCCTCGAGCACCTCGAGCGTCTCGGCATCGTCCAGGCGCAAATGATCGTAGGCAAAGTAGGTCTTAAACGACGATACGCCCGCCTCGCGCATAGCCGAAAGATCGGCGCGGTTGCGCTCATTCCACTCGGCGAGTGCCATATGAAAGGCGTAGTTGGCCGTGCAGGTTCCGTCGGCACGGCGATGCCACTCGGCAAGGGCGTCGGGCATGGTCACGCCGCGATCGGCCGTCGCGTAGTCCACGATGGTCGTCGTACCGCCGCAGGCAGCCGCGCACGTGCCGGTCTCAAAGCTATCGGCCGTCCAATCCATGCCGGTCCAGCACTGCATGTGCGTGTGGCCGTCGATAAAGCCGGGAAACACCCAGCAGCCCGTGGCATCCTCGACGGTATCGCCCTCGGCAGGCTCAATCGCCGCGGCGATCCGCACGATCTTATCGCCATCCATGGCAAGATCGGCGTGGCGAAGCCCCTGTGGCGTCACGAGCGCGCCGTTTTTGATGATAATCATAATTGCTCCTTATTGATTGATGCAGTTGGCCACGCGATCAAAATACGAGCAGGCGGCGATATGCTCCGTTATGCGTTGCTGTCCCTTGGCGGTATCGACGTCCCACAGCTCGTAGGCACGCGCCTCGACCAGCATCACGTCGGTACGGTCCTTGAGGATCGAACCGCCGCCGTCCTTGCCCTCAAGACACATAAGCGCATCGAATAGTTCCGCCGGAAAGAGCACCGGGCTCGAAGGCTCACCGTTGCACGCAAGACGCACCGGATGCTTGCGGCCACGCTCGTCAAATGCACGAACCATGGCCTCAAAAGAATCCGAACTCACGAGCGGCTGGTCGCCCGGCAAAAAGAGGCATCCTTTCCAGTCGCGTTCGACTCCCCACGAAAGGCCCGCACGGACACTTTCGCTGCGCAGCTCGCCATCGTGCAGCACGCACGGGCAATGCTTGTCCTCGCAAATCTGGGCGACCTCGGGCCAACGCGTCGAAACCACGACGTCAAAGCCCCGGGGAACCGAATCGATGGTCCGGGCAATCAGCGGCTCGCCATAGATATCGGCAAGCATCTTGTTAGAGCCAAACCGCTTGCCCTCGCCCGAAGCCATAATCACGCAACCGAGTTTCATCTCCGCAAACCTCCCCTGGCTGCCTTGGACACCATAGCTGCTATACCCACCATACCGAGCTCGCACTCCGTCGGAACAGGCACGCACTCGTTTTCCAGCGAACGCCCCTTGGCTCCCCATAGCACAAAGGAGGGCACCCCGCGACGCAGGGCACCCTCCTCAATGGTGCAGATATGCCTACTCAGCGTCGCCGGTAAACGTGGTACCGGTCTTGCCGGCAAGGCCATCGCGCGCCTTCTCGAGCAGCGTGATGAGCGCCGTGCGGCCCGGCTTGCTCTCGGCAAACGTCGAGGCTGCCTGGACCTTGGGCAGCATGGAGCCGCGACCAAACTCGTTGGCCTCGGACAGACGCTTTACGTCAGCCGCGGTCAGCGTGTCGAGCCACTGCTCGTGGTCGGTGCCAAAGCCAATGGCAACCTTCTCCACGGCCGTCAGGATAATCAGGGCATCGGCATCGAGCTGCTCGGCGAGCTTCTCGGCCGCAAAGTCCTTATCGATGACGGCAGCAGCGCCCTTAAGGTGGTTGCCCTGGGCCTTGGTGACGGGAATACCGCCACCGCCGCAGGAAATCACCACGTGGTTGGACTCGACGAGCGACTTAATGGTGTCGAGCTCGACGATGTTCACGGGCTTGGGTGAGGCAACCACGCGACGGAAGCCCTGCTTCTCGTCGTGGATGAACTGATAGCCGCGGTCGGCTTCCAGCTCCTTGGCCTCGGCCTCGCTCATCCACGGACCAATCGGCTTGACCGGGTCGGCAAAGGCCGGATCGTCTGCCGCAACCTCGACCTGGGTGAGCACGGTGGCGACACCCTTGTCGATATTGCGGTCGAGCATTTCCTCGCGCAGGGCGTTTTGCAGGTCATAGCCAATGTAGCCCTGGCTCATGGCGCCGCAAACGGACAGCGGGCAGGGAATGTACTTCTGAGGATTAGAACGCGTGAGCTCGGCCATCGCGTTGGCGATCATGCCCACCTGGGGGCCGTTGCCATGCACGACGACGACCTCGTTGCCTTCCTCGATCAGGTCGACGATGGCCTTAGAAGTCGTCTTGACGGCCTCCATCTGCTCGGGAAGGTTGGCGCCGAGGGCGTTTCCGCCCAAGGCGACAACAATACGCTTAGCCATTTCTCAGCCCAGCTTTAGGCCTGGAACCAACGGGCGGTGTTGCGCTCGTCGAGGGCCTTGAGGGTAGCGGCGGGATCGGCAACCTTCTGCAGGAACATCATGGCAGCGATGGCGTACGGCTTGTAGCTGGCCTCCTTGTACATGCCCACGCGGTGCATGTCGAAGACGTCGGCGTTGACCTCGCCGTGCTCGCAGGAGACACCGGAAATATCGGCGGGCAGCGGATGCATAAAGATGGTGTCCTGGCCGTTGGCAGTCTTCTCCATGAGCTCGGTCGTGGAGCACCAATCCTGATGCGTAGCGTTCTGAGCGAGCAGCTCCTTCTCGAGCGCAGCGATGCCGGCGTCGTCGCCATCGGCGTACAGGTTGGTACGCTTCTCCATGGCGGCAAACGGAGCCCAGCTCTTGGGGATCACGATGTCGGCGCCCTCGAAGGCCTCGGCCATGGTGCTGACCTGCTTAAAGGTGGTGCCGGACTCGGCGGCATAGCCCTTGGCGCGCTCGACGACCTCGGGCATGAGATCGTAGCCCTCGGGGTGAGCCAGGGTGACGTCCATGCCAAAGCGGGGCAGCAGGCTGATCAGCGACTGCGGGCAGGACAGCGGCTTGCCGTAAGAGGGCGAATAGGCCCAGGTGACGGCAACCTTCTTGCCCTTGAGGTTCTCGAGGCCGCCAAACTCGTTGATGAGGTAGAGCATGTCAGCAGAGGACTGCGTGGGATGGTCGGAATCGGACTGCAGGGAGATGAGCGTGGGACGGTGATCCAGAACGCCGTCCTCGTAAGCCTGCTGGACAGACTCGGAGACCTCGGCCATGTAGGCGTCGCCCTTGCCGATGTACATGTCATCGCGGATGCCGATGACGTCGGCCATGAAGGAGATCATGGTAGCGGTCTCGCGGACGGTCTCGCCGTGAGCGATCTGGGACTTCTTCTCGTCCAGGTCCTGCAGCTCAAGGCCGAGCAGGTTGGCGGCCTTAGAGAAGGAGAAGCGCGTACGGGTGGAGTTGTCGCGGAACAGCGAGACGGCCAGGCCCGAATCGAAGATCTTGGACGAAACGTTGTTCTCGCGCAGCTCGCGCAGAGCGTCGGCGACGATGTAGAGCGCCTTGAGCTCATCGGTGGTCTTATCCCAGGTGTGCAGGAAGTCGCTGCCGTACATACCCTTAAAATCGAGGCCGTTCAGCTGCTCGACGAGCTCGGTAAACTTGGCGTCCATGTAAATGTCCTTTCTAAAGGTGAAACGATCGCAATGAGTAGATGCGCTCCGGCATGCGCGTGTGGCTAGAACATGCAGAGCGCTATGACGAGGACCCGCCACCGTCGAGGAAGCATGGGAGATAACGACCGCGGGCCCCAAGTCAACAGGAGGCGCCGGGGACACGAGCGGCCCCCGGCTCAACAAGATCGAGGAATGGGACTAGTCGATCTTGTTGTTGGTCAGACCGGCGCGGAACACGGTGGCATCGCCATCGGCCTGGCTCGGATCGTAGAGGTTCAGGGCAGCCACGTACATGGCGGCAGCGGTGACCAGGTCGTCCTTGTAGGTGACCTCGTTGGGAGCGTGTGCCTGAGACTCGGCACCCGGGCCAAAGCCCACGCAGGGGATGCCATAGCGGCCCTGGATGGAGACGCAGTTCGTGGAGAAGGTCCACTTGTCGCACAGCGGACGACCGGTGCGCTTGTCCATGCTGGGCTCGCAGCCGATGCGCTCGTCACCGAACATGGCCTTGTGGGCGTCGACGAGGGCCTTGACGTGCGGAGCGGTCTCCTTGTTGATCCACGTGGGGAAGTAAGCCTCGGTCTCGTAGACCTCGCCGGTCCAGGACGGACGGTCGTACATGTACATGGAGACCTTCACGTCGTCGCCGTACTTCTTGGCGGCCGGCAGGTTACGGATCTCGTCCAGGCAGGACTCCCAGGTCTCACCGGCGGTCATGCGACGGTCGATGGAGATGGCGCAGGAGTCAGCGACAGCGCAGCGGCTGGGGCTGGTGTAGAAGATCTGGCTGACGGTGCAGGTGCCGCGGCCCAGGAAGCGGGCGTCCTCGAAGTGCTCGGGGTTGTACTTGGGGTCGAGCATCTTGACGAGGCCCTTGATGTCGGTCGACTCGTCGCAGCCGTTGTTGTTGAGGGCGCGGACGTCGGCGATGATGTCGGCCATCTTGTAGATGGCGTTGTCACCGCGGTCGGGAGCGGAGCCGTGGCAGGAGGTGCCGTGAACGTCGACGCGGATCTCCATGCGGCCGCGGTGACCGCGGTAGATGCCGCCGTCGGTGGGCTCGGTGGAAATGACGAACTCGGGCTTAATGCCGTCCTTGTTGTAGATGTACTGCCAGCACATGCCGTCGCAGTCCTCTTCCTGGACGGTACCGACGACCATAATCTTGTAGCCCTCGGGGATGAGGCCCATGTCCTTCATCATCTTGGCAGCGTAGGTAGCAGAAGCCATGCCACCCTCCTGGTCGGAGCCACCGCGGCCGTAGATGATCTCGTCGGTCTCGTAACCCTCATAGGGATCGGCATCCCAGTTATCGATGTTGCCGATGCCGACGGTGTCGATGTGAGAGTCGATGGCGATAATCTTGTCGCCCTCGCCCATAAAGCCCATAACGTTGCCCAGGCCGTCGACCTTGACCTCGTCATAGCCAAGGCTCTCCATCTCGGCCTTGATGCAAGCGACAACCTCACCCTCCTCGCAGGACTCAGAGGGATGGCTGATCATAGCGCGCAGGAAGCGAGTCATATCAGCACGATGGGACTCAGCAGCAGCCTTGATAGCGTCGAAATCGAGTTCTTTAGCCATTGTTCATAACCTTTCAAACTAAGGAATCTACCTGTGAGGTGGCGGAGCGATACCTATTTACTCCGCCCCAACGATTAGCAAGTGGGGTATTCGCCTTCCCAGACGATGCGACGGTACTGATCCGGATCGGTGTCACCTTCCGTGGAGAAGCAGAGCACGGAGCTCGTCTTATCCAGGCCGATGAGCTCTTTGAGCTCGGCGTACTCGGGATCGAGCATGAGGGTCTCGACCAGGCCAGTGGTCACCGCGCCGGACTCGCCGGAGATGACGCGCGGGTCGCCCTTCTCGGGGGCGCCCAGGGTGCGCATGCCGCGAGCGGTGACCCAGTCGGGGCAGGACACGAAGGCGGTGGCATGGTTGCGCAGGATATCCCAGCCCAGGATGTTGGGCTCGCCGCAGCACAGACCGGCCATGATGGAGGGCATGTCACCGTCCACGATACGCGGATCGCCGTCGCCGGCGGCAGCGCCCTTGTACAGGCAGGCGGCCGGAGCGCACTCGACCACGACGAAGGTGGGCGGGTTATCGGGATACAGGTTGGTGAAGTAGCCCACCACGGCGCCGGCGAGCGAACCCACGCCAGCCTGGACAAACACGTGCGTCGGGCGGTTGATGGCCATCTCGCGCAGCTGCTCGGCAGCCTCGGAAGCCATGGTGCCGTAGCCCTCCATGATCCAAGACGGGATCTTCTCGTAGCCCTCCCAGGCGGTGTCCTGAACGATGACGCCGCGCTCGCAGGCGTCGGCCTCGGCGGCGGCCATGCGCACGCACTCGTCGTAGTTGACCTCTTCGATGGTCACCGTTGCGCCCTCGGCGGCGATGTTATCGAAGCGGGGCTTGGTGGAACCCTTGGGCATGTGAACGACGGCCTTCTGGCCCAGCTTGTTGGCAGCCCATGCCACGCCGCGGCCATGATTGCCGTCGGTAGCGGTAAAGAAGGTGGCCTGGCCAAAGTCCTTGGCAAGCTGATCGGAGGTCAGGTAATCGAAGGTGCACTCGGCAACGTCCTTGCCGGTCTCGTCGGCAATGTAGTTGGCCATGGCAAACGATCCGCCCAGAACCTTAAAGGCGTTGAGGCCAAAGCGATAGCTCTCGTCCTTAACGCACAGGTTGGACAGACCCAAGCGCGCAGCCTGACCGTCCAGGCGGGCAAGCGGGGTGACGGTATATTGAGGGAACGACTGGTGGAAGGCGCGGGCCTTCTTCACGTGGTCGAGGCTCATGATTCCCAAGTGCTTGTCATCGCTCTTGGGCATCGTGTTGCCCGCCCACTGGATCTTATCGGCCATACGGTGAACTCCTTAAGTCCTCTCTTGCCGGCCCCCGCATACGCGTTTCAGCCCATTCCCATTCATGCGACTGAACTTTTATGTGGATGCCAAACAAAAAGTTTGTTAGCACTGTTCTATCACACTTTTTGATTGGCAAACCTAACAAATTGTTTGTTGCCGTAATCGGTACTTTTTCGCCGCCGAACGGTCATGAATTGCCTTGTTGATGGATTTGTTTGCGAACAGATGTGGTTTATGGCAAAGTGTGCCCAAACTAATTTTTAGGAAGGCACCCATGACCCCCGCACAGATTGAGTTTTATAAGCGCCTCGCACACGGCCTGGCGCTCCAATTTGGCCCCAACTGCGAAGTCGTCGTCCACGATCTGGAGACCGAGGACGTGGACCACTCCATCGTAGTGATCGAAAACGGCCACGTCAGCGGGCGCAAACTGGGTGACGGCCCCAGCCATATCGTGTTTGAGTCCATGCACGAGGGCGCCACCGACGTACACGACCGCGAGCCATACCTCACCAAAACCACCGATGGCAAGCTGCTCAAATCGTCGACGATCTTTATCCGCAACGATGAGGGCAAGCCCGTCGGCATTTTGGGCATTAACTTTGACATTACGCTCATGAAGGCTTTTGAGCGTTCGCTCGACGCCTTTACCGGCACCGGCGGCACGGGCTATACCGAGCCCGAGCCCATTACCAAGAACATCGGCGACCTGCTCGAGGACCTGCTGCACGAGTGCGAGCAGTTTGTGGGCAAGCCCGCGGCACTCATGACCAAAGACGAGCGCATTCGTGCCATTGGCTACCTCGACCGTCGCGGCGCCTTCCTCATTTCCAAGTCGAGCGAGCGCGCCTGCGAGTTCTTTGGCATCTCCAAGTACAGCTTCTATAGCTACCTCAATGAGGCCAAGGCGGCGGCCGGCGACAAGTAGGCACTCGCATGGATTGCCCCTCCCCTTTTGGGCGCGAGTTCTGGAAAGCACGAATCCAAGACCGAGCAGCTTGGGAAGTTCCATATAATCGATGTCATTAGTATTTCGAAAGGATGGAACAGAATGGCGTTGAGCAAGGCATCATGCACCGGTCGCGGATTGATTCCGGCAATTGGTGGACATGTGCACCACATGTTCGATGAGAGTGAAGACGACCTGTTTTCGCTGAGCCTTGACGACGTGATGGATGATCGCCCGTGGACCGCCGACGAACTCATGAGCGGCGGGGCTCGCCCGTCAAACCCCAATCCCGCACTTGCGCCTAAGACCGCATCTGCGCCGACTCCTGCGCAGTCGCCTGTTTCGACGCCCGCGCCTACGCCCGCACCCACTTCGGCGCCCACGCCCGCTCCCCGCCCCGCAAGCGACCCGTCCGAGACGGCGGCATTTCTCGCTGCAGCGACGCAGGGCAAATCGGCCGACAGCACCGTTATGTACAGCGCCCAGCAGTTGCCTGTTCCTGCGGCACGCAAGCCTCCGGTCGCAAGGCTCGATGAGCCCGTTGCCCATCAGGTTGCCTACGATTCCTGGGCTGCAGCCGATCTGGATGAGACCTCTACCGGCATGCCGGCGCTCGACGTTCCAGTTAACCCGCTTTTTGCCGCCAACACGAGCGCCGCGGACTATGAGGGCGGTGCGGCATATTCCGATTATTCCGATGGCTATGCTGGCAACGGTCGCATCGAGACCGAGGATTATGGCACCGCATCGAGCGATTATCTCAACGATCCGTACGCTGCCACGCCCGCACCGGAATATGACCCGGAGGCCGCGTCCGCGCCGGCGTATACCAAAAGCACGGGCGAAGAGCGCTTCGCCGATTATTACGCCGAGGAAAAGGCGCTGCGTTTCTCGGAATTTCCGCAGGCAGTCAAGGTTGCCTTTATCGCCATTATCATTGCCCTGCTCGGTGTCATTGCGTTTGAGGGATTCCAGCTGTTCCGCGGCCCCACCCAAGCGGAGTCGGAAACCCAGCAAAAAGAGGACGATAACCAGTACCTGGACATCAACACCCTCAAGGGCGACCCCAACGACGGAGACGACGAGTAGCGAGGGCTGAAGGCAGCCGCAGGATCCCGCATCCAGCATCGGCTTCTAAGTGCTGTTTTGTCATCCAACTACACTTTTCCGAAGTTTTAAGGTGCCTATTTCGACACTTTTCCGTACTTTTACACGGCTGATTTCGACACTTTTCCGGATGAAAGCCAAATAATCACTTGGGAAACCAACGCCATCCGCGCGTCATTTCGCGGATGGCGCTTGATTTCTGTCCGTACACGTTGAGTCCGTACACGTTGATAGACTCCATCTTGCCCGCAAGGAGCGGGCGCGTTTTATCCAGAGTCGGGGTAGAGAGTTGGCTCCACGATCCCGACGCCAACCGGCCAAGAGGCACGGTGGCCCTGCCAACATTGATGAAAGGAGTCCGTATGGACAATTTCTCCGTGCGCAGTGAGCGCAACTTCCACAACCTGGCAGCCAAGCCAAAACGAATGCATCTTCTGGACGAGCCGAGCGGCTATGCCTCGGCCATGGTCAAGAACAGCCTCTCCCACCAGATGCGCTTCACGGTACAGAAGCTCGAGGAAGAGCTCTGCGCTGCTGGCAATCCGCATGTGCTACAGATTAAGTTGTTCGGAGACGATTTGCGTGAGCCGTCTAGCTGGAAGCTCTTTGCCGACGGCGCGTGCGTCGCAAGCGGCTCGGGCGACTTTGCCCGCGAGTGCTTCTGCGAGGGAGCTGAGGTGTTTCTGGACCTGTGTCGCGACGCCGTACGCACAGCCGAGCTGCGGCAGTGGAGCGAAAGGGAGTATGAGCTGTTGAGTGCGGCCCGCGGGATTGCGATGGTTTAGGCAGACAGACCAGACAGCTCGTCATACTGGTTGACGCTTCGATTCAAACAGCAGTGCGAAGTCGCGCTTACAGCCCTGCCATGCCAAACCGAATGGCGTTCTCAAAAGGCCTACCTCCCCTCCGCCTTCAGCCTCAGCAGCAGGTCGCCCAGCTCGGGGCACTTGCTGGAAAGGCGCGTCTGGGCTCGCTCGCCCCTCCCCCACCGCTGGCGGACTTCCTGGACGTGCGGGCTCACGCGGTAGTCCCCATCCATCACCTGCTTGAGCAGCTTGGCGGTCACGCGCGCATCGGCTAAGGCGCTGTGGGCGTGACCCGTCGACTCGTCGAACTCGATGCCAAACCACGTCGCCGCGTCACTCAAAGAGACGCACCCGTGGCTGCCCACGTCCATGATCGAAGTGTAAAACGCCTGCAGGTCGGCCCAGTCCGTAGGAAATGCGGAAAGGTCCATGTGCTTTGCCTGGCACTCGGTCATAAGCTGTCGATGATCCGCCCCGCTCCAGCAAACTATCTGGGCGGAGTAGCGACCGATCCAATCGCTGAGTCTTTTGATCACCACATAGAGCGGATCAGCCATCGCGGTGTCCACGGCCGATATCCCCGTAAGCTCGCGGACGGGAAACGCAACGCCTTCGGTAAATTCTGTCTGCACAAACTGCGAGAACTCGCCTATAACGTTGCCGCGGTTATCGAGCTTAACCGCGCCGACCTCGATAATCTCGTTGCGCAACCCGCGGCGCTGGCGCTGCCTTGGCACCGGCGCAAACTCAAAGTCCAGCACGATCTGGCGCGCAAAGTTCGTCGTATCGATAGCCGAGATACACGGCGTCTTTTTGTCTGGCACGGCGAGGGCCTTTCTCCGTCAGCTGCCGCCTGTTTCACAGGCAGCTACATTGCCGTAAGGATAGGCGCTCGTGCGGACATGAAATCGCCCAGCGCGGCTACCCGGCATCCTTGCGTAAAGCTGCGTTTTGAGATGGTCAGATCGCTGTTATTATCGAACATATATTCGTATTTATGGCTGCAGTTTGATAGACTGGTTATTGTTGACGGCAGTTCCATGTGCCGGGCAGCGCCCTCCATGCGACGGGAGGTGATGCCCATGACCGATCTGATTGATTTCGTGAAGCTCCTGACCTCTTTGGTCTCGCTCCTCACGGCGCTTATCGGACTTTCCGAGGCACTTAAGCAGCGTACGAAGCAAAAGAAGAGGGGTCGACGCCGTTAAGGCATTGACCCCTTGAACTAAGTAACGGCGCTGCCCAGCTATCACCCTTGGGCTGCCGTCGACTTTATTCTACCTACGGTTGCCAGGTTTAACAAATGAATTTTCAGTAATGGAGCCCCGGAGCCCGCTCGCTCAACCACCTGGCCATCGGATTAGCCGGATTCTGGGACACGCCTTCCGTCCCAGGCCTCTACCGGAAAATGCGTCCCACCCTGAGGCTCAATTCCGGAACACGGTTTCCGTTTGAAGCCCCGATGGGAAAGCGTGTCCCGTTCCGAGAGCTCATTCCTGGATGCAGTTTCCGCTAGAGATGCCACCGGGAAAGCGTATCCCGTTTTGGAGCCAAATTCCGGGTCGTAGTTTCCGCCTGAGGGCCGATCCGGAAACGGCATCCCATTCTGAAGCCGAAATCTGGGACACGCTTTCCGCCAAGGGTTGCAAAAGGAAAGCGCATCCCATTCCGAGCATCACATCAGAGCGCGCTTGGTTATCTCCGCTCGCACATCTCGGCAAACGAAATCAGCTTGGCATCTCCCCTGCTCGCCGCAGCTTCCTGACATCCTTGCGTAAAGCCACGCTTCGAGAAGATCACGTAGCTTTTATGCTGCCGCCTAAAGAGCTCGCTTCGGTACACGAGCTTTTCCAGAACATCCTCGCCTACCGGTTCACTGCGCCATTTGCACTCCGCAAACAGCGCAGTGCCCTCGCCATCGTCAACAATCAAGTCGATTTCTTCCTGCGCATGCGTGCGATTATCCGTCCCCCACCAGCGCCCGACGCTCGCCGGAACCACATCGAGCCGGCCCGCGCGC
Organism: uncultured Collinsella sp.; assembly: GCA_958413455.1. Lineage (GTDB taxonomy): Bacteria > Actinomycetota > Coriobacteriia > Coriobacteriales > Coriobacteriaceae > Collinsella. Next base: position 9,189 of record CATYUU010000020.1, on the reverse strand, counting down.
GCGAGTTCGTAAACATATTGCCTGCATATAAGCTCAAAGACCGTACCCATGTAATCCGATACGTACGGCTCAATACGCTTATACGCCATCTCGGCCATATCGTTTTGAATCAGCCCGATGTTCTGCGGAACAAACTTGTACCAGAACCTAAACATCTGGTCGCTCAGCAGATACACGGCTCGCTTATTGCTCGTCTCGTTTAGGGGCAGCTCGCGCTCGACAATCCCAAGCGACGCCAGCTTATCCACATAGCCCTTTACGTTGCTCGCAGGGATTCCCGTAGAGCTCGCAATCTCCGAGATCTTCGAGCGCCCCTGAGCAATTGCTTGCACGATCGCATCATATTGCTCGGGATTGCGGCACTCTTGCAATAGCAGGTTACTCGGCTCCTCAAAGAGATAGCCCGTAGGAGTAAGAAAAAGACGTTTGATGTTGTCCTTGAGCGGTGCGACAGGATCGACTTTCTCGATATATGCAGGGATGCCGCCCGTCATGCCATAGCAAACTGCAGCGTCTTCGCGACCCATGATCTGCCACAGGCCGAGGGTCGTCGTAAAATCGAGCGGCATGATCTTAAACTGGGCCGTACGCCTACCGTATAGTGGGCTCTCGTAGCCCAGCACCCGCTCTTCCATGAACGAAAGCGACGACCCGCACAGGATAAGCATGAGCTTGGTCTCTTTGTACAAGTGATCGATCTTGTCTTGCAGCAACGAGCTGATCTCGGGATTCGATTGGGCGAGATAGGGATACTCGTCAATCACGACAATCAAACGTTCCGTGCGAGCCATGGTGGCCAACGCATCGAACGCCTCGTCAAAGCTACGAAACGACACACCTGCAGCACCAACCGAACCCGCAAGTATCGCCTGGCTAAAGCCGTGCAGGTTTGCCTCTGCATTGGTACGACGAGCTTGAAAGTAAATAGCCCTCTTGCCTTGGATGAACTCTGTGATAAGGCGCGTTTTGCCCACGCGACGGCGGCCGTAAATCACAGGCATCTCAAAGGAGCCCGTGCCATACAGTCGATTGAGCTCGGACATTTCCGCTGTTCTTCCGATAAACATAGGGCCATCCTTCCTTTACGTTATAGCTAGCTATATTATACCTTCCTATAATATAGCTAGCTATAACGTAATTCGACAAGCGGCGCACGCAAGAGGGGCGGTGCCCCACCGCACGTGGACCGTTCCGGAAAATGTATCCCGTTCTGGAGCCAAAAACTGGGCCGTAGTTTCCGCCAAACATGCCATCCGGAAAGCGCGTCCCGTTCTGAGTGGCAATTCCGGGACACAGTTTCCGCATGCGGCCCGTTGGGAAAGTTCATCCCGCTCTGAGGGCTCGTTCCGGGATGCAATTTCCGCTTGAGGCCCGATCCGGAAACGGCATCCCACTCCGAGGCCGAAATCTGGGACGCAGTTTCCGGTTGAGGGCTGTTCCGGAAAGCGCATCCCATTCCAAGCGGCAATTCCGGGTCACAGTTTCCGCAGATACAAGACGACAATCCGTCGCCTTTATCACAGACCTTCAAACATGCGATCCAGAGACACAAAACAGCAGATAGAATGCTCTTTTTCAAAAAAGTACACGTCCCGAAACTTACCCATTCTTCATAACTCGCTACCGTTCAAGGTCGCCAATTACCGCCCACCGATTCAGCTTCAAAAAATGACGTCAAAACCAGGCCATCTGCCTGCATGGTTAGATTTTGGTCAGCTTTTGGTCAGCTGAGCGGCAAGTTCCAGCTGATACGTTTTTGCTACCCAAAAGGAGGCGGTAGCTCATGACCCATTGCAATGACCAACTCATCGACCAGCTGTTGAACCAAGCCGAACAAGAGGGGCGCTGTCTGATTCCCCCGAGCGCGGCGATCCGAAAAGCGCTCCTTCGGCGCACCGGCGGCACGGTTGTCTCGCCCATGCCGGGGTTGTTTGCGCGAAAAACGCGCTGGGATGAACTCAACCGAGCGCAACGCCATTGCGAGACTATCCGCGCCCTTGCGATCATCCATCCCGATTGGACGTTCTGCTCGTTTTCGGCAGCTTGCCTGCTGGGGCTCGAGGTCTCGTGGCGACACCTGAACGTCGTGCATGTTTGCAGCTCGATAAAGCCGTCGGCTCGTCCGGGCGCACATATTCAGCAACACCAGATCGAGCCGGCCGGAGCAATACGCAGAGCCGGCATATCGGTAACGCCGCCCATCCAAACGGCCACAGATTGCCTGCTGCAAACTGGTTTTGCCGACGGCATGCCCATTGCCGATTCGGCGATCTCAAAGCTCGGCCTTACGCGAGAGCAGTTGATGGAGGCCGTCGAGCAACGAGCGACCGCCCGCAATGGTCGCGCGATTCGCACCGCCCTCACCACGCTTCGATATGCCGACGCCCACGCCGAGAGCGGCGGGGAATCGGTCGCCCGAGCCGTCATGATCGAGACGGGCTTTGCGCCCGACTGGCTTCAATACGAGCTGACGGACCCCTTCGATTCGGCCAAGCCCATACGAACGGACTTTGCCTGGGAGCGCCAGGCGCGGGAACTCACGCTGGGCGAGCTCGACGGGCTCATCAAATATACCAACCAGACCATGCTGGCCGGACGCACCACCGCCGAGGCGCTCGTTGCCGAACGACAGCGCGAGGCGCACCTATCGCTATACGGTCACCCTCTGCTGCGCTTTACCATGAACGAGGTCCGCTCGGCAGGAATGCTCGCCAAAAAGCTGCAGACGGCAGGCATCCGGCAAACCGCGCTGCCGACATGGCTCAACGAGGTGGAGCTGTAGGAACTGCTAGGCCAAGCATCGCCGAATCGCATCCCCCTATCTGGGCCGCGTTTTCCCAACGGCCACGCCAACGGAAAGCGCGTCCCAGCCTGGACGCTCAAACGGGACGCACTTTCCGGATGGCGGGCCTAGCGGAAAGCGTGTCCCGGAATCTAGCCTCGGAACGGGATGCGCTTTCCGGTTGAGTCCTTCAGCGGAAACCGCATCCCGGAATAAACGCTCAAACTGGGATGCACTTTCCAAACGGCCGGCCAGCGGAAAACGCGTCCCCTTCTGAACGCCAATTCTGGGACGCAGTTTCCGCATGCGGCCCCGTTGGGAAAGTCCATCCCGTTCCGAGGCTGGATTCCGGGACACAGTTTCCGCATGCGGAGGCGCTCCAAACAAAAGGCCCCGGCTCGCGATGGAGCTGGGGCCAAAGGCGCAGCATATGCAGTTGGTGTTGAGCGCGAACAGCCCGTCAGCAATGCTGTCCGCACCCTACCCTACCCGCGGTTGCGGACGCGGCTGTAGGGCGTGTCCACCATGGGCAGATCCGGACGCAGCTTGCCGTCGAATGCGCGATAGGCGTTCTGTACGGCGGGCGCCGTGGGGATCGTTGCGATCTCGCCGATGCCCTTGCCGCCGTATGCCACGGGCAGCAGCTCGTCCTTCTCCACGTAGATGGCGTGGATATCCGGAATCTCGGGCGCACGGAACAACCCGAGCGTACCGTACCTTGCCTGGGGTACGCAGTCCTTGAGCGGCCAGTCCTCGGTAAGCGCATAGCCCATACCCATGAGCACGCCACCTTCGATCTGACCTTGGATGGAGATGGGGTTGACCACCTTGCCGGAATCGTGCGCGGCATAAACCTCGCTCACGCGACCGTCATCATCCAAAATGACCACATGTGTGGCAAAGCCGTAGCAGATGTGGCTCTTGGGATTGGGAACATCCGCACCCAGCTTGTCGGTCGGCTCCAGGTACACGTAGCCAAACTCGCATCCCTCGAGCGCCTTGATGGCGGCCGCGGGATCCTGAGGATGCATACCCTGGCCGGCGACGAGCTCCTGTGTGCGCAGCTGATAGGCGCGGCCGTCGTCATACTCGATCTTGACGCCGTCGCCATGCGCATTCACGGGAGCGGCGGGCGCAGACTTGCCGGCCTCGATGTCAAGCATGGCATCGCGCAGCAGGAAGGCGGCACCGCGCACGGCCTCGCCGGTCACGACCGTCTGACGCGAGCCAGACGTGGTGCCGGAGTCGGGAGCGTTCTCGGTAGAGCACTCGCCGTTGGCGATGCAGCGAAGCGGCAGGCCGCATGCCTCGGCAACGTCCTGCAAAAAGACGGTGTTGCAGCCCTGGCCGATGTCGGACGTGGCGGCATAGACCACGGCCACGCCGTCCTCGATGCGAATCTTGCAGCGGCCGGCATCGGGCAGGCCAACGCCCACGCCGGCGTTCTTCATGGCGCAGGCGATACCGGCGTGTCCGGGATGCGCATAGTAGGCATCCTTGACCTCGAGCAGTGTCTCCTTCAGCGCCGTGGAGCAGTCGGCAATCTGACCGTTGGGCAAAACCTCGCCCGGCTCGATGGCGTTGCGGTAGCGAATCTCCCACGGATCCAGGCCGACCTTCTCTGCCAGCAGGTCGATCAGGCTCTCGAGCGCAAACTCGGACTGGCAAACGCCAAAGCCGCGGTACGCACCGGCGGGCGGGTTGTTGGTGTAGTAGCCATAACCGCGAATGTCGGTGTTCTGGTACTTGTAGGGGCCGACGGCATGCGTGCAGGCGCGCTCGAGCACCGGGCCGCACAGCGACGCGTAGGCGCCGGTATCAAAGTTGATCTCGCAATCCAGGCCGGTAAAGTTGCCCTCGGCGTCGCAGCCCAGTGTAAAGGTGCCGTCCATGGCGTGACGCTTGGGATGGAACGCGAGCGACTCGGCACGCGTGAGCTTACACTTCACAGGACGCTGGAACTTATATGCGGCGAGCGCGGCCAAGTGCTGGATGGACACGTCCTCCTTGCCGCCAAAGCCGCCACCCACGAGCATGGTCTCGACGACCACGCGCTCGGGCTCGCTATCCCAGCCAAACATGTGAGCGCACTCTTTGCGCGTGTCGTAGGCGCCCTGGTCGGTCGACTGCACCTTGACGCCATTCTTGTACGGGAAGGCAACGGCGCACTCGGGCTCCAAGAAGGCATGCTCGGTAAAGGGCGTGGTAAAGCGCTGCGTCACGGTAAACGCGCTCTCTGCCAGCGCCTTGGCGGCGTCACCGCGCGTCACGTGACGGCTCTGGCACACGTTGTCCTTGAGCTCCACCGTGTTGCCAAAGGCAAAGAAGCTGTCGTGCAGGCGCGGGGCGTCGGCAGACCTGGCCTCGGCGATGTTGCGCACGGGCTCCAGCGGCTCGTAATCAATCTTTACGAGCTTCTTGGCCTTCTCGAGCGTCGCCTCGTCCTCGGCAACCACCAGCACGATGGCATCGCCCACGCAGCGGGTGATGTCGCCCTGGGCGATCATGACGTCCCAGTCCTGGATAAGGTGGCCGACCTGGTTGACCGGCACGTCCTCGGCGCGCAGGATGCCAACCACACCGGGTAGGGCCTCGGCCTTGGAGGTATCGATGGAGAGCACGCGGGCACGCGGATACTTGGAGCGCACGGCGCTGGCGTAGGTCAGGCCCGGCTGGTCGATCTCGTCGATGTCGTCGGGGTACTTGCCCTCGCCGAGCACCTTCTTGCGCACGTCAATACGGAAGGCGCGCTTGCCCACGCCGTAGTCATCGCCGCGCTCCAGGTCCTCGTCGATCTGCTTTTCGCCGCGGAGCACCGCAGCGGCCAGCGAGATGCCCTCGATAATCTTTTTGTAGCCGGTGCAGCGACAGACGTTACCGCGAATGGCGTACTTGATCTGTTCCTCGGTGGGCTCGGGGTCCTCGGCGATGAGCGCCGCACCCGCCATGACCATGCCGGGAATACAAAAACCGCACTGCACGGCGCCCACGGCGCCAAAGGCGTACACAAAGGCCTCGCGCACGTCCTCGGGCAGGCCCTCGACGGTCACGATGTTGCGGCCGGCGGCAAGAGCGGTGGTCAGCACGCACGCCTTGACGGCTGCACCGTCCACATGGATGGTGCAGGTGCCGCAGGCGCCCTCGGAGCAGCCGTCCTTGGCGGAGTGAATGTGCAGGTCGTCGCGCAGATAGCGCAGCAGTGGTTTATTCTCCGTCGTCGCGTGCACGACACCGTTAACGGTAAAAGTGAATTCCTGTGCCATGGTGATTCCCTTCTACACGCCGGCGGCGATGCCGGTGCGGTCGTGGATGGCGCCATGCGGGCAGACGACGGCGCACATGCCGCACGACAGGCAGTCCACGCCGTCGATATGGGCGCAGTTGTCCTCGATGCGGATAGCGCCGGCAGGGCACTTTTTGGCGCACATGCCGCAACCGATGCAGCTCGTGTCGCAAATCTTGCGGGCGATGGCGCCCTTATCGGTGTTGTTGCAGCGCACCAGGATGTTCTGGTAGCCGGGGACGAAGGCAATCACGCGCTGCGGGCACGCCATGCCGCACAGGCCACAGCCCGTGCACTTGGAGCGGTCCACGCGGGCGATGCCATCGACCAGCGCAATGGCGCCGTGGGGGCAGGCCGTGACGCAGGCGCCACAGCCAATGCAGCCTTCGCTGCAGCGGGCGTCGCCGCCTGCGGAGGCGCAACCGCTTCCGCAGGCAACGTAGGCCACGTTATGTTGAATGGATTTGGCCATAAGAGACTCGCCTATTTCTTAAGAAGGTACGAATAGTTGTCGCGCACAGCCCTGATGGTCAGGCGGACGGCCTCGGGAAGACCGGTGTTGACGGCATCGACCGAGACGGTGCGGACCGTGCCGGCGACGCGGACCTTAAAGTGGTCCTCGTCCACAGCCAGGAAGCCCTCGTTCTCGGAGTTCTCCATGTCCTGCTCGCTCCAGAACAGGGTGAGCTTGTCCTTGTAGGGACGGCCCTCCTGGTAGGGGCAGAACACAGCGCAGTTGCCGCACTCGTTGCACATGCCGTCGACGTGGACGACCTGATGCCTGGCGAGACCCGGCACCTTAATGGCAACGTTGGCGCGGTTGGGGCACACATCGCAGCAGACCTCGCACACCGAGCCGCAGCCCAGGCAACGAGTCTTGGTGCAGTTGCGCTTGTCGCGGCACAACGACCCCTTGCGCTCGTAGCAGGCGTCCTCGCGACCGGCCTGAGCATTCTGGTCGGCGTACTTGTTAAAGTCCACGCCGACGATGGCACGGGCGACCTCGGCGGCGTCGGCAATAGCCTCGACCACGGTAGCAGGACCGCGACGGCAGTCGCCGGCAGCCCAAACGCCCTCGACGCCGGTGGAGGTGGCGGCAAGACGGCCGCGACGGTCGTGCTCGACGCCCGCGGCATCGTACAGGCTGGCATCGACGCCCTCGCCCACGGCGCAGATCACCGTGGTGGCGGGAAGCTCGATGGTCTCGCCCGTGGCGACGGGGCTGCGACGGCCGCTTGCATCCGGCTCGCCAAGCTCCATAACGTCGCAGGTCAGCACGGCGCCGTTAAGCGCCTTGGGGGCCAGCAGCTCGCAGAACTCAACGCCGTCGGCAAGAGCAAGATCGAGCTCTTCCTCGTCGGCGGGCATCTGCTTCTTGGTGCGGCGATACACCAGGCGCACGTTCTTCACGCCAGCAAGGCGCTTGGCCACGCGGGCCGCATCCATGGCGGTGTTGCCGGCGCCAATGACCACGACGTCCTCGCCCAGCTCGAGCTTCTCGCCCTTCTTGGCGGCCTCAAGGAACTCCAGCACGTCGAGCTCGGCGCCCTCGCCCAAACCTGCAGAGCCGGGCATCCAGGCACCGGTGGCCACGACCACGTCGGTGAAGCCCTGGGCCTTGAGCTCGTCGATGGACTCCACGCGGGCGTTGAGCTGAACCTTGGCGCCAAAGGCCAGGCAGAGCTCGGCATCGTGGGAGATATCGTCGCTCGCAATGCGGAACTCGGGAATCACGTGACGGACCACGCCGCCGAGCGAGTCGCGGGCTTCAAAGATGGTGACGGGCACGCCGGCGCGCGTCAGGAAGAATGCCGTCGCCAGGCCGGCCGGGCCGCCGCCGATAACGGCAACGTTGCGCTCGCCGTCGTTGGCGATAGCCTGGGCACGCAGCTTGGGTAGCACGGCGGTCATGGCCTCGCGGGCGGCCTTGAGCTTGCTGGCGCGAATCTGGGCGCCCTCGGGCTCGTAGAACGCACGCTCGCAGGCACGACCGCAAGGATGCGGGCAGATGGTGCCGGTGATGAACGGCAGGGCGTTGCGCTCGATGATGATGTTGAGTGCGTCCCCGTAGCGGCCCTCGTCAACAGCCGCCAGATAGGCGGGAATATCCTGCTGGATGGGGCAGCTCGTGCGGCACGGCGTGGTAAAGCAGTCGGAAAGCGGGCTCTTGCCGGCGACCTTGCGGTCGGGCAGCGGACGCAGCGGCTTCTTGTAGAGCGGGTTGGTGAGTGAGTCGGTCTGGATCGCAGTCACAGCCTCGAGCGAGACGCCCGCGAACGGCTTGCCATCCAGGTCGGTAAACTCGCCGGCCATCTGGCTAAAGCGCTCGTAGCCACCAGGCTTGAGCACGTCGGTCGCCAGGGTGACGGGCCAAATGCCGGCATCGTACAGGGCGCGGATGTTGTAGACCGTGGCACCGCCGGAGTAGCTGATGCGCAGTTTGCCATCAAACTGCTCGGTAATGCGGCGGGCAGCCTCGATGGTCAGCGAGAACAGCGAACGGCCGGACATGTACATCTCGGTGGAGGGCAGCTCGTTCCTGGTCACGTCGACGGGGAACGTGTTGGTCAGCTTGACGCCAAACTCCAGGCCGCGCTCGGCGCACAGGGCAATCAGGCGCTCGAACATAGGCACGGCATCGGCCCACTGCAGGTCCTCGCGGAAGTGCGTGTCATCGAAGACGATGTAGTCAAAGCCCAGCTCGTTCAGACGCTGGCGGGCAAACTCATAGCCCAGCAGCGTGGGGTTGCACTTGATGTAGGTGTTGAGGCCCTTCTCGGTGATCAGATAGGTCGCGATGCGCTCGATCTCGGCGGGCGGGCAGCCGTGCAGAGTAGACTCGGTGATGGAGTTGGAGACGCGCGCCGGAATGGACTCGACAAATGCGGCGTCAACGTGCTCAAACTTGTCCAGGTTAGCGAGCGCCCACGTGCGGCACTCGTTCCAAACCTCGGAGCCGCTGGCGTCCTTCATGCCCTCGATGTAGGCGTCGACCTTGGGGCTCTTGATGCCCTCCAGGTCATAACCCACCGACATGTTAAAGACAAAGCCGTCCGGGCTGCCCAGGCCGTACTCGCGAGCGATCAGGTGGCAGGCGAACCATGCCTTCACGTACTCGGCAAAG
>CATYUU010000019.1:0-33323 GCA_958413455.1 uncultured Collinsella sp. | reverse complement strand
GCGCCCTCGGCATATGCACCGTAGCGGGCAATGTCCTTGTCCTCGCAGCCCAGCGAGAAGAACGGTACCTCGGCACGAACGCACGGCCACGCGAGCAGGTCGGCACGAACAGCCGACTTGAGCCAGCGGTCCAGGGCAACGTCGAAGCGTTCGCGCTGCTCCGGCGTCAGGCGCCACAGGCGCGCCAGCGCATCGGCACGCTCAGCGGGCAGCGCATCGGCACCCATCTCAATCAGCCACTGGCAGGCGGCATGGAACGCCGAGCCCAGCGCCATGGGATTGCCGGCGGGCTCGACAGCGGCCACGTCTGCATCCGTCATCTCCGAGCCATCCGACTCCGCATCATCGCCAGCCTCGTCCATGGGAACACGCGCCTCGGCGGCACGGTCTTCCGTCTCGGCATGGAGTGCCGCGGCGATTGACGAGTAGCTATACGAGTCGCGCATCGGATACGGACAGATGCCCATGCGCACGCCCACTGCCTGGGGATACACAAGCTCAAACGAATCGGGCTTGGGGTCGGCAGGACCGGGGACGGCGGCGCGGGCATCTGCACCGGCACCCTCCGCCCCCGCATCACCGCGAACAAGCCTGCCCTCGGCATCCAGCGAAGCGTTGGCCTCAAACGCCTGCTCGCCAAAGGTAAAGTCCGAAAGCGAAATGAGCTCGTAGTCACCCGGCTGGGAGTTGTCGAACACCAGGTGGTCGGCATCGAGCTGCGGCATGTCCAGAGCGTCGGTCGGCAGAATACGGCGCAGCACGTCGTAGGTCAGATCGGTCTCGACGTCGAAGGTCGGCGCCGTCACCTTGCTACGGCTCACGCCGGCATCCATCGCCAAGATCACCAGCTCGCGCGCACGCGTCATGGCAACGTAGAGCAAGCGGGCCCGCTCCTCGAGCGAAAGCCGCAGGTCGTCGTTGCGCAGGCGAGCAAATGCCTCGGCGGGAGAACCCGTCGCACAGACGTCCTCCATGAGCTCCGGCGGCAACCACAGCGACGTGCCCTTACCCTTAAACGCATGCTCAAACTGCTTTTTGACGTCGTCGCCCTTCACAAAGGTGCCGTCGGCAAGCTTAACGCCGTCGAAGCGTGCCGGCAGCGCCACGATCTGCGCTCCGCCCTCGACACGTCCCATCTGAGCCGCACCGGACGATTTGCGCACGCCAAAGCACTCCGCAACCGCCACGACCGGATATTCCAGGCCCTTGGAAGCATGAACCGTCATGATGCGCACCGCGCCGTCACCCTCCTCGTTGAGGGCACCCGGGGCTTCCTTGCCCGCCAAGAAGCGGTCGAAGGCCAGCGCGATGGAACGCGGCGAGTTGCCGAACTCGGCCTCCGCCTCGGCCACGGCGTCGAGCGCCTTGAGCACGTTGGCGGCAATGGCCTTGCCCTCGGGGCCGCGCTGCGCCAGACGCACGAACCAGCCCGAAGCGTTGACCACGTCGCGCGCGATCGCCGCGAACGAATCGCGGCCCACACGACGAAGCGCATACCGCAGCACCTCGCGGGCGCGCGTCACGAGCGGCAAGTCTTGCAAACCCGGCACATCGGAATCACTCATGATGCCCACGTCGATATTCCGGCGCGAGGTCTCCCCCGTCTCGCTATCGAGCCTGGTCGCCAGCGCCAAAAACTCCTGGGCGCCCAGCGCAAACATCGGCGAGGCCAGCAGCGGCATAAGGCCCTGCGCCGTATCGGCCGGATTGGCGAGCGCGCAAACCAGGGCGCGCACCGTCTGCACCTCGGCTGCTTGGGCAAAGACTGAGCCGCCTGCGATCACGCAGTCGAGCCCCTGGTCGCGGAAGGCCTGGGCGTAGACGTCGGCGTTGGTCATGCGGCCCAGCAGCAGCACCATGCCGCCCTGGGGCTGGCCGGCATCGGCAAGCGCGCGGAATCGCTCAGCGATCGCACGGGCCTTGGCCTGTGTGCGCTCCTGCGTACTGCCGCCGGCAACAAAGAGGGCCTGGCGACGCGAGGCATCTGCCACCAGCGTGTCCTTGCGGCCGTCGCTCGCCTCAAGGTCCAAAAAGCCCTGCATCAGGCCGCCGTCATCGCCGTCGAAGACGCGTGCCACGTAACGCAGTACCTCGTCATGGCTGCGGAAGTTGCGCACGAGCTTGACGAGCTCGCCAGCAGGGGCGTCGGCCACGGCAGTCGCCTCGGACGCCGCCGTCGATCCCACTTTGCGCTCCTGGCGACGGAACACCTCGACCTCGGCGCCGCGGAAGCGATAGATCGACTGCTGTGCATCGCCCACGGTGCACAGCGCGCGCTCCCCCGCACCCGTCAGGTATCGGATCAGATCGACCTGCATCTGGTCGGTATCCTGGAACTCGTCGATCATGACCATCTTAAAGCGGCCCTCGTATGCCGCTCGGATGGCCGGGTAATCGCGCAGGGCCTCGTAGGCCATGCGCAGCAGGTCGTTATTATCGAGGGCGGACTGGGCAGCCTTCAGCGCGCGATACTCAGCCTCCACGGAACGGGCCAGGCCCACCAGCGCATCGAGTGCCGGGCCACCGCAGGCAAGCACGATATCGATAAACGCATCGGCAGCCTCGGCCTTGAGCAGCTCGACCTGCTCCTTAGGAAATGCCTTGCTCGCCCGTGGCATGGTGCACGACATCATGAGTCGCGCCGCATCGGCCATGGTCTTGCCGCTCGCCTCGAACGCATCGATGGCGTCGAGTGCCACCTGTGCCTTCTCGGTCGCGGCCTTGCTCGCACCCAGTGCTGCGCGATAGGCATCGGCAAGCGCCGAGGTGTCGGCCTGGCCGCGCGCCACGCACACGTCGTCCATACCGCCCGGCAACTGGCTCGACAGCTCCAGCAGGTCGCGCACCAGGCCCTTGATGGTCGTGCCGGTGCCAAAGGAACCGCCCTCGCCCGCCATGGGATACCAGGCATAGAGGGCCTTGAGCGATGCCGCGAGCTCGGGGGCGGCATCGGGCGCCGTCGCGCGGGCCAGCACATGCTCAACAGCCTGGTCCATAAGCTCGTCGGTATCGGTGAGCACCGTGAACTCGGGGTCGATGCCCAGCTCCAGCGCATGCGCGCGCAGGATACGCGAGCACATGCCGTGAATGGTCGAAATCCACGCGTCGTCGACGGTCAGTGCTTCCTCGTCCATGCCCTCGTCGATAAGCGCACGGCGCACGCGGTCGCGAATCTCGGCCGCGGCATCTTTGGTAAAGGTAATAGCGAGCACCTGATCCAGATGTTCAACGAACGGACCGGATTCGGGCGAGAGCGCGTAGACGATGCGGCGCGTGAGGGTAAAGGTCTTGCCCGAACCGGCGCCCGCCGAGACAAACAGCGGACGGTCGAGCGTTTTGACGATCTGCAGCTGTTGCGGCATCAAAGTCGAAAGATCCATGGTCTACACGTCCCTCCTTACAAACGTTCCTTCGTGGTTATACGAGCAGCGGGCATGCGCGGCCTGCGTCGACGCCGGGTCGACAGCAGCGACGTTGCCCGCCTCGAGCTCGCGCAGGCGCTCGGCAATGCCGGTCTCCACGCGGTCGAGCAGGGCATCGAAGTCCATGCTGCCGCCCTCGCCCGGGAAGCCCTTCTTGAGGCCCGGGATGCGACCGTCACCACGCTCTTCCTCGAGCAACTCGGCACTCGCCGCGCCGCGCAGCGCGGGCTTGCCGCCCTTGGTCGAGAAATAGAGCGCAGCACGGGTATCTAGGCCCAGCGCCCGACGCATGGCCTGCGCGTAGATGAGTGTCTGGGTATGGGGTGGCAGCCAGCGCGGGTCGTCGATGGGCGCCGTGCCCGATTCCTCGTCGCGCACCGTAGGGTCGGCGAGCTTAAACTCCTCAACGCCCGTGCGATGCTTGTAGTCGATTACCACGGCGCGATTCTCGGCATCCACATCTACGCGGTCGATGCGCCCGCCGAGCGGCCAACCGGTATACTCAACGTTAAGATCGTTAAAGGCAAACTCCAGGTAGCGCGGAGCAAAAGGAGTCAGCGCCTCGGACTCGTAGGCAAGGACGCCCTCCAGCTGCGGCAAGATCTCGGCCACCTGACGCTCCTCCACCGGGGAGAGCGGCACCAGCGGGCCCTCGTTGCCACGCTTGCCCGCATGCTCGGCCAAGGTATCGGTAAAGACCTCGCGCAGCAGCTCCTGTGCGCGCGGCAGATTCTCGGGCGTCACGCGCTCCATGCCCTTCTGCGGAAGACACGCATGCAAGTGCTCCAGCACGTCGTGGACAAAGTTGCCCTTCTCCATGTTGCCAAAGCCCGCGTCGATCGACTGGGGCTTGACGCGATACGAGACGAACCAGCACAGCGGGCAGGTGGAATAGGCCTCGATCTGCGAGGCGGACGTCAGACGCGGCACAAGCGGCGCGTCCTCACCCTCGCCATCGCGACGGCACAGGACCAAATACGGAATGGCTTCATCGCTCAGATGCTGAGGAGCTTCGCAGGTCACGCGCTCGCGCCTAAGACCTTCACCTGCCGCGGGATCAAAGTCGGCGATGATATCGCCCTCGCCCACGCGCATGGGCTTGGCAGCGCCAGCGGCCTCGGCATGTGCCCACAGCTCGGTCCATACGGCTGCCGGGTAGCACTCGCGTGCCTGGCGATCGTGCGTCACACGGGCGAGCGCGACCGGACCGCTCGCCGCCTGCATCGCACGGCCAAAGCGCACGCGCAGCAGGGCAGCGGGCTCCAAAGACACGCCGTCGCGGCGCAGCTCGGCTGTCAACGTGGCAAGCGGGCCCTCTTCGTGCGAAAGCGGATAGCTGTCCAGGTCGACATCGGCAAACAGCACGGCATCGTAGCTGCCAGGGCGAAGAACCGACACATCGGCAAGCGACGCGAAGCGCACTTGTGCTCGTGGTGTGCGATCGACCTCGTAGGTCTCGTAATCGTAGGCGGTACTGCGCTTGTCCACCTTGGTTCGAACGCCGTCGAGAACCGGCACGGTCGCGGCCTGCGACACGTCGAGCGCGCGAGCATCGTTCATAAGGATGTCGATGGCATGGCGCAGCAAAGCCGTCTCTGCCTGGCGACGGGCCTGGCCGTCAAGGCCGCCTAGAGCGCGATCGGGCAACGCCTCGGCAACGGCAAGCATGGCCTTAAGCGCCGTCACGGGCTTGTCACGCCACAGCGCCTGGAACACGTCCGAGACCACACACGGTACGTTCTTAAACCAGTTATCGTCGCTCGTCGCCTTGCGCGCGCCCCTCACCTGGCCCTGAACGCTCTGCAGCAGGCTCTTGACGCCCGCGGTAGTCTTGCTGCGCGAGAGACGCATATTCTTATCGAAGGTACGGGCATTGACGGCATCAGCGCCCGAAAGCGGACTGTAGATCCAGTCGGTAAGCTCCGGCGCGGGCCACCACTCAGTCTTGGAAGCGGTGCCCTCGTCGGCGGCTTTCATACGCTCGATCAGGTTGGCGAGCGCCGTAAACTGCCTGCCCGCGATGGACTGGGAAAACGCCGTGAACTCAGTCGTCTCGGCCGCAATGTGACGCGCCGCCAAACGGGCGGCGAGCTCGCCGAACAGCTGGGGTGCCCGGGCAGAAACGACGAGCACGCGCACGGGGTCGGCGGGCGTTGCAGTAGCTTTATCGGCCTTGGACTCCTTGTGCGCTTTCACCAACTTATCGATGGCGTCCGCATAGACATGAGCACGGGCATGGGGGCCGGCGACCTCAATAAAGGCAGGCTGAGCGGCGGCCCCGCAAGCGACATCAGACGCGACGGCGTCCTCCCCCAGCGGCGCGATCTCAAACAGCACACCGCGGGCATCAAATGCCGTGGCAAGCTCCTCGCGCATCGCCGCCTGCTCGCGGGCAAGCAGCACGACGACCTCTCCCCCATTGTTCGCCACAGCAGACAGCAGCTCGAGTAGACCGTGCGTAAACGACGTGGTACCGCGCACGCATACGGCGCGGGCGCACGCCGGCAAGCTATCGGCCAGGGCACCGGCCATAATGTCGGCTGCCTCGCAGGGCTCGACCATATCTCGACGGTCCAAACCGCCCGCGTAGGCACGCAAAAGCTCAAACACACGAGCCTCGGCATCGCTTTTTGGCTCAGGCTGGCAATTGTTGCCACCGCATCGCTCGGCCGTCGTCCCCGCCACACCCGGCAGCACATCGCGGGCCATGCGCGCGAGCATGCGCACCGTGCCCTGGCTACGCGAAAGCGGCTGCAGGTCGGCATCGTCGCGGCGGGCAATCATATCCGAAAACAGCATCTGACGTTGCAGGTTGTCGACGAAACCGCGCCCGTCGCCCAAAAGCTCCCAAAGCGAGCGAAGCCACGATGCGGGTGTCTTGTAGTCGATACCCAGCGAAATGCCGGCTTCCGCCGCATCATGACGGCACAGATCGAGCTCGGCAAACGTTGGTGCCAGCAACACGACACGCCCGTGACGGGCAATAAGGTCGGCAAGCAGCGCCGACTCGGCATCGCTCAAATCCGTGCCGGCATTGGTGGTATAGATTCGAACAGGCATGGTCCTCCGCTCAAACCGTTCGCAATAATCAATGCATCCATCCTACCCGCCCAAGCGGACACATTGCCACCGCAGTTCCATCTTTTGGTACAAAGCAACCTGAACCCAACGCACCAGCCGATTGCAGGCATATAAAAACCGCCCCCGGAGGGACGGTTCTTCGTAATTCAATGTTGTCGCTGGCCTACTCGCCATCCTCCAACTTAATGAGGATCTTGCGGTAGCCACCGTACTCGCCGTTCAGCGCCTTTGAAACGCGGCTCACCGTGGTGGACGAAGCGCCGGTACGGGCCTGAACCTCAACATAAGGCTCGCCCTCGTCCAAATAGCGCGCAACCTGCAAACGCTGAGAAAGGTCGCAAATCTCGCGCGGCGTGCAGATATCGGTCAAAAACGCTTGGATATCCTTCTCGTCGTCCAAAAGGCTAAATGCGTGGACCAGCTGCTTGACATCAGGCTTGTCAAACATGTTCTCGATATTCATCGATCACCGCCAAACCCGCCAAAAGGCATCGAAGTTGATACTGACATCGGGCATCGTTCGCCCGTTCTATGCAATAGGGCAACGCCTGTGGCTTTTGCCCGTAGCAGTGTAGCACACCACCAAACTAAAGCGACAAGCCTCTCTGCCAGCGGCGCGTTTTTCAGGACGAACGCCGTTTAGAAACCATATGCGCACGTAAGCTCCACGAATATTTGAGACAATGGGCGCCCAAACACCGCGGCGCGCCCGCGCAACCATCCAGGTCGCCGCCGCAAGCCGCTTCACGCGACGCCAGCAACCCCGGCGCAAGAAAGGATTCACGCCATGCGCTTTATGCTTAACTGGCTCTTCACCTCGATCGCCATCGCGATCGCCACGTTCCTCGTCCCCGGTATCCAACCCTTCGGCTTTGCCGAGACCTGGGTCTGTTTCGCCTTCGTGGGACTGTTCCTGAACATCGTCGATTCGTTCGTCAAACCGTTCCTCACGGTCATCTCGCTGCCGCTCACGATCATTACGCTGGGCATTTTCCAGCTTGTCGTCAACAGCTTTATGCTTGAGCTCGCGAGCTACCTGTCGGTCAACCTGCTGGGCGTCGGCATCTCCATCGCCAGCTTTGGATCGGCCTTTATGGGCAGCATCCTGGTGTCCATCACGCGCAGCATCCTCGACAGCATCGCCGAGGACTAAAACGGCCATTCCGACCGTGTCCGTCTCAACAGCCCAAAACGAAGGCCGCCCATCGCAAAAATGGGCGGCCTTCTTATTTTTCAAGTCTCAAAGGGCGAGAGAATCTACCATTTCCACCCCGTCCCCAAATGCAGGTGTGGGTTAGATGACGTAGTCGTAGCCATGGTTGGGAGCGACTAGTTGATCGAGCGTCACACCGTCGAGGTAGTCGTTGATGAGCTTGTCCAGGTTCTTCCACACGTCGAGCGTGGGACACTCATCCGAACGCGAGCAGCCCTTGCAGTCGCCATCCAGGCAGGCGACCGGCGCCAGACTGCCCTCGGTCAGGCGCAAGATCTCGCCCACCGTGTACTGCTCGGGCGGGCGCGTGAGCACATAGCCGCCGCCCTTGCCACGCATGCCCGAGAGCATGTTGGCGCGCACGAGCGTAGCCAAGATGTTCTCCAGATATTTCTCGGAAATCCCCTGGCGCGCCGCGATCTCTTTGAGCGGGATGCGACCGGCCGCCTGGTGCTCGGCCAGGTCGACCATAACGCGCAGGGCATATCTGCCCTTAGTAGAAACCAACATGTGTAGTGCTGCCTTTCGGTCATTTAGTCCGTAGAAATTCTAGCCGAAAAATTTGTTTTGAAAATACCTATTCCCGTCAAGCTGGTTAATCGACTCGTAATAATCTTCTATTTCCTATTGCGTTACTAGGCTTTACTGTCTACTATGCTTGCCAACAGCAAAAAGAACAACCCATAAGGTTTATGGGTTTCGCTGCTACACACACCGTAAAACCACACGGTATCCAGTCATTTGAACACTTTGGAGGTTCACCATGAGCAATGTTTACACGTCCATCGATCAGCTTATCGGCCACACTCCGCTTCTGGAGCTCACTCACTTTGAGGCCGATGAGGACCTCAAAGCCCGCGTGCTCGTCAAGCTGGAATACTTCAACCCCGCCGGCTCCGTCAAAGACCGCGTCGCCAAGAACATGATCGACGAGGCCGAGAAGGCCGGCAAGCTCGTGCGCGGCGGCGACTACACCATCATCGAGCCCACGAGTGGCAACACCGGCGTCGGCATCGCCTCGGTGGCGGCGGCTCGCGGCTACAAGGTGATCATCACCATGCCCGAGACTATGTCCGTCGAACGCCGCAAGCTTATGCAGGCATATGGCGCACAGCTCGTGCTCACCGACGGTTCCAAGGGCATGAAGGGCGCCATCGCCAAGGCCGAGGAACTGCAGAAGGAGACGCCAAACAGCATCATCGCCGGCCAGTTTGTGAACCCCGCCAACCCCGCCATCCACAAGGCCACGACCGGCCCCGAGATCTGGGATGACACCGACGGCGAGGTCGACATCTTCGTCGCCGGCGTTGGAACCGGCGGCACCGTGACCGGCGTGGGTGAGTTCCTTAAGGAGCAGAACCCCGAAATCAAGGTCGTCGCCGTCGAGCCCGCCACTTCCCCGGTGCTCTCCAAGGGCCAAGCCGGCCCGCACAAGATCCAGGGTATCGGCGCCGGTTTTGTGCCCGACGTCCTCGACACCCAGGTCTATGACGAGATCATCCCCGTCGAGAACGACGACGCCTTTGCGACCGGCCGCGCCGTGGGCCACAAGGAGGGCGTGCTCGTGGGCATTTCGTCCGGCGCCGCCGTGTGGGCCGCGCTGCAGCTGGCCAAGCGCCCCGAGAACGAGGGCAAGACCATCGTGGCCCTGCTTGCCGACACCGGCGAGCGCTACCTGTCCACGGCACTGTTCCAGGACTAAGGGCCCGTCACTTGTCGATAGGCCCATGGCATGCCGGCCTATCCTCTCTTCTGGCTGCCTGAGCCCATCTCGTTAGGGTGTCCCACGAGACGTCCGAACTTGCTACAATGTCTGCGGCGCGGAACCAGCCTCCCGCGCCGCTTTTCTTTTTTGGCCACATGCCACCAAGGAGAACCTCCCCATGCACAACAAGCGCGTGCTCGTCGCCATGAGCGGCGGCGTCGATTCTAGCGTGACCGCGTACCTGCTCAAAAGCCAGGGCTACGAATGCGTCGGCGCCACCATGCGCCTCACCTGCCCCGCGCCCGACCCCGCCACGGGCACGAGTAAGGTCGACCGCGACATCGCCGATGCAAAGGCCGTCGCCGAGCGCCTGGGGATACCTCACCATGTGCTCGACCTGCAGCAGACCTTCGACCGCAATGTTATCGAGCGCTTCGTGACCGCCTACCAGGAGGGACTGACGCCCAACCCGTGCATCATCTGCAACCGCCACATTAAGTTTGGCGCGTTGCTGGATGCGACACTGGATATGGGCTGCGACTACATCGCAACGGGTCATTACGCCAAAACAAGCCAGACAGTAGACGGCACCTGGCAGCTGCATCGCGGCGAAGATCCCAAAAAGGACCAGAGCTACTTTTTATATTCGCTTACGCAGGAGCGCCTGGCGCACACGATCTTTCCGCTGGCAGGCCTAGACAAAGAGCGCGACGTGCGCCGCATAGCCGCCGAGCAAGGCTTTACCAACGCCCAGAAGGCCGAAAGCGAGGACATCTGCTTTATTCCAGACGGTGACTACGCGGGCTATATCGAGCGCCGCTGCGGACATCCCACTGCACCGGGCGACATTGTGTGGCGCGACGGCAGCGTGGTCGGACGCCATAACGGCGCGTTGCGCTATACCATCGGCCAGCGCAAGGGCTTGGGCGTCGCGATGGCGCATCCCGTGTATGTGACGGGCGTCGACACCGCCAACAACACCGTGCATCTGGGCGAGGCCGAGGACCTAACGGCCACAGCACTCACGGCCGACGACTGGATCTGGAGCACCCCTGCCGACCGCATGGAGGCAGAACTCGATGCCGGCGGCATTCGCGTGGGCGCCAAGTACCGCTACCGTCAGAAAGACCAGGCAGCAACCCTTACGCGCGGCGAAGACGGGCAAATGCTGCTAACTTTTGACGAGCCGCAGCGAGCCATCGCCCCCGGCCAAGCCGTTGTAGTCTACCGCGGTGACATCGTCCTGGGCGGCGGTACCGTGACTGCCGCCATCAAGTAGTCCCACCCCCTTCATAAGTTGCGGTGAAATAGGGACTGTTTAAGCGTTTAAAACCGCCAAACAGTCCCTATTTCACCGCAACTTAGAGAGGACGGCCTCGGTCGGTACTGCCGTATCAGCCGAGGCCGCTGCATCGTTAGCGCTGCACGTAGGCGCGGACGAGCTCGTAGGTGTTGCGCACGCCGTCGATGTGGCTGCGCTCGTAGTTGTGGCTCGCGTACACGCCGGGGCCGATCAGGCCGTGACGGATGTCGTAGCCGGCCGAGAGCGTGGCCTCAACGTCCGAGCCGTAGTGCGGATACACATCGATGGCGTAATCGAGCTCCAGCTCGCGCGCGATGTTGGACAGCGTGGTTACCAGGTCGTAGTTGTACGGACCGCCCGAATCCTTGGCACAAATCGAAACCATGCGCTCGGTGCAGCCCAGGTCGTCGCCCACGCAGCCCATGTCCACGCTGATCATCTCGCGCGTGTCGGCCGGCACGAAGGCTCCGCCGTGGCCGACCTCCTCGTACACGGTAAAGAGCAATGACACCTTGCGCGAAAGTGTCACCTCGCCAGCGGCGACGGCGCGGGCGAGACCCAGCAGAATCGCCGCGGACAGCTTGTCGTCAAGGAAGCGACTCTTGATGTAGCCGCTCTCCGTCACCGTAGTGCGCGGGTCCATAGCGATGATGTCGCCAGTCTGAATACCCAGCTCGAGCACATCGTCCTTGCTGTCAACGTTCTCGTCGAGCAGGATTTCCATGTTCTTCTCGATGGTCTTGACCGGCTCATCGGCCACGTGCGCCGAAGGCTCGGTATTGAGGACCACGCCCGTGTACACATTGCCGTCACGCGTGTAGACGGTGCAGTTCTCGCCATCGGCCGTAGACCACTGATGCCCGCCGAGCGTCGTGGGGCGCAGGCGACCATTGTCCTTAATGGAACGCACCATGGCGCCCAGGGTATCGACATGGCTCGCCAACACAAGCGGCTCGCCCTCGCCACCAAGCTCAACGAGCACGTTACCCTTATTGGAACGCTCGGGACCAAAGCCCATATCGCGCAGGGTCTCCATCAGATAATCGGTCGCCGCGCGGGTATAGCCCGTCGGCGAAGCAATAGAAGTCAGCGTCTTAAGCTGTCCTGCGATATAGGAGAGCGTCTCCCCTAGAGAAGCATCAATATTAGAAGTCATATGCATCCTTCCAAGTAAAACTAAGACCGAGTCCCGATTTTAACCGTTCTGCACGTGCAATGCCCCAGGAGCCGAGCCGCCTCCAGACGTCCCCGCACCGGTTTTGTGCACGTGCACGGTTTACAATCCCAATCTTGCATAAATCCTATCGGTATTTGCATAGAAATGAGACATCTTTTTGCTTCGTCTCAGGGTGCCCCACCTTGGACCGTGCAAAAAACGGAGTATTCAGCACCTTGGGCCCCAACGGCCCCATCACGAACGACAAAATGACGCGGTTACAACAGTGTTGCAGGTTGTCGCAAAGCAGAAACTCAGTAACAACCCCCTCCACTCATCGATAGCCCACCCACAATGGCTGTCGATGGGCGCCTGCGGGCCACTCGGCCCATTCACAACGTTATGCATTTTTAAGAGCTTGCTGAATACTCCCAAAAATGCACGCTGGAAAGTGCACCACCTATCCGTAGCGGGCAGTACGCCTTGGTTTTGCCCGTCTCAGGACATTGACGCAGCACAAAACGCCCCGCCGTGCGTAGCACGGCGGGGCCAGCGGCAAGTCAAAAGACCATACGCCTACGGGCGAAGGACCGCCAAACTGGGCTAGGCAGCCGGGCAGATCTTCTTGAAGAGCTCGATGACGTCGTCGAGCGTTGCCTCGCGCGGGTTACCCGGGAAGCAGGCGTCGGCCATGGCGTCCTTGGCCAGGACCTCGATCTCGTCAGCCTTCATGGCCTCACAGACGTGCGGGATGTTCACGTCGGCGGAAAGCTGCTTGACGGCGGCGATGGCGGCATCGGCGGCCTCGGCGGTGCTCATGCCCGTGGTGTCAACGCCCATGGCGACGGCAACCTTGGCCAGGCGCTCAGCGCAAACCGGCTTGTTGAACTCCATGGCGATCGGCAGCAGCATGGCGCAAGCGACGCCGTGCGGGGTGTCGTAGTGAGCGGACAGGGTGTGAGCCATGGCGTGGTCGATGCCCAGGCCAACATTGGAGAAGCCCATGCCGGCGACATACTGACCAAGAGCCATGCCCTCACGGCCGGAGCCGGGCTGGCCGGACTTGGCCTCGGCGACGGAGTCGCGCAGGTTCTCGCTGATCAGCTTAATGGCCTCAAAGTGGAACATGTCGGAAAGCTCCCAGGCGCCCTTGGTGGTGTAGCCCTCGATGGCGTGGGTCAGTGCGTCCATGCCAGTGGAAGCGGTCAGGCCGGCGGGCATGGAGGCCATCATGTCGGGATCGACGACGGCGACCTCGGGGGCGTCGTTGGTGTCGACGCACACGAACTTGCGGACCTTCTCGGGGTCGGTGATGACGTAGTTGATGGTCACCTCGGCGGCGGTACCGGCGGTCGTCGGCACAGCGATGGTGAACACGGCGTGGTTCTTAGTGGGAGCAACGCCCTCGAGGCTGCGGACATCGGCGAACTCGGGGTTGTTGATGATGATGCCGATGGCCTTAGCAGTGTCCATGGAGGAGCCACCACCGATGGTCACGATAGCGTCAGCCTCGGCGGCCTTGAAGGCCTCGACGCCGTCCTTGACGTTCTGGATAGTGGGGTTGGGCTTGATCTCGGAGTAGAGGCTCCAAGCGATGCCGGCAGCGTCGAGCTCGTCGGTCACCTTGGCGGTAACGCCAAACTTGACCAGATCGGGGTCGGAGCAGACGAAGATCTTCTTGTAGCCGCGACGCTGGAGCTCGCCGGGGATCTCCTTGATGGCGCCGGAACCATGATAAGAGATGGTATTGAGAACGAAACGATTAGCCATTGATAGCCTCCCATCGTGTGCGGGGCATCCATTACGCCCCACGCTATGAGTCCCATCCTAACGCTTTTGAAACAAAAAACGCGTGAGAACATCAAAAGTGTTAAAGCGTTTCAACAGATGATGAAAAATATTGCGGCAAAGGGACAACCCCTTTGCCGCATTCGGTTACTTTCGGCAGCCCTCTTTCCAAGCCTCGGCCGCAACCTTCCAGCGTAAGCGCAAGTCGCGCTCGCGGTCGATGAACATGATGGCAAACGCGACAAACAGCAGCAAGCTCGCCACGACGATGGCGTGCAGGCCCATGCGCTCAATACACCAGTTGCCCAACACGGCGCCAAACACAAAGGTAAAGATCACGCCAAAGTACAGCAGGCCGTTTTCCAAAAAGCCGCGCCTGTGGGTGATGATGTAATCGTCCACGTTTTGCAGCGCGTTGCGCAAGTTGCCGATGCACATGGTCGTAGCGATGCCGTGACCGTGGATCTTGCGGAAGCTCTCGACCTGCATGCCGCAGGCAAACGAGGTGAGGCAGTTGGCGAGCAGGTTGAAATTGCCGCCCGGGATAAAGCTCACGCCCAGCAAGATGACGGCTTCAAAGAACACCGTTACCTGGCGCCAGTGAATCACGCTGCCAAACCGCTCATGCACCAGGTCGGCAAGCATAATGCCCACGGCAAACGACACCACGGGGAAGAAGTAGCGTCCCGCAAGTGCCCAGTTGCCCTCCGAGATGCTCACGCCCACGAGCAGGATGTTGCCTGTCTGCGCGTTGGCGAAAACATGATCGCGCCCAATGTACGAATAGACGTCCATAAAGCCACCGGCGAGCGCCAAGATGATGCCCAGCTCAATAGACTCCGATATCTGTTTGGCACGCTGCATCGTCGTGCATCCTCCTTGTTGACGACTCTCTCGTGCGTTGGCGGAAACATAGCCGCCGTTCATACTGTAACCCATTGACAACATGGCGTGCGCGCGAGACGGGTTCTCCAACGCGCAGATACACAGTCTGGAAACAAACAGCGGGCGCGGCGCCGACACCCGACGCCTCGTGTACTCCACCAGTCTTTTTAGCGCCGTCCCAAAAAGACTGGTTACAATTACGTGCAGCATACAGACACCGGGAGGGATCGTGGCAAAAAAGCCTCAGCACGCTCAGAACAGCCAACGCGAACAGCAGGGCAAACAGGGCCAGCAGCAAAAGCGCGGCGGCAAGGCGCAGGCCACGGTCGCCCGCGCCAAGCATTCCCAAGCGACGCCTGCCCGCCCCTGGCGCCCGGGCCGCGATAAGTTCCTCCCCGTCAGTCGAGCCGACATGGATGCGCGCGGCTGGGACCAGTGCGACTTTGTCTACATCTGCGGCGATGCCTACGTGGACCATCCGAGCTTTGGCATGGCTATCATCAGCCGCGTACTCGACGCGCGCGGCTACAAAGTGGGCATCATCTGCCAGCCCGACTGGACCGATCCCGCCAGCATCAGCGTGCTCGGTGAGCCGCGTCTGGGCTTTTTGGTCAGTGCCGGCAACATGGACTCCATGGTCAACCACTATTCGGTGACCAAGCACCGCCGCCACACCGACGCTTATACCCCCGGCGGGGAGGAAGGTCACCGCCCCAACCGTGCCGTCACGGTCTACGGCAATCTCATCCGTCAGACGTTCAAGGACGCCCCCATCATCATCGGCGGCATCGAGGCGAGCCTGCGCCGCCTGGCCCACTACGACTACTGGCAGGACAAGCTCAAGCGCTCGGTACTGCTCGACTCGGGCGCCGACATCCTCATCTACGGTATGGGCGAGCACGCGATCGTCGAGATCGCCGACGCGCTCGACGCGGGGCTGCCCATCGATCAGATTACCTATATCAACGGCACCGTTTACCGCACGGGTTCGCTCGACGAGGTCTACGACTACGACTTGCTGCCCAGCTGGGACGACCTTGCCGCTGACAAGCTCAACTACGCACGCAGCTTTAACGTGCAGCAGCAGAATATGGACCCCATCACCGGGCATCGCCTGGTAGAGCCATATCCCAACAGCGTGTACGTGGTGCAGAACCCGCCGTCGGCGACGCTCACCACCGACGAGATGGACGAGGTGGCCGAGCTCCCCTACGCACGCGATTGGCATCCCGACTACGACGCGGCGGGCGGCGTGCCGGCCTTTGCTGAGATCAAGTTTTCCATAAGCTCCAACCGCGGCTGTTTTGGTGAGTGCTCGTTTTGCGCCCTCACCTTCCACCAGGGCCGCGTGTTGCAGATGCGCAGCCACGACTCGATCATGCGCGAGGCCGAGCTGCTCACGCGCGATCCCGAGTTTAAGGGCTATATCAACGACGTGGGCGGACCGACGGCCAACTTTAGCCGCCCCGCCTGCGACAAGCAGCTCAAGCACGGCGTGTGCAAGAACAAGCGCTGCCTGTGGCCGAGCGTGTGCAAGAACATGGTGGTCGACGAGACCGGCTACACGCAGCTGTTGCGCGACCTGCGCCAGCTGCCGGGCGTCAAAAAGGTCTTCGTGCGCAGCGGCATCCGTTTTGACTACACCATGGCCGATGCCTCGGACGAGTTTTTACGCGAGCTGCTGGAACACCATGTCTCGGGCCAGCTGCGCGTAGCGCCCGAGCACGTGAGCGACGCGGTGCTGTCCGTGATGGGCAAGCCGAGCCGAGCTGTCTACGACGCATTCTGCCGTAAATTTGAACGCTTGAATCGCGAATACGGACTCAAGCAGTACGTGGTGCCGTATCTGATCTCGAGCCACCCCGGCTCGACCATGAAGGAAGCCGTGGACCTTGCCGAGGCCGTGCGCGACATGGGCTACATGCCCGAGCAGGTGCAGGACTTCTACCCCACACCGTCCACCATGTCGACGTGCATGTACTACACCGGCGTGGACCCGCGCACCATGGAGCCGATCTATGTGGCGCGCGACCCGCACGAAAAGGCCATGCAGCGCGCGCTGATTCAGTATCGCAAACCCGAGAACTACAAGCTCGTGCGCGAGGCGCTGGAGAAGGCCGGGCGTCGCGACCTGATCGGCTACACCAAGCATTGCCTGATTCGCCCCGTGCCGCCACGCCCGGGCGAGACGTCTGCCGGCGGCGGACACGGCACTGGCAAGAAGGGCGGCAAGGCCCACGGTGGCGCCGCCGGTGCCGGCAAGGGGTCTAAGGGCAGCAAAGGATACGGCGGTATGTCCCGCGCGCAGAACACTGCCGGTCGCAATCGCGCGGCACAGGGGCGTCAGGGCGCCAACGGAGGCGGTCGCCGCAACTAGCGCGGCGAGGCGGCATGCCGCCGTTGGCGACACGACACGCCCCACCAATAAAATGCCGCTCGCCGGGGCGTCGCAGAACGATTCCCCGGCGAGCGGCCGATTAATATTGTCTATCTCAAAACGTCGTTACTTTTTGTCAAAACGACCATAGAGCGCAAACGAGAGCGCCGCTGAGATAACCCAAGTCAAAGCGATGCAGACGACAATCATGATCAGGTTCATGGGATTGCCGCTTGGATCGGCATAAACGGGCAACGAGGTAATGCCGGGCATAACAAAGCCGAAGCACTTTGCGCCGAGAACAACGGTAAGCGCACCGCCAATGCCATCCGCGATCATCGCAGCGATAAGCGGAGTCCTGTTAGGAACCTGAACGGTAAACAAGGCGGGCTCGGAAATTCCCATAAATGCTGAGAAGGCGCACGTCATTGCAGCGGACTTGAGCTTTTCGTCGGTCATGCGCAGGGCCGCACCAAAAGACGCACCGCTTTCGGCGAGGTTATGGCAGAAAGAGATCGGGAGCAGATAGTCATACCCAAGCGTTGCGATATTGGAAATCTGGATAGGGCTCGTTGACTGATGCATGCCGAAGAGCACAATAAGCGGCATAAAGAAGCCCAGCAGAAAACCGGCAACAGGGCCCAACGTCGAGAATAGCCAAACGATACCGTTGGCGAGACCAAGACCGCACCAGGCACCAATCGGAGCGAGCACAAACAGGTTGACCGGAATCACGATAGCAAGGGAGAGTGCCGGGACGACAACGAGCTTAAAAAGATCCGGCACGACCTTGTCGATTGCGCGATATACAAAGGACAAGCCAATGACGCCAAAGATGACCGGGAACACGGAATCGGCGTAGCTAAAAATCGGCACCGTAAAACCGAACAGCGCAAGAGGCGTCTCGCCCGTACCGACAGCGTTGACAATGGTCGGGTACATCAGCGATCCGGCAACACAAAGCGCAAGCGAACGGTTGACTCGGAACTTATCAGCTGTAGACATTGCCAGCAAAAACGGCAAGAAGTAGAACGGGATATCCGAAATCATATTGAATATCGCAAAGTCGCCGGCACCCGCGTCGATTCCAAAAGCCGCGATAGCAGCCAGGATGCCCTTTACGATACCTCCCGCCACCAGCGCGGGAATGATAGCGGAGAAGATGCCGGTGATGATATCGAATACGCGAGCCGAACCTTTTTGGAGCTCAGGCTGCTCGGCGTCGGCGGAGACCTCGCCACCCATCCTGTCACCTAGCATGGGCTCCAATTCGTCATATACCGACCCCACGCTGGCGCCGATGATAACTTGCCACTGTCCGTCTTTAACCTGCGCGCCCAAGGCGCCGTCAAGCGTCTTAAGGGCCTCAAGGTCTGCCTTGCTATCGTCCTTCAGGTTGAATCTGAGCCTTGTAATGCAGTGCGTTGCCATAACAACGTTATCGGCGCCGCCCACGAGCTCGAGGACACGAGCGGCCAGTTCCTTCTTGTCTGCCACGACAATCACTCCTACCCAAGATCCTCGCCATTAGTGGCGATACATTTCTGATACCAATAGAAAGAGTCTTTACGCGAGCGCTCCGCAGTGCCGTTGCCGCAATTATCCAGATCGACATAGATAAGCCCGTAGCGCTTGTCCATCGTAAGAGGACCGCAGGCAACAAGGTCAATGAATCCCCAGATCATGTATCCGCGCACGTCAACGCCATCGATCACTGCTTCCTTAAGGCACTTTATGTGCTGGCGCAAATAATCGATTCGATACTCGTCGTGGATGCTGCCATCCTCCTCGACTACATCAGATGTACCGAGGCCGTTCTCGGCGATATACAGGGGCAGCCCATAGCGGTCATACATCTGGTTAAGGGTAACCCTCAGACCAATGGGATCGAGCTGCCAACCCCACTCACTCGTCTCGAGATAAGGGTTCTTGTTTGCCATGACCAGATTACCCGCAGTCTTCTCCCATCCCTGATCGCAGGTGGATACCTGGGAAAAGTAGTACGAGAAGGCCAGGAAGTCGACCGTGTTGCGAGCGATGAGCTCTTCATCGCCCGGTTCCATTTGAATCTCGATATCGCACGCGTCGAAATAGCGATTCATATAAGCGGGATATTTTCCACGAGCCATCACATCCGTATAGAACCAGTTGGAATACTGGTCGTCGTGAATAGCCTGCATGTTATCTTCGGGACGGCAGGTGGCGGGATACGTACAGAATCGAGCGATCATGCCGCCAACGGGAGTATCGGGTGAAAGACGATGGACAATCTCGACGGCACGCGCATTGGCAACGAACTCGTGGTGCAGGCACTGGAAGATGGCTCGATCGAAGTTCTCCCCCTCTTCGTCTTTGACCAGACAGACCCCGTCCCAAGGCGAAAAACGCGCTGCATTGAACTCGTTAAAAGGCAGCCAGAAATCGACCAGATCGCCCAATTCCGTAACGATTGTCTCGACATAGCGGGCGAAGAAATCAATCGTCTTGCGATTCTTCCATCCCCCATATGTGGTGACAAGATTTACCGGGATGTCATAGTGGAGCATGGTGACGAAGGTCTTAATGCCGTGCTTTTTGCACTCACCCAGCATGCTTCGATACCACTCGATGCCTTCGCGGTTAGGCTCAAGGTCATCTCCGTTAGGATAGATTCGGCTCCAGCAAATAGAGGTGCGGAACAGCTTGAGACCCATCTCCGCAAAAAGCGCGATGTCCTCACGATAGTGATGATAGAAGTCGTTGCCACGCCTAAACGGGTAGAACTCAACACCATCATCTGCGAGAGCGTTCATTAGTTCGTCATGGCAGAAGGGGTTGTTTTGATGCTTGTCCTCAATCTGGTCATGAGTCCAGGTACCATCCAGCCATCGACAATCCTGCGTCGACTTTCCCTTTCCGCCCTCATTCCAAGCGCCATCGGCCTGCGAGCACGATATGGCTCCGCCCCATAAAAAGTCGGAGTCAAACCCATGTTTTAACTTACTCATTTGCCCTCCTTGATCGGATGCTCCAGCGGATAACCCAATACTAGGAAGAACAAGATGCATAAGATATCGCATAGAAAGCGTGGGTTTATAACATTTTTTTAGATATAATACCGTTTAAGGCATCGATTCTACCGTTCACCCCTGGAGCACCCCATGGATTCGAATCTCAAACAGCTGCTCTATACGCATACCGAGACCGAAGAGTGGCATCGCACGCATCCGGGAGAGCTCAGCCCGCGATATAACAGGGTGGAAACCACAACCATTAACGGCGAAGAAGTCTATCTGTTTGATTGGAAAGAAACTCTCGACGAAAACCCCGTGGGCCTTATCAAGGAGTCGCGCTTTACCGACATTCCTCCTCATATCAATCGGGATATGGAGCTCAACTACGTGTACGACGGCGTCTGCACGTTTATCGTCAACGGACGGCGACTACTCCTTAAAAAGGGTGACGTGCTCATTTGCAACACTGGCGTAGTCAGAAGCGTTCCGTACGTTAAGGGCGAGCACGATATCGTCATTTCAATCGTCTTCAAAAAAGAAATGTTCGATTCGTTGTTCCTGAGCCAGCTACCCGGCGCGTCACCATTAACGAATCTCCTATTTGATTTTGTGTCCAAAAACCGTGAGGCCCGCAAATATCTCATTCTCCCAGAGGAATACGCCCGACATGCGCGACGCCTCATCGAGATGCTCTTTATCGAATATCACTTTAAAGATGCCTACTCTAATGAACTCATGAGGCACCTCGCCGTCAGCCTATTCCTTGTTCTCATTCGAGGACTGTACCGACGCTCTGCAACTGATAACCAGGCAATCATGTCGGACGAGCGCATCGTGTCGATTCTGAATCATATTGAGCGAAGCTACGGCGACTGCACGCTCGAAAGCATTGCGAGCGATACGGGTTATAGCACCAGCTATCTCAGCAGCTTGATCAAGCAAAAAACCGGCAAAACGTTTTCGCAAATCAAGCTCAACCAGCAGCTCACAGAGGCGGCATATCTTCTCAACAACACCGAGCGCAGCGTGCAGTATGTAGCCCGAAAAGTCGGCATCTCCAACATGTCATTCTTTTACTCAAAATTCAAAGAAGCATTCGGCGAAACGCCAGGTGTATTCAGGGCGCATCGGTCTAGTTAAAGTCATTGATAATCAGGCCGATCAGCTTCGCGTGGCGCAGGAATGCACGACCGGAGCAGCGAGCGCATCGCCTCTACCAGCACAAAGCCGGCGATGGCAACCGTGACTGCCACGTCGAGCGGCGTGTTCACAAACCACAGCAACGTCATGAGATACGACCCGGCATTAAAGGCAAAGTGCAGTAGGATCGTGTAGCGGAGCTTTCCGGTCGTCACGAGCACCCAACCGAAGATGAGGCCGGCGGCACCCGCGTAGCAACCCTGTACCCAATTCATGTGCATAAAACCGAAGATTGCCGCCTGCAGTACAATCGCCGCTGCGATACCCCACGTGCTTGGGGCCGCCCAGGGCACCATGGCGCCGCCCTGCGCGCTCGCACGACGCCGGCGCTTCCAGAGCGGACGGCACTGCGGGTTAAATGCTCGGAGCGAAAACTCAAAAATGATACCGCGCTCCAGCAGCTCCTCGCAAAACGGAGCGCCGATCACCGTGGTCAGGACGGCCAGATAGCTCGTTTCGCCCATGCCCGTCTCCTCGACAAGTTCGCTGTAATCGGCCGCCGCCTCGGGCAACAGCGACAGCACAGCGTCGGTCACGTAGCCAACGACCACCTGCAGGGCAAGGCCGATCACGATAACGCAGGCGATGCGCCTCCATGCTTTGCCTGCTCCCCCGCCAAGCGGGCGCTCGCCCTGCCAGCGCGCCATAAACGAGCGCGGCCACAGATAACGCCACCACAGCAGTGCCATCAAAAACGACGCCATCTGCGCGGCAGCCTGAAGCAATTGAATATCGAGGTCGTCAATCGAAAAGCCCATGAACACCGACGCGACACCAAGGGCGGAAAACAAAACGACGCTCAGGGCAATATCGGCAGCGACGACGCCAAAACAGGCAAGCGCCCAAATCATCGCATTGAGCATGCCAACCTCCTCCCGACGACTAGTCATTGGGGACGTTCTTCAACGACTAGCTGTTGGGGACACTCTTTACCAAAAGCCCCGCTCGGCGAGATGTCGAACGGGAAGGTGCCGCAGCGATTGAAGGCGGCGATAAACATGCGGATGGCGTTGGACGGCGTAGTGCCCACGAGCTGGGTTGCCGCCGCGAAGGCCGCCTTTTCCTCGGGCAAGACCTTCGCGACAACCGGGGTCATGTGTTCTGCCATGGCGCTTCCTTTTTGAAACGACGGTGGTGCGGATGGATGCGGGCCACGCGGCTGGGCGACGGGCTGTGAAGGCAACCCGATTGGCCCGCATCTGGAGTTTGTTCTACGGCGCTGGTATTACTTGGTATTCCTAAGTATTACCCCGCAGATAGAATACCATACCCGACCCCATGGGGACGGAGAAAAAACGGATCAATTTGTTGCTGAGTAAGTCTTTAGAGCGTGATGATGTCCGAGATATTGAGGGCCCGAGCGTCAGCGGAATCGTGCGTGGCAAGCAACAGCATACGACCGTCGAGCAAGTCGAGCACGACCTCGGTGCATGCGTCGCGCGCAGCGATGTCTAGACCGGTAAAGGGCTCGTCCAGAATCACTGCGCCGCCCGGACACAGCAGGGCTCGGGCAATCTCGACGCGACGGCGCTGCCCGCCCGAGAGCTCGGCCACGCGGGCATGCACATCGATCCCCGGTACCAGCAGGCGCAACAAGGCAGCGGCACTCGAGGCATTCACGCGTGCATCGGCGCACACCAGCACGTTATCCAAAGCAGAGGCGTCCTCGACCAGGCGCACGTCCTGAAACACCATGGAGCACGGTGCGCACTCCCCCGCCACCAGCGCAAGCAACGTCGACTTGCCCACGCCCGAAGCGCCCATCACACAGGTGCGTCCACCGGCGGGCACATGAAGCACCAGTCCGTCGAGCGCCGGCGACCAGGGCGCCCGGTCGCCCACGGCGAGCGCAAGCTCCGCAGCAGCCCCGCCGCCAGCAGAGTCGCACGCACGCCCGCGGCCACCGCGCCCATGCGCCCGCACGGCAGTACGCCACGCCACGGGCCCCGAAGCCCGCAGCAACCACACCAGCACGCGCTCGCATGCCCACGAAGCCATAACAACCAGCACGGTCCACGCCAGCAGGTCCGCCGTCTCGATCAAAAGCTTCGCCTGATAGATGCGTTCGCCCACGGTGCCCGTCGCCATGCCGATGAGCTCCGCCGCCACGCCGGCCTTCCAGCTCATGCCGATCACAGCGCGGGCGCACGAAAGCACAAACGGCAGGACTTCGCGCCAGGTGTGGGCACAAAACAGACGCCAACCCCGCACGCCATGCAGACGAAACATCTGCTCCAGCGGCTTATCCACTTGCGCCAAGCCCTCGACCAGCGAAAAATACACGCCCGGCAGTGCCATCAAAAAGACCGCCGCGACGCTCACACGCGCCGACCCCAACCAAATGAGCAGCAGGACCACCACGCAGGCAACCGGCGTCGCCTTAACAAACGAAAGCGCCGGCGCCACCAAGCGGGCAAACGTCGGCGACCGCACCGAGGCTCCCGCCATCACGCCGCCGCACGCCGCGGCAAGCGCCAGCCCACCCAAGATTCGCGCGCCTGAGTCCACCAGAATCGCCCACGTACCGGCATCGCATACTAGCCGCAGCAACGCCATCGCAACAGTGCCTGGCCCCGGCAAAATCAACGGCTGCGCCACCAGTGCTGCTGCAAAGACCCACACGGCAAGCCAAAAGGCGGCAACGGCACCTGCTGCCGTCACCGCCTTCATACGCTCTGTCATTTGTCGAGCAAACGCACGCACGGGCTACTCCATGTAATAGAAATCATCAGCCGGGAGCTTGCCGCCCACGGCGCTCGCGTCCGCATCGGCCAGCACCTGCAGGTACCCACCGAGCGCCGCCTTCATATCCTTCCCCGTCTGGCACACGAGCATGCACCCGGGAATCGCCTTTTCAGCAATCGCGGCGTTATCGACGATACCCGCATCGACCACGGCCTGTGCCCAATCTGCCGGCGCCGCATTGACAGCCTTCACGCTCGCCTCATGGCAGCGCAAGAATTCCGCCACGGCCTCGGGATGCTCCTCGGCAAAGGCACGGCGCACCACGGTCACGCCCGTCAGCAGGCGCGAACCCGTGTCACCCGCTAGCTCATCCCACACATCGGTCAGGCTCACCGGCGCCGACAGCTTGCCTTCGCTCTTGGCGATGGCAGCGGTCTTGAACGGCTCCGGCAGCACGCCCACGGCGGACGGGTCGACAAGCAACGCCGACAGCACCTCGGTGGGCTCGCTCTTAAACTCAAGCGTCACCTGGCCGGTCAGGCCCGCGCGCTCCAGCAAGTAGTTCATGACGTACTCCGGCGTGGTGCCCTTGCCCGTCATATAGACAGTATGGCCCGCCAGATCGCCAAACGAGGCCACACTCGCGTCGCCCGTCACAACGTTCAGCACGCCCAGCGTGTTGATATCGATGACCTGCACCGCACCCTCGGTCTTGTTGTAGAGCACGCTCGCCACGTTGGCGGGCACCAGGGCGATATCGATATCGCCCTGAATGACCTTGGGCACAATCTCGTCGGCGGCAGTGTTGATCGCAAAGTCGAACTCATTGTCCGTCTCGCCATCGGCAGCCTGGTCCATAAACTGCACCAGGCCAATCGAGGTCGGCCCCTTGAGCGAGGCGACGTGCACCTCGACCGGCTCTGCGACAGCACCGGCGCCGTCCGTGGCAGCCGAGCCCGCGGCGGACCCCGCCCCCGCAGCTCCGCCGCCACAGCCAGCCAGTGCGAGCGACAACGCGCCTGCGGCAAGCGCCGAGGCAAATCCTCGGCGCGTCATCTCAGCATCAAACGCACGCATCGTTAGCACGCCCCCTCGTGGGGCATCGACCAGGCATGATGGTCGGTATGCAGTAGCTCCTCGGCCAGCGGCGAGAGCGGCGCGCCCAAGAACTCGCGATAGCAAGCCTGGACATCGGGATTCTCGTGCGAGAAGCGAATCTCGGCGTTCGCATCCAGGCCCCAGAGTACCTGACCACGCTCGGCCGCCAGCTCGCAGCCGTCATGGATGGGCTGACCGCCGCCACCGACGCAGCCGCCCGGGCACGCCATGACCTCGACGAAGTCATAGCTCACACGGCCGTCGCGAATCGCGTCGAGCAGACGGGCGGCGTTGCCCAGCCCGTGCGCCACGGCGACGCGCACCTTGGTACCGTCGATATCGGCCACGGCCTCCTTCCAGCCCTCGAGTCCGCGCACGTCAGTGAAGAAGTCGGCATCCGGGTTCTTGCCCGTCACCAGGTAATATGCCGAGCGCACGGCGGCCTCCATCACGCCGCCCGTGGCGCCAAAGATCACACCCGCGCCCGTGCCAAAGCCCAACGGCGTATCGAGCGGCTCCTCGACCAGCGTGTCAACGCTCACGTGGCTCGCGCGGATCATACGCACCATCTCGCGCACCGTCAGCGCAACGTCCACGTCGGGCGCGCCGCCCTCGCCCATCATGCTCGGCAGCGCACACTCGGCCTTCTTGGCCGTACACGGCATCACGGACACCACAAACAGGCGCTCGGGCTCCACGCCCAGCACCTTGGCGTAGTATGTCTTGGCGATGGCGCCGAACATCTGCTGCGGCGACTTGGACGTGGACAGACTGTCGACAAACTCCGGATAGCGCGCCTTCACAAAGCGCACCCAACCCGGGCAGCAGCTCGTAAACATGGGCCAGCCGCGGCTGTCGCCTTCGCCCTTAGCGGCGGCGCCTAGGCGCTCGAGCAGCTCGGAACCCTCCTCCATAATGGTGAGGTCGGCCGAGAAATCGGTGTCGAACACGTACTCAAAGCCAACGCGGCGCAGCGCACAAGCTAAGCGCTCAACAGTGGCCTCCTCGCGAGATATGCCGAGCTCCTCGCCCCAGGCGCTACGCACGGCCGGCGCGATCTGTACCAGCACGATCTTGTCGGGATTAGCGAGCGCGTCAAACACGGTCTCGGTGTCGTCGCGCTCGCGCAGCGCGCCCGTCGGGCAATGCGTGATGCACTGGCCGCACGCGACGCAATCGGTCTTGCCGATCGGCACGCGCCCGCGGGTGCCCACGGCGGTATGCGTGGCGCGGTTGGTCAGGTCCCAAATCCCTAGGCCCTGTACGCTCTCGCACACCTTGATGCAGCGCATGCATTTAATGCACTTGTCGTTTTCGCGGATGATGGGGAAATCGAAATCCCAGCCCTCGCCCGCCAAATGCCTTTGATACGGCAGATAGAAAATACCCAGGTCGTTGGCAATGGTCTGCAGATTGCAGTTGCCGCTGCGCACGCAGCTCGTGCACTGCGAATCGTGCTGGGACAGCAGCAGCTGCACGTTGGTGCGACGGGCCTCGCGGGCCTTGGGGCTGTTGGTGTGGACCACCATGCCGTCGAGCACGTAGTTGTTGCAGGCGGCAACCAGCTGATCGCAGCCCTCGACCTCGACCACGCACACGCGGCAGCCGCCGATCTCGTTTAGATCGCGCAGGTAGCACAGGGTGGGAATCTGAATGCCGACGGACTTGGCCGCATCCAGGATCGTGGTGTGCTCGGGCACCACGACTTCGCAGTTATCGATAATGAGCCTGACCATGTTGTGCGCTCCGTTTTCGCTGTAGTCGCCGGCAGTGGTTTTGTTGAGCTCTACCATTCCAGGTTCCTCCCTCCGCGGAACGCACCAAAGCCAAAGTGGTCACAACGCAGGCAGCGACTCGCCTCTTGGCGTGCCTCTTCCTCGGTAAGGCCCTGTTCGACCAGATTCCAATCGTGAATGCGCTCTCCGGCCTCGCGCTCGCCCAGCTCGCAGCGGCCGCACTCGTGCTTGCCCTTAAATTGCACGGTCGGTAGCTCCACGTCGAGCTTAATCTTGTGGTCGAAGCCCAGGTAGTGGTCGATGTTTGCCGAAGCCACGCGGCCGGCGTTGATAGCACGGATGACGGTGGCGGGGCCGGTCTGGCAGTCGCCGCCGCTAAAGAGGCCATCGAAGTTGGGCACAGCGCCGTCCGAATCGGTGACGACGCGACCCCACTTGCAGGCGATGCCCATGTCCTCAAACGGCTTGGAGTCGATGTCCTGACCAATGGCCACGAACACGCGCTCGCAGGGAATGACCTGTTCGGGCGTAGCGGCGGCACGCGGGGCCGGGCGCCCACGACGGGGCTCGCCGATAATCTGCGGCTGCACGCGCAGGCCGCTCACGCGACCATCCTCGCCCGTCTCGATACCGAGCGGGGCCGTGAGCTCCAGCACCTCGCAGCCCTCGGCCTGGGCACCGGCGATCTCGGCGTCCTGAGCCGTCATATCGCAGATGCGGCGGCGGTAGACGATGCTCGCCTTTTCGGCACCGCAGCGCACAGCGGAGCGTGCCACGTCCATGGCCACGTTGCCTCCGCCGATGACGCACACGCGCTGGCCGCTCAGGTCGGGCAGCTCGTCGTCTCCAATGGCACGCAGCATCTTGACGGCCGACTCCACGCCGGGCGCCTCTTCGCCCGGAAGGCCGAGCTTCTTATCGCTGTGGGCACCGATGGCCAGGTAGACGGCATCGAACTCGTCGCGCAGGCGGGCAAGCTCCTCGCCGTTGACGGAGTGATCGAGCTCAACGTCAATGCCGGCGCTCAAGATCCAGTCGATCTCGGCCTGCAGGCGCTCGCGCGGCAGACGGTAGCTGGGAATGCCATAGCGCAGCATGCCGCCCAGGTGGTGGCGCTGCTCAAAGATGGTCACCTTATGGCCCATCACGGCCAGGTAGTAGGCGCAGGAAAGGCCGGCCGGGCCGCCGCCGATCACAGCGACGCGCTTACCGGTGTTGTCCGCTACATGCGGCTTGTGGTCGTTGAGGTCACTGTGCTCAACGGCAAAACGCTTGAGGGCGAGGATGTTCATGGGGTCATCGACCATGCCACGGCGACAGTGCATCTCGCAGGGATGCTCGCACACCAGACCGCAGACGAGCGGTAGCGGGTTGTTCTTGCGGATGACCTTGACGGCGTCGGCATAACGGCCTGCCTCGACGAGCGAGATGTAACCAGGAATGTCGACGTGCGCCGGGCAGCCCGAGACACACGGGACGCGAGCCTCACGGTCAAAGCCGCAGGAGTGCTCACGAATGTGGTGCTCAAAATCGTCGCGAAAACCGCAGATAGCAGTAAGCGCCATGGCGCCGGCCTCGTAGCCGATGGCGCAGTCGCTCGAAAGGTAGATGGTGCGGGCTGTGCGCTCGATAAGATTGAGCGTGGACTCGTCGGCGCGCCCTTCGAGCACATCGGCGAGCAGGTCGCTCAGCGCGCTCAGGCCCACGCGACAGGGCGTGCACTTGCCGCAGCTCTGGGTGGAGCACAGGTTGACGAGCGCCGCCGTAAACTCAACGGGACACGGGGCGAGCGAACTCACCGCCAGACGGCGTCCGAGCGCATCGTGCAGGTCGTCCATGACGGCCTGAGCGTGGCTGCGTTCCATTACATGCAGTCGAGCCATAAGATCCCCTCTCACATGGCAGCCCGGAGGCGAGGCCGGGCGAAATTGCTACACGCACAACACTGACCTAAAAAGTTGTTAGGTCTCCACGCAGTTCGGCAGGCGGCATGAAATGTCACCCTCAACGGTGAAATAGAACATTACCGCAGATAAATGCCATATTTGGTAAAACGCGTTACCAAATGACAATGCCCCGCCCACGCAATCACGTGGACGGGGCATTGCTCATGGTATGCGGCCAGCGACCCTGTTGCTTTTACTTAAGCTCGGGCCAGTAACCCTTGTTGGCCTCGATCATGTCGTCGAGAACTTCCTTGGCGACCTTCATCGACGGCACGGTCTTGTTGAGCGTGAAGGCCTTGAGCGCCTTCTCGTACGAACCCTCGATCGTGGCCTCGACCACGAGCTTCTCGGAGTTCAGCTGCTGCATCATGAGGCCTTGCTGGAACAGAGGAATGTTGTCACGGCTGATGACCTCGGGGCCGTTCTTGCCAATGTAGGCAGGCAGCTCGACCATAGCGTCGTAGGGCATGTTGGGGATAGCGCCCTTGTTCTCGCAAATGACCAGGAAGCGCTGCTTGGTATCGTTCTTCAGAGCGATAGCCAGGTCGGCAATCCAGTCGCCGTGGCTGCCCGCATAGAACGTGCTCTCGTCGATCTCGCCGGTCTTCTCGTAGTGGTCGATGCCGTCGAAGAGGTTCTTCTCGCGCGTCTCCTCAACCTCGTTAGCACGGGTGCGCTCGGGGTTGGAATGCTCGACGAACTCCTTCTGCTGCAGGTAGTAGTTCAGATACGTGTTGGGCAGGTACTCCGGGAAGCACTCCAGGATCTCGTACTCGCCCTTCCAGACGTAGTACCAGCTGCCCTTAGTGTGGCGGTTCTGCTCGGGGTGCTCGTCGGTGGCCTCCTCGGGCTTCTTTGCCATGAGCGAGCCCATGCCCTTGAGGTAGGAATCGGGCAGCAGGATCTCATGCTCCTTGATGTACTCGCGCAGCTGCGGGAGCACCTCCTCGCCCTTGTGGCGAATCGAGGTGAACCAACCAAAGTGGTTGAGGCCAAAGTAATCGTACTCGACATCCTTCTTGTCGATATCGAGCGCGGCGCAAACCACGTCGATGATTGCGATCGGCATGTCGCAGATGTTGATGATGCGAGCGTTGGGACGCAGCACGCGGCAGCCCTCGGAGACGATGGCGGCAGGGTTGGAGTAGTTGAGAATCCAGTAGTCCTTCTTGGCGTACTTCTCAACGTCATCGATCAGCTCGACCATGGGGAAGATGGTGCGCATGCCGTAGACAAGGCCGCCGCAACCGCAAGTCTCCTGACCCACGCAGCCGTGACGCAGCGGAATCTTCTCGTCCTGCTCGCGCATGGCGTAGCCGCCCACGCGCATCTGGGCAAACACGAAGCTGGCGTCGGTAAAAGCCGTCTTTTTGTCGGTGGTCACCGTGAGCTTGATGTCCAGGCCGAGGTCCTCGTGCAAAATCCAGTCCACGAGCACGCCGATCTTGCGCTGGCGCTCCTCGTTGATGTCGTACAGACGAATCTCGTCAACGTCGAGCTCGTCCTTGCGCAGGGCGATGGACTTGACGATGCCGGGGGTAAAGGTGGATCCGCCACCACACAGAGTAATGATCATTGTTTACTGCTCCTTCTCAATTGCGTTTTCGACCTTGTCGCGCATCTCGGCGACCTTCATGCCAAAGATGATCTGGATATTGTTGCCGTTGCGGTTGATGCCGCTGTTGGGCACGTGGTTGATGAGGTCCTCATTGATGAGGTCCGGGTTCTTAACGTTCACGCGGAGACGCGTAAAGCAGTTCTCGAGCTCCTCGATGTTGTCCTTGCCGCCAAGACCTGCGACCAGGTCGGCAATACCTGCATCGACGCCCTCTGCGGGATCCGCGGCAACAGCGCCCTGCTTCACCGCGACAGACGCGGCGGCCTCGCCCTCGGCAACGGACTCGGCGAGCTCGGACTCCTCCTCGCGACCAGGCGTGTGGAGGTTGAGCTTCTTGATGAGGAAGGTGAAGAGGAAGAAGTACAGCGCGGCGTTGACGACTCCGAGCACCAGCATAACCGGCCAGTTGGTCTTATCGACACCAAGAACCAGGTTGGAGACCACGATGTTGATGATGCCGCCTGCAGTCGAAGCGGGCACAGAGAGGACCTTGAGCAGGACCAGGAAGATGCCGGAAAGAACCGAGTGAACGACAAAGAGCACGGGAGCGGCAAAGACAAAGAGGAAGTCCATGGGCTCGGTCACGCAGGAGAGCACAGCGGTGATGATCAGCGGGATGATAACGGCTTTGGTCTTATCCTTGTTCCCCCTGTAAGCGGTGACGATAAAGGCGAGACCGATACCGATGTAGGGCCACAGGTTGTTGAAGGTATAGCTGTTGAAGTAGGTGCTATCGGAGAAGGGCTGGCCCGTCATTGCCATCTCGGCAACACGGATGGGATAGGCGCCGGCGATAACCTGATCGCCCAGCGTCAGGGTGCCGCCCACATCGGAGAACTGGAACGGGGTGTAGATGAGGTGGTGCAGACCGGTGGGAACGAGCAGCTTGTTGAGCATGCCGTAGATAAACAGACCGATGTTGCCCGACTCCTTAATGATGCCGGCAACGGAGGAGATGGCACCCTGAACCGGAGGCCAAACGATGCAGAAGCCAGCACCCATGATCCAGGAAATGATGATCATAATCAGGAACGGAAAGCGAACGCCCGAGAACATCGAAAGGGCAATGGGGAACTGCTTGTTCGAGTACTTGTTGAACACAGCACCGGTGATGCAACCGAGGATGATGCCGCCAAATACGCCGGTATCGAGTACCTGGATGCCCATAACGGTGGCCTGGCCGGTTCCGGTAAGGCCGAGCATGCCGCTCGCATC
Organism: uncultured Collinsella sp.; assembly: GCA_958413455.1. GTDB lineage: Bacteria > Actinomycetota > Coriobacteriia > Coriobacteriales > Coriobacteriaceae > Collinsella. The sequence goes on along the minus strand of CATYUU010000019.1, from coordinate 1,902 downwards.
GGCAAGAGAGCCGGTGGCGTTGAGCACGATGTTGTTAGCCTGCAGGAACAGGAAGAACGACATCAGGGCGATCAGCGAAGCATGGCCCTTGTTCTTCTTTGCCATGGCGCCGGCGATGCCCACGCAGAACAGAATCGAGAGGTTGTTGATGATAAACATCAGCGACTGATAGACAACGGCGCCCACAAGCTGGAACGGACCGAAGCCCAGCACGGGGATCATGGCGCAGATGGTCTTGTTGGTCAGAATGATGCCCACGATGAGCAGGATGCCGGCAACCGAGAGATACATCATCGGCTGAACGATCGACTTCGCGAACACCTCCAACGGCGCTTTGAAATTGAACTTCTTTTTTGCGGTCATAGCGGTACTCCCCTTCCTTTTCCGCAAATTAAGACAGATGTGCCCTGGGCAAGACCGTAAGCCTTGCCTTATACCAATCGATGTGTGGGCACGTTATGCCTAGAGACCAGGTTCTCCAAGCAGGTTAACAATGTGATATGCGAGATAACTCTTCTCGGCATCGGTAACGACAACGTTATAGGTAGACGACAAGTGGGCGGCTATGGCGTCCGCGCACGAGAATGCGCACGGATACGCCGTTTCATCGATTCGGAACAGCGCGTCTCCGTTGATTTGCCCGGCCGTAGGATCGAGCGCTCGCTGTGCGAAAAACTGCAGGTGACGAACGAAACGTTCGTAAGGCAGCGAGGTGTCATCGAGGGTCGTGGCATAGCGCTCGGAAACAATTGCGAGCACGTCGCGAACAAGCTGGACCGAAACGATCAGACGATCGGAGCGTTGCGGCATGGTGGCGTTGACGATATGCAGCGTAATGAAACCCTGCTCTTCTTCGCTCATCTGGATGCCCATATACTCCTTGATAATCTGCAGCGCACGGCCCGCAAGTGCATACTCCTTGCGATAGAACTGCTGAATCTCGAGCAGCAACGGATTCTCACAGGAGACGCCCTTGCGCTCGCGCTCCAAAGCAAGGCTGATATGGTCTGCGAGAGCAATGAGAATCTTGTCGTTGATATCAACATTGAGCTCTCGACGGAGCATCTGAACGATGTCCTCGGAAATCACGAGGTTGACGGTGGGGATGGACTCCAAAAGATGTGCCAAGCGGTCAATCGTACGCGAATCCTGAGAAGTTCCCTCCTGCAACGCGTAGGTCTTTTCGACCGACGTCTCATCGATGGCATCGCCGGCATGGCGACCAAAGCAGAGGCCTCGACCGATGACGATGAGCTCGGAGCCATCGTCCGAAGTGACCATTGCGACGTTGTTGTTAAAAACTCGCTTGATAACCACGGTACCCACCACAAGAATTTACTCGGAAAGCCAGATAACAGGCTCTTTAACAGCAACAGGGCCGGAAGCATGCTCGCGAAGAGTCGAGTTCCCCGAACGCTCGCACACGATAACGAAGACCGTGGGATCAAAGCCGGCAGCGCGAACCACGTCGAAATCGACCTCGACGAGGGGCTGGCCCGCGTCGACATGGTCACCCTGGGCAACAAGCGCATGGAAGCCCTTGCCCTCAAGTTTAACAGTGTCGATTCCGATATGCAGCATCACCTGAGCAGAGCTGTCGTCGGACATGATGCCCAGCGCGTGCTCAGTCGGAAACAGCGCCGCGACGGTGCCGGAAACAGGAGCGCACACCGTTCCCTCTTGGGGAACCACGGCAACGCCATCGCCCACTGCACGGCTGCTAAAAGCGGGGTCATTGGTATTTTCTAGATGAACAAGCTCGCCGGAAACGGGAGCGAGGATTTCGAACTCGGAAGCCGCAGTCGTCTGCTTATCCGAGCCACCCATAAGGCGAGAAAAGAAACCCATGGTGACATGTCCCTTCATAAATATAGCCCAACCAAAATCAATCGAATGCGCCCA
>CATYUU010000018.1:0-35078 GCA_958413455.1 uncultured Collinsella sp. | reverse complement strand
CATCGACCTGCGCCGATGCCCCCAACGTGGACACACATTTTGTCCTATAAGCCTCCAATTACTTTTGAGGTTGAAGGGACCAAGATCTCGGTATCTGGATTTAACAGTGCTCCCTTATCTACTCTTGCAGGCGATGATAAAGGTTTTCATTTATTAAGAAGCTTTGAGAGCGGTCTGCTTGGTAATACTCCGGACTCGGGCCTACATATTTTTGCTTCGCATCATGGTCCAGAGTGGTTCCACGATAATGATCGTCTTAACTTGGAGAAGATGCTATCCAACTCCTTTGACTTTGCTTTTACTGGACATGAGCATATGGGACAAAGTCGTTGCGTTGGCGGTTTGACTGGTGAATCCTGTGTCGTCGTGCGAGGAGGAACCTATTCACTTTACGATGATGATCAGAGCTCCTATAAAATGGTTTTAATCCGTTTTGGAGAGTTGGGCAGCTATGAATTTGTGGAAAAGGTCTATGGCTGGGATGCCTCTGCACGAGTTCATACGCCTATTGATGAGGACTGTTCTTATCATCGTTACATAAAATCTAAAACATACTTCAGACCCCGCTCGGATTTCGTGAACGAGCTATTTAAATCTGAAGGTAATTCTGACGAGTCATTTAAGGACTCATTTGTGTTTCCTTCTTTGAAAGAAGAGATTGCTACTGGCACAAAAGACGGTGAACTAAGAATCAATGATCAAAAGAAAATAACTGATATCCATTCTTTTATGGAATTACTGCTTGATGCTAAAACGCTTGAAATCCATAGCGATATTCGTGCGGGCAAGAGCTCTTTGCTTAAAGCCATATACCGCGAGTCGTTGTCGATGGGCTATTCGCCCTTATTGCTGACCCCTGATTATTCAACTGGCTCCATCTCGCGAACGCTATCAACCATTATCGAGGATCAGTATGGTGATACTCGGGAAGCTGTTGAGCGTTTCAGGCGGATTCCGCGTGAAAAGGTACTTCTGCTCGTTGATGACTTTGACTCTCTTAAGAGAAAAGCAAAAAAGTCAGATGTCATTAAGTCGATGCTTAGGACTGCTGGCAATATTGTTTTAATTACCGATATTAGTTTCTCGTTTGAATTGGATGAAACGGTTGAGGCCGATTTCCGACACTTGCTCATCTGTCCTTGGACGAAAAACAAAAGAGATGAGCTGATTCAAAAGCGATGCAAGGGCACCGGGCTTTCCGATGGACAGATTGATGATCTTATTGCCATTGTTGATAAAGCTGTTCACTCTCATTTTCAATTGTTTGATATGACTCCGCCCTTTATCAATCAATATATTGATTTTTATATTTATGAATCTGGCGCGTCTTTTATCAAGGGAGACTTGCCGTTCACGTCAATTATGAACACAAACGTCAAAAGGAAGATACGTAATGCTGTATCAGATGACGAGAGGCAGCTAGTCGATGAATTGGCTGATGCAGTTATTGCTGTGCTAATGAAGTTGGCTCTTAAAATTCACTCTGATCGCACGGTTGTTTTTTCGAGCATGACATTTTCTCAAGTGGCTAAGAGCTACCTGAATGATTATGGCATTCCTGCTGATCCAAAAACAATTATGGACGCTTCTGTTCAGTCTGGCGTGCTTGTGGTAAAAGAAAGTGGCTTTGAGTACTCCTTTTCATCTAGAAGTTTGTATGCCTATTTTGTTGCTCAGGCAATTGATTTTGTGTTAGACGAGGATGTTGATGAGGGCGAATCCTACGTATTGCGCCTTTTGGACGAGCTTGATTTTCCCATAAATGAAGAGATACTTGTTCTGCTCGAGGGAACCCGATTCATCCCTTGGCTAACTAAAAAACTCCTTGAAATGGCATCAGGTGCCGTGGATGGTTCTGATGTCATCTTTTATCAGGGAAAGACATATAAGTGTTTGAGCGGGTTGGAAGGCCTTAAGATTGCTCCGCCCTCTCAAGAAGGGGCGGGTGCCATCCGCAGCGTAACTGACGAGATGGAACAAAGAAATTGTGAAGCTATCGAAAGGGTTAGTTACGCCGGCGTTTATGAATATGAGGTTCCTAAAACAAGGAATGCTTTTCAGTCGGCAATTATTGCCTTGAAATATGTTGCTATTGCAGGACGTTGCCTTAATCGTCAGCAGGTGAAATTAAAAGAATCACTGAAGGCTACTGCCAGAGAGCGGATCTACTGCGTGACCGGTGCCGCACTCAATCTTCTATTAACGGCGATTGATGAGTCCTATGACGAAATGGTTGAAGATGTTGCTAGCCAGCTTGATTCTCCGGAAGAGGCTAGGCCAATAATTAGAAGGCTGTTATCGATGGTTGCGTTGTCTGGTTGTATCGGACAACTGGATACGGTAGCGTCTAATGCCTGTGGACCGCTTAGTGTTCTGGGTTTCTCCAAGATTGTTGACGAAAGTGATTTTTACCCGCTATTTATGCTCGCACTATATCTGCGGTCGAACTCCGAGAAGGAATTTTGCAACGTAGCAAAGAAATCCATTAAGACTGCGCGGGAGCATGCCGCATGGCCTTTTATTGTGGCGATTACGGTTTTGTCTGCTGGATATATTGTTGAGCATCCTCATATGAGCAAATCTGCACGTCAATCCCTTGTTGATACTGTGTTCAATGGTAACCAGAAAGCAAAGGCGAAATTCCTGAAGTCTGCTCAGGCTTAGGTAGTGATGATATGGCTTTGCGTTTGCTTGCCAGTTTACCGAAAGCGGTGATTCCCTGTTCAAGGCCAAGTTTTCCTGCTCTGCTATAGGTAATCAGGTTAATGAAGATTACGTCGCAGTTGGGTCGACATATGCTGTGCTACTCGATGGAGCCTCTGGCATCACCGGCACGCGTGTGCTGCCGCATCATTCTGGTTCGGACGCTCAGTGGTTCAGTCATTTTGTTGGCGGCCGCATTTGTGAGTATTTAGATGCATCCCGTGGGATTGTCGATTCTATACGCCTCGCGGTAGATGATTCGCGTGACTATATCGGCGAACATGGCGTGACGGCCAATGAGGATCTGTTTCCCTCTTCCACGTTGGTGGTGGTCTCTGTTTCAGGCGATTCGGTCGATATTGTGTCCCTGGGCGACTCTCCGGTGTTCACTTGTCTTAAAGACGGCTCGCTCGTGACCATATCTGATGCGAGGATTGCAGAGCTCGACCAAGCAGCGGTGGACGCGATGGTTGATTGTTCGCGTGGCTGCGCAATGACGGGAGTGCAGAAGCGTGCTTCTGTCAACGATATATTGCTCGCGAACCGTCAGCTTAAAAACAAACCCGAGGGTTATTGGATTCTTGATCCGACTGGGGTTGCCTTGGAACATCTCAATGTGATGCGGTTTTGCATTGAGGATATCGATTACGTTTGTGCTATGTCAGACGGGCTGGAGCGAGCATTTAATCTGATTGGGTTGGCCGATCCCGCAGCGTTTCTCGCTGGCGCGACTCGTGAGTCGTTTGATGAGCTCCTTGTCCGTCTACGCGCCGAGGAAAATCTGGACCCAGACTTTGATCATTATCCACGGCTTAAGCTGCACGATGACGCATCGTGCTTTATGTTGCGGCTGTAGGGGATAAGGCTGGCCTCATTTGACTGGCAATCTAAAAGTAATTACTTCTGGTGCATACGTACAAATTAGCATCGAAATGGTAGACCTGGCCAACCAAGATACGGCAATCAACCTTGGTTGGCCACAAAGCAAGTTGACTTATTTATGTAAGGAGTTTATTCAAAGTCAACTTCAACCTGGCTCTCCTCATAAATATTAAGCTCGTTTTCGACTCTAATGCGGTTGACCTGCCAGCCTAGTGCGTTGCACTGCTGAATGAAAGAGTCGATGCGATTGACTCCATCGAGTTCGCGAACGGTGATTACGACGGCAAACTTTTGCGGTTCATGGGACCCATCTTGATATCGTGAGGTCTTGCGTATCTTCAAACCCCAGAGAGGGTTTTCATATGCCTTTTTTGGCCTGCTTCGATTGGTTAGGGAGTCAGATATTGTCTTCGTATTGTCCCACTTCTGAAGGCTCTTTCTGGCAGTTTCTTCGTCAGTGTAGTCTTCTTTCTCTCCCTGCGTGTTTGCTTTGAGGGAACTGAGCTTGCCTTTGTTCAACCTTCCGAAATGTAAATCAAGCTCCGTGCAGGTATAGTCAACCCCTTGATCGCGATTGCATTTTGGAAAGTAGCAAAGGGTTGCCCGTGCGACAGAAGGATGAGTGTTTCTGACGGCTGGAATCGGTATCTTGTAGTTGTATGTTTCGTAATCGGTGACGGTCCCCGTAATGAGGAACTTAATTTCATCGTTTCTGCTTTTAATTACATCGTTAATATGAATCGGTACTACACCATAGCCAAGAGTGTTCATATCCGAATGCTGATTCCATGATATTGATGAATCGATCAAGAGCGCCTTCGCTGACTCGCAGCTAAGGTGCATTTTGTAGATTAGATAAGCTGCTTTTCTTGCGACAAGGGGCGCTGCGAGGGATGTGCCCATATCCGTTTTTGGCCTGTCGCTTCCATAGCAGTTGAGCGGTTCGTCTATGTCTCCACCATAGTATGAAACATCGGGCTTATGCTGAAAATGGAGCACAGGACCTCTCCGAGTATATGAAGCGGGACTTTTATCACGCCTTACCGAGTTGACTACGAGGGCGTTGACGGAGTCCGCTGGAGACCCTATTCGGTCTGTTGAGCCATCGTGATTGTTTGTGCCGGCAACGACAAACAGAACATCATATTCTGCCTGCAATTTATCTAGTAGGGCGGCTTCGGGTGATATTGAATTATGGTCGATGGATTCATCAGATCCAAGAGACAGATTCCAAACCTTGATGCCTGGGTTTTCACTCAATATTTTACGCAGCATCGTCATAATGGTGAATGAACTGTAGTTTCCGCCAGTTGCTACTCCAAAATGCTTGACCCTAAAATTGCCGCACCCGTCTTCCAGCCATGGGTTGCATCTCGGTCCATCGATAATTAGTGAATCGACAGATGTCCCATGAGAGGTGTCGGAAGGTCTTATTTCAACATCCTCCGGAAGCATCGACTTGTATTCAACCCAATTGTGGAAGTAAGGCAAACTTTTTTGTTCGTAAGCTGTATCGATAACACCGATTACGGGCTCGGTTGAAGGAAATAGCGGTAGATTGCTTTCCCGCATCACCGTTTCAGAGCTGGCCCGTATTGGGGTATAAGAGGATAAATCGTTTATACTCATTGCTACAAGGTATGGAGCCTTGCTTGTTAGCTCGTAGTATTGCTCTTCTGAAAGTTGTACGGTGTTATCGAGGATATCAGCTGCGGCAACGTTGAGATCGAGTTTTTGCAGCAGTGTTTTGACATCAACTTCTGTTCGGTAAAGAGTTACTAACGAGTTCGTTGGAGCCGTCGACGTTGTCTTGGTTTGAACGGTGGGTGCATCGCTAATATATATTTTCTCGACATAGTGACAGTCTCGCATTAGCTGAGAAAAGGCGCTTTTACTGATAATGGCCGAGTAGTCTCGTCTCCATTCTTTCGATTTAACTGGATTCTTTTTATCCCAAAGGCTGTTCAATCTTTTCTTGTCAACGAATCCCGAGAAGTGGTTATCCACAATGCGGGCAGCTTCTCTCAGCTCGTTTATCGTTGAAATAATAGTTTCTTTAGGCACGTAATGAGTCATTACGTGCCGTGCACGGGGGGTATCGATATCCAGATAACGAGCGCCTCGAATGGTTGTCTCGGGTTCTTGGCCTATCCCGCCCTTGAGTAGACGTCGGACTCTGTTGCTTTTTGCGACAATCTGCCTGTATTCGATTGATACAAGTATGCTTTTTATTAAAGATTCGCCACCCCATTCTTCAAGGAGCGTTTCTAGAGATGTGCCTAGCCGTTTGATTTTCGTAGAAGTGACCTTAGCTTTTGCGGGAAGCGACGGAGCCCCCGGTCCAGACGCGCCCTTTGTTTCGAAGGCACCTGAGAGGCGAAGTAGATCATTCATGGTTACCCTTTCAGGTTTCTAGCGATGGTACTCCTGGATATTCCTGTTAACGCTTCAATTTCTCGAAGCGTAAACCCCTGTTTTCTTAGAACTTCAATGTCGACCTTATCCATGTCGTTTAGTTGGAGATACAGTCTGGTTAGATAGTCGGTCTCGACGGTTGGATCGGAAAAGGCGATTGAGGTTTTTATGATGTTCTTCAATTCTCCGGGATTGGGAATTGAGATACAGGTATCAAATATCTTTTTCAAAGTCCGAGAATCATATTTTATGAAGTCGTAGCGTTTGCTTTGTGACTTAATGATCAGCAGGGCTATTTCTGCCAAGTCCTCATGACTATATTTGTCAAAGTTAATTTGTGCGTCAAATCGGCGCAAGAGTGCCTTGTCAAGCTTGTCGTGAAGATTCGTCGTTGCAATTATGCTTGCGCAACCGTCAAGTCCATCGAGCTCTTTAAGAAGAGAACTGGTCGCTCGTCCCATTTCACGAACATCGTTTTGCCCAATCCTATCGAGAGCGAGCGCATCGATTTCGTCAAATAGAAACAGCGATTCCGAGCCGATGTCTTTGATCTCGCTAAAGACCCTGTTGATGTTCTTGGACGTTTCGCCCAATTTGCTATCGATAATAAGATTGAAGTCAACAGAAAAAAGCTTCTTTCCCAGTATCCTTGCGATCTGTTTGACTGTTTCGGTTTTACCGGTTCCAGGGGCGCCGTAGAACAGGACGGTATTGATTCCCATGTTTCTGTTTAGGGCGTTAATCAGTCCATGTATTTCTTGGGAGATGCATTCGGGAAGGGGTAGGGGATCGTTGTTTATAACGACCTGCTGTAGGTACTCATAAGGCTGCTCAAGCGTTTGGGGTATAAATGTCCTCGTTCGAGCGAGAAGACTCATTATGTAGCCCGCGAGGTCTCCATAGCCGGTATCTTCGAATTCCTTGGCGATACGCGAGGCGGTTTCATTGAAAGCGACTTCGTTGTCCTCTGAATGGAAGCGGATTAAATCAATTACATCGGCACGTTTCATGGCCTCTCCTTTCTAGGAGAATTATAACATGAGACAGGATGAGACAAACCTATAAAATAGTGAATTGACTTTGAGAACCTTATACGTTATGGTACAGATGTTCGTAACGATTCGTTGAAGGGGGGAAAGTATGCCTGTCCATCACGGCGGTAAAGTCGGTGCGGCTGCCAAAAAGCTTGCAAGCTCCAGCTCTAGCTCAAAGCAGAAGTCATTGGCAGCAAAGACTTTGGTCAAGCACCAAATCGCGAAGCATCGCTAAGCAATGCGACATCTCTTCGAAGGAGGTGAAGGAATGTACGTGACTATTACTATCCCCAAATATCGCGTTACCAAGACCGGACGTCTGGTAAAGGTGGGGAGTACTACCAAAAAGGTTCACGTGAAGAACCGTTAGTGGTCAGGCCCTAGAGGCTAACTAAGGCCTGACAAATAAGTGACTGCGACCAGTCGCTTTTATCTTAAGGGGTATTCGGGCTGCTTTCAAGCTCGGGTACCCCTTAAGTGTTTCACGCTTGTGTGCTTGTGTTCACGCCTGTTCTTTACAACGATAGGCCTCTCATGAGTAATAATTAACACGTTGAAAAACGAGCGGTGAACGCTTGCGGGTCAGAAGTGAGTAATCACCCTCTTCGACACCGGCAATATTGCGCTTAAGCACCGTCCGCCCGCGTCTAGAATATTGCCGTTCGGCACCGCGATATTCCCATCGGCACCGCCCGCTGGCGCGTTCCGGCTATCCATGCGGCCGAGACCAAGGAGGTGCAGCATGGCGAGAAGGATATGAGCCAGGATGCCAGTCAGACTCTGTGCGTCCGGCCCGTCGCAGAACGCGATAGCCCTCGCGGTGCCATGGGGTGTTCAACAAAACCACGGGTCGTCGGAGCTCAAAACCGGGGCCAGGTCGGTAGATTTCAGTTTTTCACCGCACTTCCGGAAGCGCCCGACGGAAGTATGTGGCAAATTTCGGAACCCTCGAGCGCACCGCCCTTTTCATGAAAAGAAATCACAGGTAGAAGTGTTGCCACTAGCCAGTGTGGTCGGCATGCCGGGAAATTGCCGCATACTTCTAGATGGACGTAAAGGGGAGGCGTTAATGCGCCTGGCTTGGAATGTCATATTGAGTTGCCAATTGGCAACAAGTCGAATATAGTTAGCATTATGCTAACTAAGGGGTGGTTATGAATCGAACCAAGCTCCGACCGACATATTCACTTGACGAAGCGAAGTCTTTGGCTTGCTCGGGAAAGATGATTGTAAATGGTAGGGTGCGCAGACACCTGATGAATCAGTTTGGTTATTTGGACATCGATCATTTCCTTGCTGACCTATTTGATTATCTGAAGCCTGATGATTTTAGAAAATCCATCGCGCTCGATAGGGATGGACCTCTGCATGATGTTTACGCAGATGTCTACGTGTGCCGAGATTTTGAATGCGAGGATTGGTACGTTAAGTTTTCAATTGATTCCGAAGGCAATGCGCATTTAAACGTTTTGTCTGCGAACATCGATGGATACATTCATTAAAGGAGGAGTCATGCGTTGCATGGAATGCGGCAAAGAAATGCAATTTACCACGGCGCCAATGACTGAAATTTACCGTGGCGAGAAAATTACCGTAAAAGGAATTGAGCATTATGTTTGCGAGTGCGGCAACGATGAAATGACTGCTACAGAGGCGACTAAGCTTGCCCATGCACTGGCTTCCCAATATGCTAAGGCTCATGAACTTTTATCTCCCTCGGATATAAAGGATTTGCGCTCCGATCTTGGTTTGACTCAGCATGAGTTTGAGTCGCTATTAGGGGTTTCAAAACCCACGGCGTCTCGTTGGGAGAACGGGGCATCGCAGCAATCTATTACCGCAAATAACCTTATGAAGCTCATTCGAGATGTTCCTGAGGTGCGCACTTATCTGGGACTTTCTTCTGGTGAGATGGCCTCAAGACTTAATGCGTCACGATTTTCGGTGATACTGGGAGGAGAAGCCCCGGCTTATAGGGACTCGGCTCCTTTGGCAGATGAGAATGCCTTTCGATTGGAGATGTAAATGGAATCGCTTCAGAAGCAACGCATTGAATCTCCGTTGATTACATGCGTGACCAGAAAAGTGGACAGTTTATCATTTGATGGCGGGATGATTCCGAAAGAGGGCGTCAATAAGTCTGACGTTGAATGCAACGTCCGAAATGCTATTACCAGTGCATTTTCGGACGAAAACGGAGTCAGGTTTCGACAGCTCAACTTAGTTATTGAGCTTTTACCTGGCGATGAGGGCCATTATTACCGTTCCGAAATATCCGTTTCTGGCATATATCGCGCTCCTGCGGATTTAGATGACGACGCTTTTGACAGGGAGGCACTTAGCACTGGAATGCAGGACCTGTATTCCTATGCAAGGGGCATTATTGAAAATGTCGCCGCTGGTGGAGTATGGGGGCCACTTTATCTGCCACAGATTGGATTCACTATCTAGCTCTCGATGTCCCCACATCCTCTAAAAAAGTTCTTAAAACAGCCTTAAAGGCGTTTCAACTCGCGTTGACAGCGTAAAATACGCATGTTTGACTATGACAAATGTGGATTTTAGGGGAGGGGTGCGCCATGGAGGTGCTGGTTGTTGGCAACACCGCATATGTTGACGATGACTTTTGTGCCAAGGCGTTCCCCGAGGACCATGTGCAGGTCGTAGCCGCGCAGGACACGCGCCGCGACGAGTCATCGCCCCATGCCTCGTGGAAAGAGCTTCTGCAACACCTGGATCAGGCCTACGAGTTCGAACGCGTGGTCTACCTGTCTAATTACCTTACCCCGCATACCGACTCCGTGGGCGATATCGAGCTGCTGCGCACGGTCTTTCGTGCGTGCGCGGGTCGCCGGGTCCAACTGCTGTATGTAGCGGGGCCCGCGGGTGCCGAGGGCCCCGCCGATGCCGCGGGGCGAACGGGCAAGGGCATTATCGCGCACGCAGCCAACGACCTGTGCCGCTACTACGCTGCTCGCGAGGGCGTTCAGACCAAGATTCTGCGCGTGCCGTTCCTGTATACCGCGTCTGCCGCGCTGGAGGACCTGTTTTTGGTGCCGCTGTTCGACGCGTGCTCAACCGGATCGGTCGCTCTGCAGGGCGCGCAGGATGCGGCGTTTCCCCTGCTGTGTGCCGAGGAGCTTGCGGTGCTGGTACGCCGTATCTTCGACAGCTGGGATGGTAACTTTGAGACGCTCGACGTTGCCGATACCTTCCATCACACGTCAGGTGAGGTGGGCGACGCCCTTAAGGCGCTGTTCCCGGGGCTCTCAGTTGCCTATGGCGATTCTGCTGGCTACGCCCTGCCCGCCAGCGACGTCGCTCGCGTGCGCTATGGCTGGTTTCAGCGCTATGATTTGCTGCGCGATCTCTCGACCATTCAAGCTCGCTGGGGCGCTGGACGCATCAAAAAGAGCAACCCGCTGCGTGCCGCCATCGACCGCATCCAGATGCGCTCGCTGCCCATCAAATACCTGGAGACGGGCGTTGCCTGGGTTCTGTTCGAGGTGCTGGAGCATCTGTTCTCACAATCGGTCCAGCTCAACGTGCTCGATTATCGCCTGCTCTACGTGGTGTTGATCGGCACACTGTATGGCTTGGACTTTGGCCTGGTTGCGGCGCTGCTGGCGTCGGTGGGTTTGGCCGCGAGCTACTTTACTCAGTACGGCTATACCTTCCAGGGCCTGTTCTACGAGCCGTCCAACTGGCTGCCGTTTATTGCGTACTTTGTGGTGGGTGCCGTGTGCGGCTATATGCAGCTGCGCAACAGCGAAGCCATTAGGGCGGAGCGCGATCAAAACGAGCTCGTGCGCAACCGCAATACGTTCCTTACGCAGCTCTACCACGACGCGATCGAGGACAAGCGCGCGTACAGGCGCCAGATCGTGGGTCGCCACGACAGCTTTGGCAAGATCTTTGCCGTGACGCAGGAGCTCGACGTGCTCAACCCTCGCGACATCTATCGCAAGTGCTGCGAGCTTCTGGGCGAGATTCTCGAGAACGATTCGGTGGCGATCTACCATGTTTCGGGCGGGGCATTTGCACGCCTGGTGGCTGCAAGTCCCACGATTGCCGAAGATGCCGCACGCTCGCTCACACTTGAGCAGCTTGCACCTCTTTTGGGCGACGGGGGTCGTTCGAACCTGTGGGTGAACCGCGAGTTGGCGCCGGGGCTTCCCATGTTTGGATACGCGATCGAGCGCGACGAGGCACCCGCCGTGTTGATCTTTGTGCGTAGTGCGACCGAAAACCAAATGACCCTCTATTATCAAAACCTGTTCCGCATCTTGTGCGGGCTGGTCGAAAGCGCGCTGGGCCGTGCTTTTGACTATGAGGCGGTGGCGCAGGATAAACGCTGCGTTGACGGTACTTGCGTGCTCAAGCAGGCTGCCTTTGGCCAAGAGCTCGCGGCGGAGCAGGCGCTGGCAGATAGCAAGATGGGGAGTTTTTTGCTCCTGCGCGTGGTACCGGGCGTGGAGCCTGTCGGCGAGCTGGTGGGCGCAATTGGGTCGGCAATCCGCGAGAGCGACGCGGCGGGCTTGGTCGACGGCGACGTGCTCTATCTGCTTATGCGCCAGACAAAGGCGTGTGATCTGCCCATTATCCGCGAGCGCCTGAGCGCAAAGCATATTGCGGTGGAGCCCGTCGACGGCGAGGACATTGTGGAGCTGTTGCAGCACATTTCTTACACCGGTGACGGTGAGGGGGGTGCCGCTTGATCTCGCTTGTCGTTGCTGCCGTCTTGCTGCTGATTCATGCGCTGGTTTGCCTGATGCTGTGGACGCTCATGAAGCTGGGCCTGCTGCCGGTGCGCGGGCACATGCTGGCTGTGATAGTGCTGGTGCCGCTGTGGGGACCGTTGCTGGTGGTTCTGCTATCGGTCCGCAGCGCGGTGTTTGGCGAGGGGCTGAAAGAGTCTGCGCCGGAGTCGCTGCTCTTCAACGACGAGCTGCATCGCAGCATCCTGGTGCACGACCGTGACGCCGATGCGGGCGTGGTCCCGCTCGAGGAGGCGCTCATCGTCAATGACCCGGCATACCGGCGCCGCCTAATGCTCTCCATGCTCACCGAGGAGCCCGACGCGTACCTGGCGCAGTTGCAGGCGGCTAAGCTTAACGACGACGTTGAGGTGGCGCACTATGCCGCGACGGCGGTGGCGCAGATCTCCAAGGAGTCCGACCTTAAGCTTCAGCAGCTGGAGCGTGCCTTTAAGACGGACCCGAGCGCGCAAAACCTCAACGAATACTGCGATTTTCTTGGTGAATATTTGGGCTCGGGTTTGGCTGAGGGGCGCGTGGCTCAGATTCAGCGCCAACAGTACGCGCGCCTGCTTGCGCGTCGCTGCGAGCGCGAAGACACTTTTGAGCTGCGCATTCGATACGCGACGGCGCTGGCCGATGTCGGACAGATCGACGAGGCGCAGGCCGTGATCGACCAGCTGGTGCTCGACGTGCCCGAGGAGCAGGAGGTTTGGATGCTTTGCCTGCGCCTGGCCGTGATGCGCCGCGATGGTGATGAGGTCCACCGTGTGATCGATGCGATTGACATGCAACATGTGTATTTGAGCGCCGACAACCGCGAAAAGTTGGCGTTTTGGCGCGACGGGGAGGAGGCCAGATGAGCGTGGCGCAACATATCCGAGACCGTGCAGGCCGCTTTCGTTGGATGGGGCTCCTCGTGGTGTGGGCGGTCTTTATTGTCATGGCCGCCGTGCTGCTGGTGGAGCGTGCCGGCGTGCAGTACAGTGCGGGTCAGCATAAGCTGGGGATGCTTGCCGCCAACGATGCGGTGCCGGCCTCCTCGGCAATCTTTGGCCAAAAGCCCACGTGCCTGGTCATTACCGACTCGGACCAAGATAGCGTCGACGACGTTAAAGACCAGTTCGACCAGATTTTGCTGGACATGAAGATCGCCCATCGCGATGTTGATATTGCCACCGACGGTGCGGACGCGATCCCATCGCTCACGTCGTTTGATCGCGTGATTGTGCTTATGCCCTCGCTTGACGGTCTGGGTACGCATCTGACCGATCTGATGAGTTGGGTGAGTGCGGGCGGCTCACTCATGCTGGGCATGACGCCAGATAACTCGAACTACCTGCAGGCTATTGCTTCCAAGCTTGGGATCGAATCGGCCGGATATGACTATGCGAAAGCCGAAAGTATCGTTCCGAGCGAGGACTTTATGTTGGGCGGAGGAGAGCGCTACGAGTTCTCGGATCCCTTCGATTCTTCGCTCTCGGTTTCTTTGCGTGATACGGCGCACGTATGGGCAAAGACCGGTGACGCGGGCACGCCGCTCATTTGGTCTAACGATTGCGGCAGTGGTCACACCGTGGTGTGCAACATTGGCATCTACGACAAGGTCATGCGTGGGTTCTATGCTTCGGCCGTAAGCTTGCTGGGCGATGCCACGGCCTATCCGGTCATCAACAGCGCCGTGTTCTATTTGGACGACTTTCCTAGCCCCGTGCCCTCGGGCGATGGTACTTATATCAAGCGTGACTACGGCCTTTCCATTGCCGTTTTTTACACCAAGGTCTGGTGGCCCGATCTGCAAAAGCTCGCGCAAAAATACGGCATTCGCTATACCGGCGTGATGATCGAAAACTACGAGGACGCGGTCAACCAGACCGAGCCCGCGCGCCAACCCGATACCACGCAGTTTCGATATTTTGGCGGCATGCTGCTGCAGATGGGCGGCGAGCTGGGCTTTCACGGCTACAACCATCAGCCGCTTGCGCTCTGGGACACCGACTATGGTACGTTGTACGTCTACAAGACCTGGAAGAACAAAGAGACGCTCGTCGCTTCGCTTAACGAACTTATCGCGTTTCAAGACGAGGTCCTGCCCAACGCTCATGGCTCGGTCTACGTGCCACCGTCGAATATCCTTTCGGCCCGCGCGCGCCAGCTTATCGGCACCGACGTGCCGCGCATTAAGACTATTGCCAGTACGTATTTTGAGGATGGCACCGACCTGCCGTACGTGCAGGAGTTTGGCGTGGCGAGCGATGGCATTGTGGAGCAGCCGCGCATTGTCTCGGGCGGCATGGTCAACGATTCCTATATGCGCCTGGCAGCCGTGTCCGAGCTCAACATGCACTACGTGAGTACGCACTTTATGCACCCGGACGACCTTTTGGACCCCGATCGCGGAGCCAAGGAGGGCTGGGAGGTCTACAAGGGCGGCCTGGTCGACTACCTGGAGTGGCTTACCAAATCTGCGCCCGACCTGCGTCGCCAGACCGGCTCGGAATGCTCTGGTGCTATTCAGCGCTTTTCGTCGGTTACGGTGAGCGTGGATACCAGCGCGGATGCCTGGACGCTTAGTCTGGGCAATTTCCACGACGAGGCGTGGCTCATGTTCCGCGCCAACAACGGCGAGCCGGGTGCGGTGACGGGTGGCGAACTGACGCACCTTACGGGCAATCTGTACCTGATCAAGGCCACGGACAAGACGGTGACCATTGCGCGCAAGGAGGGTAACGACAAATGAGAATCTGCTTGGTACTCGAGGGTTGCTACCCCTATGTACACGGCGGCGTATCCACCTGGATGCACGGCTACATTACGGCCATGCCAGAGCACGAGTTTGTGTTGTGGGTGATTGGCGCGCATGCTGCCGACCGCGGCAAGTTTGTCTACGAGCTGCCCGGTAACGTGGTCGACGTGCACGAGGTGTTCCTGGACGATGCCCTGCGGCTTTCGGGCGAGCAGCACGAAGCCAGTTTTGACGACCGCGAGCGCGAGGCGTTGCGCCGCCTGGTATCGCTCTCCAATCCGGACTGGGACGTGCTGTTCGATATCTTCCAGCGCCGTCGCGTGCATCCGCTCTCGTTTTTGCAGAGCCGCACGTTTATGGATATCTTCCGCGACGTGTGCCTGGCAGAGTACCCCTACACGCCCTTTGCCGATGCATTCCACACCATGCGCTCCATGCTGCTGCCCGTGCTCTACCTTCTGGGCAGCGAGGTGCCGGTGGCCGATGTATACCACGCCATCTCGACTGGTTACGGCGGCCTGCTCGCCTGCCTGGGCTCAAGCGTTCACCATGCGCCGGTGCTGCTCACCGAGCACGGCATCTATACCCGCGAACGCGAGGAAGAGATCATTCGCGCAGATTGGGTGGTGCCGTCGTTTAAGGACCGTTGGATTCGCTTTTTCTACCTTCTTTCGGAGGAGATCTACCGCCGCGCCTTCCGCGTGACGAGCTTGTTTCACAACGCCCGCAAGACGCAGATCGATATGGGCTGCGATGCGGATAAATGCCTAGTCATCCCCAACGGCATTCAGTTCGACCGCTTTAAGGACATCCCCTTAAAGCCCGATGACGGCTGGGTGGACATTGGCGCGGTGGTGCGCCTGGCGCCCATCAAGGACGTCAAGACTATGATCTATGCCTTCTTTGAGCTGCACGAGCGCCTGCCCAAGGTGCGCCTGCACATCATGGGCGGCGTGGACGACGAGGAGTACGGCGCCGAGTGCCACGCGCTGGTCGAAACCCTGGGCGTGCGCGACCTAATCTTTACCGGCCGCGTCAACGTGGTCGAGTACATGGAAAAGTTCGACTTTACCATTTTGACGAGCATTTCCGAAGGTCAGCCGCTCAGCGTGCTGGAGTCGCTTGCAGCGCGCCGTCCCTGCGTGACGACCGAGGTGGGCTGCTGCCGCGAGCTGCTCGAAGGCGCACCGGGCGATGATTTTGGCGTGGCGGGTTTTGTGACGCCGCCTATGTATCGCAAGGGCTTGGCCGATGCCATGGAACGCATGTGCACAAGCCGCGCTCGTCGCATTGAGATGGGGGAGCGCGGCCAGCGTCGCGTTGCCACGTACTTTTTGCACGAGCAGATGCTCGCCAACTATCGCGCGCTGTACGACGAGACGGCGCAAGCGTTTGACCTGCCCAGAGAGGGGGAGTAGCCGGTGGCCGGAATCGGTTTTGAGCTCAAGCGCCTGTTTAGGCGCAAGGGTCTGTTTGCCACGATGCGCGCCTATGGCTACGCTGGCATTGTGTGCACGGGCCCCATGCTGCTGGGCGTGCTGCTCCAGGTGGGTATCTTGGTGCTGTGCGGTCTGTGGGGTGTGGGCCGTGCCAACCAAGATCTGCTGGTGTGCATGGTGACCTATACGCTGCTGGCGTCGCTCACGCTCACGAGTTTTTTCTCTATGCCGGTCACGCGCTTTTTGGCCGACATGCTTTTTGCCGAGCGCGAGGACGAGATTCTGCCTTCGTTTTGGGGCTCCAATGCTGTCATGCTCGTTGCGGGCACGGTGCTCTACGGCGTCTTTTTGCTGTTCTCGGGTGCCACGCTGCTGCAGGGGCTGCTGTGCCTGTGGCTGTTCAACATTATGATCGTCAACTGGAACGGTATGAGTTACCTCACGGCCATCAAGGACTACCGCGGCATCCTGTGCAGCTTTGCGGCTGCCATTGGCGTGGCGTGCCTGTGCGCCCTGGCCGCGCTGGCGCTGGGACTGCCGCCGGTCGAGGGCCTGTTGGCGTCAATTGCTCTGGGCTACGGCGTCATGCTCGCCTGGGACGTGGTGCTGCTGTACCGGTATTTTCCTCAGAGCGACCGCAGCCCCTGGCCCTTTTTGCGGTGGCTCGATCAGTTTATGCCGCTGGCGCTCACGGGCCTGTTAACCAATCTGGGACTCTTTGCGCACCTGGTGATTATTTGGGCCGGTCCCATTGGCGTGCAGGTCAAGGGCTTGTTTTATGGTGCGCCCTACTACGATGTGCCGGCGCTCATCGCGTTTTTGACGATCCTGGTCACGACCGTCAACTTTGTGGTCTCGGTCGAGGTCAACTTCTATCCGCGCTACCGTGACTACTACAGCCTGTTCAATGACGGCGGCGTGGTAGGCGATATTGTGGTGGCCGAGGAGGAGATGCTCTCCACGCTCAACAGCGAACTGCGCTTTTGTGCGCTCAAGCAGCTGTTTGTGACCGCGGCGGTCATTTCGCTCGAGACCACGGTGCTGTCGGCCCTGCCGTTGGGCTTTAACAACCTTATGCATGGGTATTTTCGCACGCTGTGCGTGGGCTATGGCCTGTATGCCGTGGGCAATACGGTGATGCTTATCTTGCTGTACTTTACCGACTATAAGGGGGCCGTGCTGGCTTCGGGCCTGTTTGCCGGTGTGGCCGGGCTGGCGACTGCCGTTTCGTTGCTTTTGCCGCAGCAGTTTTACGGCTTTGGCTTTTTGTTGGGTGCGGCGGTGTTTTTTATCGTGGCGCTGCTGCGGCTCGATACCTATACCGCCAACTTGCCGTATCGTATCCTGAGCCAGCAGCCCATTGTGGCGACCGACAAAACGGGTCGCTTTACACAGCTGGGCCGCTTGCTCGACCGTGCCGAGCAGCGCTATGAGGAAGGTCGCCATAAGGGTGAGCCACATGGCGCGTTTGAGCGCGCAGTAGCCCGCGTGTATCGCAAGCATTGGGGAGGTTCTGATGACCGATAGGATGATGTCTCGCCGTCGCCTGTTTGAGGCGGCTGCCGGTGCGCTGTTGCTTTCGGGCTGCTCGGTGCAGGAAGACTCCTCGACCAAAAAGGTCAAAAAGCAGGACAAGATTAAAAAGGCCGATTCCTCGGACGGTACTAAGCATCTACGCGATAAAGATGAGCTGTACGAGGTCTACGACGACTCGGGCATTGTGACCATGTACCTGACGGTCTCGCGCGGCAACAGCTCCGAGAACACCGACCACAGCTGGGCCGAGATCAACACGTACTCGGTGTATGACTATGCCGACATGGGCGTGACGCGCTATCAGGTTATGGGCTTGCTGCAGCCGGGCGACGAAGACGGCCCGGTGGCCGGCGAGGTTGGCTATGGCGAGGAAGCGCCCAATGCTACCGTGCAGGTGCGAGGTCAGACATCGAGCATGAACTCGCAGAAGAATTACAAGGTGGAGCTCAAAAAGGGCAAGGGTACCTGGCGCCAACAGCGCGCGATTGCGCTCAACAAGCACATGGGCGAGGGTATGCGTTTTCGCAACAAGATGGCCTACGACCTTATCCGCGGGATTCCCCAGATGATGGGCCTGCGTACGCAGTTTGTGCATCTGTGGGTGTGCGACCAGACCGAAAAGTCCAACGACACCTTTGAGGACTACGGCCTGTTTACGCAGGTGGAGCAGCTCAACAAGACGGCGCTTAAGGCACATGGCTTGGATAAGAGCGGGCACCTGTACAAGGTGAACAGCTTTGATTTCCATCGCTACGAGGACACCATTAAACTTGCCGACGATCCCGACTACAACCAGGCAAGCTTTGAGGGCATGCTCGAGATTAAGGGCGATTCGGACCACACGAAGCTCATCGAGATGCTCGATGCGCTCAACGACGAATCGCAAAAGATCGATGACGTGCTCGACACCTACTTTGATTCCGAGAATCTGGTTTATTGGCTGGCGTTTCAGATTCTGACGGGCAACTGCGATACGCAGAACCGTAACTGCTATCTGTACAGTCCGCTCAATTCAAATACCTGGTACTTTTTGGATTGGGATAACGACGGCATGCTGCGTAAGCTGGAGCTTTCTCTTACCGGGTTTTCTGACTACGCGAGCTGGGAGCGCGGTGCAAGCAACTACTGGGGCAACGTGTTGTTTAACCGCGCGTTGCGCAGTAAGTCGTTTCGCAGCGAACTCGACCGTGCCGTCAAGGACTTGCGCTCGTATTTGACCGAGACTCGCCTGACCAAGATGATCAAGCACTACCGCGATGTGACTGAATCCCTGGTCTTTGCTTCGCCCGATATCGACAATCTGCCTGTCACCAAAGACCAATACGAGCAGATCGCCGCGGCGATTCCCTCTGAGATCGAGGAGAACTACAAGAGCTTTCGCGAGAGTTTTAAAAAGCCCATGCCGTTCTACATCGGCGTGCCGCAGATCGATAACGGTAAGCTTCGTATTAATTGGGATGCGTCCTATGACTTTGAGGCGCGCGACATTCGCTACACCGTGGAGCTGGCGCGCGACTATGCCATTGGCGATGTGGTCTTTAAGGCCGAGGACGTGCTGCTTCCCGAGGTGACCTGCGATGCGCCCGATACCGGCCAGTATTTTGTGCGCGTGCGTGCCACCAACTCCGACGGCTATACGCAAGATGCGTTTGACTACTATGTAACCGACGACGGCAAGCACTACGGCATGAAGTGTTTTTACGTGCAAGACGGCGGTAAGGTCGTGGAGGACACGTATGAGGAGGGCTAGCGCGCTGCTTGAGCGCTTGGCGGCCCCGCCTGTGCGTGTCACGCAGGAGCGTTACCGCCACGAGCTCAAATATCTCATTAACGAGGGCGAGCACGCTGCGCTTGCCTGTCGCATGGCGCCGGTGTTTAAGCTGGACAAGCATGCGCGGGCGGGCGGTTACACTATTCGCAGCCTGTATTTTGACGACTACTGCAACTCGGCCTACGAGGAAAAAGACGCCGGCATTCTCATGCGCAAAAAGTATCGCGTGCGCATCTATAACGGCAGCGACAAGGTGATTAAGCTCGAGCGCAAAAAGAAGTACGGTAGCTGGATTTACAAGGAGGATGCGCCACTTACGCGCGGCGAGTTTGAGCAGATTCTGGCTGGCGACTACGACTTTTTGCTGAGGAGCCCCTATCCGCTCTGTCGCGAGTTCTACATCGAGTGCATCTGCAACATGATGCGCCCGAGGACCATCGTGGACTACGAGCGCGAGCCGTGGGTGATGGATGAGGGCACTGTGCGCATTACGTTTGACATGAACGTGCGTGCCGCGGTGGGAAGTTTTGACATCTTTGACGCGACCTTGCCCGCGCTGCCAGTCCTGGAGCCCGGCAAGCTGGTGATGGAGGTCAAGTTTACAGAGTTTTGCCCGCAGCTGGTGCGCGATATGGTGCCTCCGGGCGCGGCCGAGCTTACGGCGGTCTCCAAGTACTGCCTGTGTTACGAAAAGACCGCCTACCTGCGCGGTTTTAACTACTGGGAATCGGATTTTGAGAACCGAGGGGATATTTAGACCATGAGCACCAGGGACTTTTTTAAGAACTCCGTCTTGGAGGCGTTTGGTCAGGTCGACCCTGCCAAGATCGGCCTGTCGCTGCTCGTGGCGCTCGCCATGGGCATCCTGATCTACTACGTGTACAAGCGCTTTTTTACCGGCGTGGTGTACTCGCGCAGCTTTGCCGTGACGCTTGTGGGCATGTGCGTGCTCACCTGCATGGTGACGCTCGCGATCTCGACCAACGTGGTCATCTCGCTCGGTATGGTCGGTGCTCTGTCTATCGTCCGTTACCGAACGGCGGTCAAGGATCCGCTCGACCTGTTGTATCTGTTTTGGTCCATTACCACGGGTATCACAGCGGGCGCCGGCATGTACGCGCTCGTAGGGCTTGCGGCAGTGGTGATCGTCGTGATGATCGCCGGCTTCGCTACGCACCAGGACAAGGCGCGCGTGTACATGATGGTTATCCACTATACGGGTCAGACCACGGGCGACGACATTGTGCGTGCCTTTGGCCGCACCAAGTTCACCGTTAAGTCTAAGACCATGCGCGGCGACAAGGTGGAGATGGCCGTCGAGGTGTTCTCGGACGGCGTGGACATGCCCTATGCCGACGCCATCCGTGCGCTCGACGGCGTGGAAGACCTCACGCTCATCCAATACAACGGCGAGTATCACGGTTAGAACCCTAGCGAGCAAATTGCACAAAGAGGGGCGCTCCTGGTCGAGCGTACGTCAGCGAGCGGGCAGCTGCCGTGGCGATGTGCCACGAAAGAGGAGCGACGCGTACTTCATGTACGCGAGCGACGGTTTGAGTGGCAGATCGCCCGGCAGATGCCTGCGCAGCGTCGAGCAGTCCGGCGTTCGTCAGAACGCCGGAACGAACAGGTATCATTGTGTAAGCGATTTCAACGACAGGGGTGCTCGTGGTAAAGATGAAAGATGTGGCCGAGCTAGCCGGCGTTTCGAGCGCCGCGGTCTCGCGCTATCTCAACGGAGGATATATCTCGGCGGACAAGGCCGAACGCATTAAGCAGGCGATTGAGCTGACCGGATACGTGCGGTCTAGCCAGGCTCGCGCGCTGCGCACCGGCTCTACCAAGCTCATCGGCGTCATCGTGCCCAAGATCAACTCGGAATCCGTGAGCCGCATTACCGCCGGCATCGGCCAGGTGCTCGGTCGTCGTGGCTACCAGATGTTGCTTGCCAATACCGACAATGCCCCCGATCGCGAGCTCGAATACCTCGATTTATTCCAAAACCACCCGGTCGATGGCATTGTGCTGGTAGCAACCATGATTACCGACGAGCACCGTCGGGCGATTGAATCGTGCCGTGTGCCCATTGTGCTGATCGGCCAAAACGTCGAGGGCGCGGCTTGCGTCTACCATGACGATTACGAGGCCGCCTTTGAGCTGGGCCAGGCGCTCGCGGGTCGCGTGGACGGCAAGATTGCCTATATTGGAGTTACCGAAGAGGACCGCGCGGCCGGTTATGACCGCCGCCGCGGTTTTGAAGCTGGTCTGGGCGCCGCGGGTGTTGTGCTCGATCCCGAGCTGATTCGCCGCGGGTCCTTTACCCTCGATTCCGGCTATCGTGCGTCGCGCGAGCTGCTGGGCGAAGTGCCCGATGTTTCGTTTATCGCCTGCGCGACCGATACCATGGCGGCGGGCGCGCTGCGTGCCATCGATGAGGTTCGCGGCATGGGCGAGGGTATACACCGCGTGAGCGGTTTTGGCGACAACGCGTTTTTGCGCGCGCTGACGGGCGGCATTCCCACCGTGCATTATGGCTACCTGACCAGTGGCGTTGAGGCGACCAATATGTTGCTCAACACGCTCGATGGCGTGGAGGGGGAGCGCGGTCTCAAGACGCTCAAACTCGGCCATCAACTTATGAATGTCTAGGCTTATGGCATGTCTGCCTGCCTTTGAGGCCCCTGTTTTTGCCGTAAAACTACCATTCACCGGCTTTTTCCTACCGTTCACCCTACTGTGAAAACGATTACAGGCATATAAAACTGAAAACGATTACAGTGTAAGTGTCAAAGATGGCCGGGGCGAATGCGCCCGTTGGAGGAAAGGGAAGTCATGGACTACCGCAAATCAGCCCAAGAGGTGCTCGACAACATCGGTGGCGCCGACAACGTTGTTTCGGCCGCACACTGCGCCACGCGCCTGCGCCTGGTGATTGCCGATAACGCCAAGGTCGACAAGGAGGCCCTCGAGAATATCGACGGCGCTAAGGGCGTCTTTGAGGCCCAGGGCCAGCTCCAGATTATTTTTGGCACTGGCACCGTCAATAAGGTCTACGACGAGTTCATTGCGCTCAGCGGCGTCGAGGCTGCCACCAAGGCCGAGGTCAAGGAGGCCGCGGCGCAGCAGCAGAACATCTTTATGCGTGCCATTAAGGTGCTCGGCGACGTCTTTGTCCCCATCATCCCCGCCATCGTGGCTTCGGGCCTGCTGCTGGGCATTATGAGCGCCCTCAACTTTATGGCCTCCAACGGCTTTATCGCGCTCGACACCAATAACTTTATCTACAAGATTGCCGACCTGGTCTCGGGAACGTCCTTTGGCATTCTGCAGATCCTGATCGGCTACTCCGCGGCTAAGGCCTTCGGCGCCAACCCGTATCTGGGTGCCGTCGTCGGCGGTGCGTTCATCAACTCCTCGTTGCAGAGCGCCTACACGGTTGCCTCCGAGGGCGTGCAGACCATGGTCAACGTCATCCCCGGCCTGTACAGCTTTGAGTGGGTCGGCTATCAGGGCCATGTGATTCCGATCGTCATCGCCTGCGCCATTCTGGCCTTCCTCGAGAAGCGCCTGCACAAGATCGTTCCCGAGATGTTTGACCTCTTCGTGACCCCGCTCGTCTCGGTGTTCGTGACCGTGCTCGTGACCCTCGTTGCCGTCGGCCCCATCTTTGTCTGGGCTGAGAATGCCATCCTCGGCCTGATCCAGGCCCTGCTGACCCTGCCCTTCGGCATCGGTTCCTTTATCGTCGGCCTGTTCTATGCCCCCACGGTCGTTACCGGTATCCACCAGATGTACACCGCCATCGACCTGGGCCAGCTCGCCCAGTATGGCGTGACCTACTGGCTGCCCATCGCCAGCGCCGCCAACATCGCCCAGGGTGGTGCCGCACTCGCCGTTGCCTTTAAGACCCGCGATGCCAAGATCAAGGGCCTAGCGCTTCCTTCGGCTCTGTCCGCCTTCATGGGCATTACTGAGCCTGCCATCTTTGGTGTGAACCTGCGCTTCTTTAAGCCCTTCATCGCCGGCTGCATCGGCGGCGGTTGCGGTGCCCTGGTCTGCGCGCTCACCTCGCTGGCTGCCTCCGGCACGGGCGTTACCGGCATCTTCGGTATCCTGCTGTGCCTGGCCCAGCCCGTGCAGTACGCAATCATGTTTGCGGTCGCCGCGCTGGTTTCCTTTGCCGTCTCGTTTGTCCTGTACAAGGACGAGCCCAAGGCTTCCGAGCAGGCCTAAGAGCTTTTGATTGAGGAACGCCCGCGGGCTGTATGCTCGCGGGTGTTCCCCGCATCTGGCGCCGATCTTTGGCACCTTGTAACTTTCGATCCGTTAGGACTTTGATATGTCTAATGCACTCGGTCGCGACCTTGCAAAGCTGGTCGCCGCTGTTGACGCCGCCGCCTCTGAGTGCGGTCATGGCGCGTATGGCCAGCGCTTTCATATTATGCCGCCCACGGGCTGGCTCAACGACCCCAACGGTCTTTGCCAAGCGGGCGGCGTATTCCACGCTTATTTTCAATATGCGCCCTTTGATGTCGAGGGCGGCGTTAAGGTCTGGGGCCATGCGACGAGTCGCGATCTTATGACGTGGGACTACGTTGGCGCCCCGCTACTGCCCGATGAGCCGTTCGATTGCCACGGTGTGTATTCGGGCTCCGCGCTTGCCGAGGACGGCCGCATTCGCGTGTTGTACACGGGCAACGTTAAGCTTTCCGATGCAGACGGCACGTACGACTACGTCAATACCGGCCGTCGCGCCGACACCGTGTATGTCGAGAGTGTTGATGGACAGACGTTCAGCCAAAAGCGCGTGGTGCTGGCGTCCGAGGATTATCCCGAGGATTTGACCTGCCACGTGCGCGACCCTAAGGTGTGGCGCGATGATGATGGGCGTTACCACATGGTGCTGGGCGCGCGTCGTCGCGTGGACGGGCCGCATGTCGAGAGCCGTTTTTGTGCGATGCACGGCGAGGGTGCCGGGCGCGATGTGGGCGAGATCCTGGTGTATGGTTCGGCCGATATGCTGAGCTGGGAGCTCGAGAGCCGTGTGTCTACGCCCGAGCGTTTTGGGTTTATGTGGGAATGCCCCGGCTATATCGAGCTCGATGCGAATGGCGGCGTACCGGCGAAGTTCCTTTCCTTCTCTCCCCAGGGGCTCGAGGGCGGTCGTTGGGACCGCGGCAACGTTTACGCTGCTGGCTACATGCCTGTAACGGGCGACATTACCGGTGGTGACGGTGCCTATGAGCTGGGTGAGTTCCGCCTGTGGGACGCCGGTTTTGACTTCTATGCTCCGCAGGAGTTTACGTCCGAGGACGGTCGCCATATTCTAATCGGCTGGATGGGCATGCCCGATGAGCCGACCTATGGCAACGCACCCACCGTGGCGTGCGGCTGGCAGCACTGCATGACGGTGCCGCGTGAGCTTACGGCCGGCGACGATGGCGTGGTGCTGCAGCAGCCGGCACGCGAGATCGAGCTCTATTATAACTCGGTGCGTGTGGGGGAGGGCTCGTTGGAGGTTGCCGGCGATACCTGCTTTGACGTTGTTGTCGACGGTGTCGACGGCACGTTTACCGCGACCGTTGATGGCGAGCTGAAACTGGCGTTTGTGCCCGCTGAGGGCGAGCTGCCCTCGCGCTTTGAGATACGATTTACCGATGAGGGTCGCGCTTCTGCCGGCTGCGGTCGTACCGTGCGCTGGGAGCCTATCGACGAGGTGCGTAACGTGCGCATTGTTGGCGATGTCTCGTCGGTCGAGGTGTTTGTGAACGATGGCGCGCTCGTGTTTTCGACGCGCATCTATTCCGAGGCTTATGGCGTGACCGTTGACGCCCCGGGCGCGAACGTGACCTATCACGCGCTCAACATCTAGGCGTTTCGTCGTATATCGGCGCTATACTGCAGCCGTTGCCCACGATGCGGGGAACACCCGTATCGTGGGTTTTTGCTTATGAAGGGACGGTGCCGCGTGGACGTGCAACAGCTAGAAGAGACTTGGGCTTTGAGAGCCGGCGCGCGTGAGGCGCGGTTGCTTGCGGCCTCGCATGTGCCAGCAGCGCTGTCGCAGCTGGGGATTGTGTGTCCCGGCGATCGTCTGGTTGCCTTTGCGGACGACTTTGCCGATGCGTTTGCGCGCGGCTTTGATGGCTGCGACGTTGTGCTCGTGGGGGAACCCTCGACTGCAGCGTTTACCGCTGCGTCCGAGGGCTTTGATGCTTCGTATGAGATCGAGGGGTCGCACCTGTGGTGGTTTGTGAACTCCATCGGCGGGTTTGGTCTGCGTGTGCCTGACCTTCGCACTCTGGGCCGTGCGGCTCGCGAGGCCCATGCGCTGCTGGTTGTGGACAACACCGTGGCGTCGGCTTTTGGCTGCGATCCGCTGCGGCTGGGTTCTGCGCTGTCGCTCGAGGCGCTCGATCGCGTGTGCGCCGGTATGGCTCCGCGCAATCTCGTTGCCGCTTCGGTCGCGCGCTCGCAGCTCAAGCGCCATCGTGTGGATGCCGCTGCCGAGTGCGCACACGCCCTGCTTGAGGGCTGTGGCTTGGCCAAGCTTGATTTAACAGCTGACGAGGCCGCTGTGCTGGAGCGGGGACTGGACTCGCTCGATGTTCGCATGCAGGCGCATTTCGACCGCGCCCGTGCACTGGCCGAGTATCTGGCCGCCAATGAGATGGTACGCAACGTGCGCTATCCCGGGCTGAGCTCGCATCCCGACCATGCGGTTGCAACGGGAATCCTCGAGCATGGCTTTGGCCCGGCAGTTGAATTTGACCTTATCGAGCGTAGCGCGGGCAAGCTTTTTGATGCTTTGCCTGAGGAGTTCCGCGCATCGCCCGCCGGCGGTGCAACGACGCGCCTTTCGGCCCCAAGCGGTAAACAGGGGAACACCATCCGCCTCTTCGCCGGAACCGATGACCCCTTGATCATGGCCGCCACCCTAGATAATGCCCTCCGCAACCAGCTAAATCATCCTCGACTCCATAAGTTGCGGTGAAATAGGGATTGATTTACGGCTTTAACCGCATAAACAGTCCCTATTTCACCGCAACTTATGAGAAGGGGTTGTGTGGCTATAAGGCCCCGTCCCAAATGGGCTACTCTTTGATGCTGGCGATGAGGTCGTTGGCTTTGGTGGCGATGACGTTGTTGATGTCGGCCTGCAGCTCCTCGTAGGCCGCTATGGCTCGCTCGCCGGCGGGGGTGAGGGTGGATCCGCGGGCGCCGTCGCGCTCGATGAGCTTGCAGCCCAGCTGGCCTTCTGCCTCGTTCACGATGCGCCAGGCCTTGGAATACGCCATACCCATGCTTTTGGCGGCGCGGTTGAGCGAGTGCTCGCGGGCAATACCCTGCAGCAGCAAGACACAGCCGTGACCGAAGACGCCCGGCAAATCCTTGTCGCACGCTTGAATGACCAACTTTGCCGTCGTCTTGTACTCCATGTGCTCCACGTCTCCCCGCTAAAGTGTTTGCTGGGCAAACGCAAAGCCTGCGTCAAACCCTCGTGTGCTCTTCTTAAATCATGCATTGTAGCAGTCAAAGTGCGTTAAGATACTTCCCCAGTATTGGGCGCCCAAGGTTGGGCTGGGTCCTACGAGGCCTGCAGCCGACCGGTCGCATGGAAAAAGGAGAAACATGGCTACGTTCTTTCCCGGTGAGTCCCACACGTTTTCGGAGTATCTGCTGGTCCCTGGCTATTCATCCTCGCAGTGCATCCCTAACAACGTCTCTCTTAAGACGCCGCTGACCCGCTTCAAGCGCGGTGAGAAGCCGGCAATCACCCTGAACATCCCCATGGTTTCCGCCATCATGCAGTCCGTCTCGGGCGTCGACATGGGTGTCGCGCTCGCTACCGAGGGCGGCCTGTCCTTCATTTACGGTTCCCAGAGCGCCGAGTCCGAGGCCGCCATGGTCAAGGCCGTCAAGGATCACAAGGCCGGTTTCGTTCAGTCCGATTCCACGCTGACCCCCGACATGACCATGGAGCAGGTCATCGAGCTCAAGGAGAAGACCGGTCACTCCACCATGCCGGTTACCGACGACGGCACTCCCAAGGGTAAGCTCCTGGGCATCGTCACCAGCCGTGACTATCGTCCTAGTCGCGATGACCACCAGACGAAGGTCTCCGAGTTCATGACCCCGCGTGAGCAGCTCATCGTGGGCGACAAGAACATCAGCCTCAAGGTTGCCAACGACGTCATCTGGGACAACAAGCTTAACGCCCTGCCCATCGTCGACGACAACGATCACCTCATGGGCATTGTCTTCCGCAAGGACTACGACAGCCACAAGACCAACCCCAACGAGCTGCTCGATGGCGACAAGCGCTACATGGTCGGCGCTGGTATCAACACCCGCGACTATGCCGAGCGCGTGCCGCTGCTCATCGAGGCCGGTGCCGATGTCCTGTGCATCGACTCCTCCGAGGGCTTCAGCGAGTGGCAGAAGCGCACCATCGAGTGGATCCGCGCCAACTACGGCGAGGACGTCAAGGTCGGTGCCGGTAACGTCGTCGACGCCGAGGGCTTCCGCTTCCTTGCCGATTGTGGTGCCGACTTCATCAAGGTCGGTATCGGCGGCGGCTCCATCTGCATCACCCGCGAGACCAAGGGTATCGGCCGTGGCCAGGCCACCGCGCTGATCGACGTCTGCCGCGCTCGCGACGAGTACTACGAGGAGACCGGCGTCTATGTGCCCGTGTGCTCCGACGGCGGTATCGTCTATGACTACCACATGACACTCGCCCTTGCCATGGGTGCCGACTTCATGATGCTGGGCCGCTACTTCGCGCGCTTTGACG
The DNA here is from genome assembly GCA_958413455.1 of uncultured Collinsella sp. GTDB lineage: Bacteria > Actinomycetota > Coriobacteriia > Coriobacteriales > Coriobacteriaceae > Collinsella. The sequence continues at coordinate 6,998 of CATYUU010000018.1, read as the reverse complement.
AGAGCCCGACCGAGCGCGTCAACGTGAACGGCCAGTACATGAAGGAGTACTGGGGCGAGGGTTCCGCGCGTGCCCGCAACTGGCAGCGCTACGATCTGGGTGGCGCCGCGAAGCTCAGCTTCGTCGAGGGCGTCGACTCCTACGTTCCCTACGCCGGCTCCCTCAAGGACGGCGTGGGCGGTACGCTTTACAAGGTCAAGTCCACGATGTGCAACTGCGGTGCCCTCTCGATCCCCGAGCTCCAGGAAAAGGCACGCCTGACCCTGGTAAGCTCCACCTCCATCGTCGAAGGCGGCGCTCACGACGTAGTCGTCAAGGATTCCCAGCAGAGCGTCAGCTACCGCTAAGCGGCTTTCCCAAGCACCGCACCTTGCCGTTCAAACCGTCGCTCGCGTACCAAAGTACGCGGCGCTCCTCTTTCACGGCAATCTGCGGCACCTGGAAAACCCGATCATGCTTGGGCGGGTAACAATTAGCGGTTGATTCACAACTACGTTATTTAGATAAAGCGAGATGCCTGCAAGTCGCAGGCATCTCGCTTGTCGTATTTGCTATCATCAGTCAAGTTAACCTTAGGGTCGGTCGGCTTAGCTTTGTTTGCTACAAGTTCCGCACGCAAAGAAGAGCACTTAATGTGCTCTTCGTCTTGCGCAGGACTGTCCGCAGTAGCGAATAAAGCTAAGCCGACCGACCCCAGCTAAGATTAAAGGAGCTGATATGTGCGATTGCACAGATCATAAGGACGAGATTCCTGTCTACGACGCGCAGGCCATTGAGTCCCGGTGGATGAAGGCTTGGGAGGATTCCAATCTCTTTGCCGTCGACACCGACGACAGCAAGCCCAAGAAGTACGTGCTCGAGATGTTCCCGTATCCGTCGGGCGACCTGCACATGGGCCACGCGCGCAACTATACCATCGGCGATGCCATGGCCCGCCAGGCCCGCATGCGCGGTTACGACGTGCTGCACCCCATCGGCTTTGACGCCTTTGGCCTGCCTGCCGAGAACGCCGCCATCAAGCACAACACGCAGGCTGCCGCCTGGACGTATAAGAACATGGACCAGGCGCTCGCCACGATGAAGCGCATGGGCTTCTCCTACGATCTGGATCGCATGGTCAAGACCTGCAGCCCCGACTACTACCGCTGGGGTCAGTGGATCTTTGAGAAGCTGTGGGAAAAGGGCCTGGTCTACCGCAAGAAGAACCCGGTCAACTGGTGTCCTAACTGCAAGACCGTTCTGGCCAACGAGCAGGTCACCGAGGGTAAGTGCTGGCGCTGCGGCACCGAGCCCGAGAAGCGCGACCTGGAGCAGTGGTACTTCAAGATCACCGAGTACTCTCAGGAGCTGCTCGACGACCTGGAGAAGCTCCCCGGCTGGCCCGAGCGCGTCAAGCAGATGCAGGCCAACTGGATCGGTCGCTCCGAGGGCGCCGAGGTCGACTTTACCCTGTGCGACCAGGATGGCGAGCCCATTGAGGGCGACGAGGGCAAGATTACCGTCTTCACCACGCGTGCCGATACCCTTTTTGGCGTCTCCTTCTTTGTCCTGGCTCCCGAGTACGCCGGCCTGCACGAGCTCGTCGAGGGCACGGAGTACGAGGAGGCTGTCACCAAGATCGTCGAGGACTCCAAGCATATCTCTGCCGTCGAGCGTGCCCAGGGCACCCTCGAGAAGCACGGTGCCTTCACGGGCCGCTATGTGGTAAACCCCGTCAACGGCGAGAAGGTCCCCGTGTGGGTTGCCGATTATGTCGTTGCCGACTACGGCACCGGTGCCGTCATGGCCGTTCCCTGTGGCGACCAGCGCGATTTTGAGTTCGCCCGCAAGTATGACCTGCCGATCGTGCCGATCATCCTGGACGATGACGATCGCGCTGCCGTCGAGGCCAGCGGCGAGACCATCGATACCTTCCATGCCGAGACCGTCGACTGGGATTGCGCCCATGCTGCCGAGGGCACGCTCGTCCAGTCCGGCAAGTACACCGGCATGCGCGGCGGCAAGCACTCCGAGGGCGAGGCTGCGATCGTGGCCGACCTCGAGGACATGGGCTGCGGTCGTCGCAAGGTCGAGTTCCGTCTGCGCGACTGGCTCATTTCCCGTCAGCGCTATTGGGGCAACCCCATCCCGGCCATTCACTGCGAGCACTGCGGTATCGTGCCCGTGCCCGAGGATCAGCTGCCGGTGACGCTGCCCGAAAACCTGGACTTGGGCGCCGGCGAGACCCTCGCCGAGTGCAAGGAGTTCTACGAGACCACCTGCCCGGTCTGCGGTCGCCCGGCCAAGCGCGAGACCGATACCATGGACACCTTCACCTGCTCCAGCTGGTATTACCTGCGCTATACCGATCCGCACAACACCGAGCTGCCCTTCTCCCGCGAGGCCGCCGACCGTTGGATGCCCGTCGATAACTACATCGGCGGCATCGAGCACGCCATTCTGCACCTGCTCTACAGCCGCTTCTTTACCAAGGCACTGCGCGACCTGGGCCTGCTGAGCGTGGACGAGCCCTTCACTAACCTGCTGTGCCAGGGCATGGTCAAGGACGAGAACGGCGACACCATGTCCAAGTCCAAGGGTAACGTCGTGCCCCCGAGCTCGGTCATCGAACCTTACGGCGCCGACACCATGCGTTTGGCGATCCTGTTTATCGCCCCGCCCGAGAAGGACTTCGACTGGGATCCCAAGGCCGTCGAGGGCGCCAACCGCTTCATCAAGCGCGCCTGGCGTATCGTTTGGCAGCTCGTCCGGTCCGGCGACGCCAACGTGGCCTTCGACAAGTCCGCGCTCGACGAGGTTGCGATGAAGCTCTATCGTGAGCGTCACCGCACCATCGCCAAGTGCACCGAGGACTTTGACCGCGGCCAGTTCAACACCGCGATCTCGGCCGTCATGGAGCTCGTCAACGCGGCGAGCGCCTATCTCAACGCCACCGAGGGTACCGCCCGCGACAAGGCGCTGTGCTACGGCGTGGCTAAGGATATCGTGAGCGTCCTTGCCCCCATCTGCCCGTTCTGGGCCGACGAGCTGTGGCACGAGGCCCTCGGCTGCGAGGGCAACGCCTACACCGCCGCCTGGCCCGAGTTCGACCTGGCCGAGTCCGTTGAGGACACGGTGCAGATCGTGGTCCAGGTGCTCGGCAAGGTCCGCGGCCGCGTCGACGTTGCCCGCGATGCCTCCAACGAGGAGATGCAGGCTGTCGCCGAGGCCGCCGTCGCCAAGTGGCTCGAGGGCAAGACGGTCGTCAAGGCCATCTGCGTGCCCGGTAAGCTGGTCAACCTGGTGGTCAAGTAAGCACTGCGCGCTTAGCTGACATGAAAAGGCGAGGGGGACGATTCCGTATGGAGTCGCCCCCTTTTTGGTTATGTATACTTGCGACAACACCCAATTATCCATTTCTTGTGGAGAACCTGTGCTCACGCTGACCTGCGGGTTTGTGTTGTGGTTGCACGTTTGTGCAGGTATTGGTATAGTTTGCTTGCAAATGAAGTTGTAATTGAAAGAAGTGGGGTTTCGGCCCCGCTTCTTTTTTGTATGGATGGAGGTGCCGCAATGGTCAAGACCAAGACCGAGCAGGCGATCATCGACGCGCTCGAGGCCGTCGCTCCCCAGCACGATGTCGACATCGTCGACGTCGAGCTCGTGGGTGCCACCAAGGCCCCCTGCGTGCGCGTGCGTATCGAGGGTGCCGAGGGTCAGAGCCTGTCGCTCAACGACGTCACGGCCAACACCAAGTGGGTCGGCGATGTGATTGAGGAGCTCGATCCCATCTCTTCGAGCTATACGCTCGAGGTGTCGAGCCCGGGTATGGCGCGCCCGCTGCGCCGCCCGTGCGACTTTGCCCGCTTTGTGGGCGAGAACTGCGAGCTCACCTCCACCGCCACCGAGGGCCGTCGCAAGTACGCCGGCAAGATTGCCGCCGCCACCGAGACGAACGTGACCCTCGAGCTCGAGGACGGCGAGTCCGTTGCCCTCGATTTCTCTGATGTTAAAAAGTGCAAGTTGAAGCCCACCTACGACTTCAAGCCCGCGAAGGAAGGAAAGTAAGATGGCAGCATCCGACATGATGTCCGCCCTGATGGAGCTTTGCCAGGAGAAGCACATCGACCAGCTCTACTTGATCGACCGCCTGGAGCAGTCGCTCGCCAAGAGCTATGCCGAGATCCTGCATCTTGAGTGGGGCGCCAAGGTGACCATCGACCGCACCACCGGCAAGATCTACGTCTACCGTCTGGAGCCGATCGACGATTCCATGGACGAGGAGGGCAATTTCACCGAGTTCGAGGAGATCGACGTCACTCCCAAGAACACGAGCCGCATCGCTGCCCAGCACGCTAAGGCCGAGATCAACGCCATCGTGCGCAACTCCGCCCGCGAGCAGATTTACGAGGAGTTCTCCGGCCGCATCGGTGACCTCATCAGCGGTACCGTGCTGCAGTCCACGCCCGACTTCACGATCGTCAAGATCCGCGAGGGCGTCGAGGCCGAGCTGCCGCACTTCGACCAGCGCCGTTACGAGAACGAGCGCAACGAGCGTCCGATGGGCGAGCGCTACCTGCACAACCAGCACATCAAGGCCGTGATCATCGACGTTCGCGACCCCAACTCCAACCTGCAGCCGGTTCGTGGCGAGCACAGCCGTCCGCCGATTGTCATCTCCCGTACCCACCCCGAGCTCATGCGTCGTCTGTTTGAGCAGGAGGTGCCCGAGATCTATGAGGGCACCGTCCAGATCAAGTCGATCGCCCGCGAGCCCGGCCAGCGTTCCAAGGTTGCCGTCCACTCGCTCGACGACCGTCTGGATCCCGTGGGCGCCTGCGTCGGCCCCAAGGGCAGCCGTGTTCGTGCTGTCGTGGGCGAGCTCCGTGGCGAGCGCGTCGACGTCATCCTGTGGGATGCCGATCCTGCCGTCTACGTCGCCAACGCCCTGTCGCCCGCCAAGGTCACCCGCGTCCTCATCGACGAGGAGAAGGCCTACGCCGGCGTCATCGTGCCCGACGACCAGTTGTCCCTCGCCATCGGCAAGGAGGGCCAGAACGCCCGCCTCGCCGCGCGCCTGACCGGCTGGCACATCGACATTAAGTCCGAGACCCTTGCCGCCGACATCCTCAAGAACGTTCCCGTTCACGAGGAGCCCGCCGCCGACCTGATCGGTGACGAGGAGGACGAGGACGTCCGTCGCTGCGAGTTCGTTTCCGAGGACGGCATCCAGTGCCGCAACCAGGCCCGTCCCGGCTCCCGTTTTTGCGGTGTCCACGACACCGACGCCTTCGATGATGCGGAGGACCTGATCTAGCGCGCGGTCGCGCCGGGCAGGTCCCAGCGCATCCCCCACGCTCGTTCAGTCTCTAGGCACCCAAGGTGCCAGAAAGGGTAGGTGAAGTCATATGGCAAAAGTCCGTGTGTCCACCCTGGCCAAAGAGTTCGGCATGACCTCCAAGGAACTGATGGGTCATCTCGCCGAAATGAAGATTCCCGCTAAGTCCGCTTCCTCCGCCCTGGAGGACGCCTATGTTGCCATGGTCCGCAAACAGCTTGCCTCGGTGATCGAGGCCCGCGCCCAGGAAGTCGAGGCCGCTAAGAAGGCCGAGGAGCAGGCCGCTGCCGCCGAGGAGGCAGCACGCGCTGCCGAGGCAGAGCGCGAGCGCATCGCCGCCGAGAAGGCACGCGAGGAGGAACGCCGCCAGTTCGCAGCCGCCCAGGCTGCCGAGGAGGCCGCCCGCGCCGAGGCCGAGGCTAAGAAGAAGGCCGAGCAGGAGCGCCTTGCCCGCGAGAAGGAGGAGGCTGCCCGCGAGGCCCAGCGCCGCGCCGTTCCCGCTTCCGATTCCGGTTCGCGTTTCCGTTCGCTGCTCGATCAGATCGCCGCACAGGAGACCGTGCTCAAGGAGAAGAAGGACGCCGAGGAGAAGGCCAAGGCCGAGCGCGCTGCCGAGCGCGGCAACCGTCGTGGCGGCAACAACGACCGTCGCGGTGGCCGTCGTAACGATCGCAACGCCTCCGACAACAACTCCGAGCGCAACGCCTCCGAGAGCCGTCCCCACAGCCATCGCACCAACGCCAGCAACAACGTCGCTGCCGGTATGGACTTCCCCAACCCCGACAAGCAGGGCAAGGGCAAGAAGCGCAAGGGCGGTCACAACAACGAAGAGGACCACTACAGCCGCATGGCTCGCGAGGCTGAGGAGTACAGCCGCGAGAAGGTGCTCGAGGAGGCTCGTGCCGCCGTCGAGGAGGCCTCTCGCGAGTCCACCGGTCGCCGCAAAAAGCGCAAGGAGAAGCGCGAGCGCGAGGCCGCAAAGGCTCAGGAAGAGCGCAAGATAGAGGAGGCATTGGCCCAGGGCGTGAACCCCGAGGAGCTCGACGCCATCAAGGTCTCCCAGGGCGTTACCGTCCAGGAGCTCGCCGAGGCGCTCGACGTTCCGGCCAACGACATCATCAAGCGCCTGTTCCTGCTGGGCACGCCGCTTACCATGACGCAGTCCATGTCCGATGACCTCGTCGAGCTCGTTGCCGACGACCTGGGTCGTCAGATCAAGATCATCACCCCCGAGGAGGAGAACACCTTCTCGTTCTACGACGATCCCGCCGACCTTAAGCCGCGTGCCCCGGTCGTCACCGTCATGGGTCACGTCGACCACGGCAAGACGAGCCTTCTCGACGCCATCCGTCACACCGGCGTCGCTGCCGGCGAGGCGGGCGGCATTACCCAGGCCATCGGCGCTTCGCAGGTTATGATCAACGACCGCAAGATCACCTTCATTGATACCCCCGGTCACGCGACCTTTACGGCCATGCGTGCCCGCGGCGCCAAGGTGACCGATATCGTCATCCTGATCGTGGCTGCCGACGACGGCGTCATGCCCCAGACCATCGAGTCGATCAACCACGCCAAGGCCGCCGGCGTTCCCATCGTCGTCGCCGTCAACAAGATCGATAAGCCGGGTGCCAACCCCGACCGTGTGCGCCAGGAGCTCACCGAGTACGGCGTCATCCCCGAG
>CATYUU010000017.1:0-38643 GCA_958413455.1 uncultured Collinsella sp. | reverse complement strand
CGGCCCTCCGCCATGCCGCAGCTGACGAAATGGCGCAGCACGGCAGCATCGTCAACGAACCTCAGACCACCCTTGACGGTTGTAAAGGCGCTCAGGACGTCTCCGTTGTTGGAGGTATAGAAGTCGAAATCGTAAACGGGGGAATAATCCGTACCGCCCTGCGAAGCGACGGCGCCCGCGAGGGAAGCGCAACCGGTCGCGATCCTGCCCTCAGCGCGACCGCTGCTGAGGTAATGACCATATAGAGCGGTGAGGTTGGCACCGAATGCGCGACGAAGGTCGGGATATCTGTTGTAATAGCTCAGCACGTCGAAGGACTCGCTCCCGCGACGGCCCTCCGCCATGCCGCAGCTGACGAAATGGCGCAGCACGGCAGCATCGTCAATCATTACAACGCCAGCGGGGCTTCGTTTAGAAAAAGCGTTGCGAATGTCTTCGTTATTCGATAGATAAAACGAGGGGTCGTAGACGGAAGAATAGTCAACGCCATTGATAGTCGTAGCGTATCCCTCAATCTTTGAGCATCCGGTCCCATGCCTTCCTTCTGCTTTTCCAGCTGTGACGTAATGCTCGTAGTACTTCACTAAATCAAAGCCAAAGGCAGCCCTTAAATCTGGATACTCATTAAAGTAGCTCTGTACGTCAAAAGAAGCAGAGCCGCGCCTACCTTCACTCATACCATAGTTAATAAAATGGTCTAGAGCTAATTCACTATTTCCAGCCGTAGCTTTGGCAACATCGGGATTATTCGACAAATAGTAATTAGCATCGAATACGGAAGAGTAATCGAGCCAAGTTGACTTAGGAAATTGCGCAATGATCGCATCGGCATCGGCCTCGCCAAGACGCCTGCAACCCTCATCGCTAAAATAATTCAATACGTCCCCCGCATTAGAAATAAAGCCATGCTCAATTAGAATGCCGGGAATACCTTGTTCGCGGGCACAACGGATGACCGCAAACTCATCTCCAACTTCCATTTGGAATACACCGCGATAGCTGAGTCCCATAGAAGCGAGGTTGTTCATCACTTTATTCGCAAGCTCCACAGAAACTTGCGTGTAATCATATTCATTGGCAGTGGGCGCATATACCTCGGCGCCGTGAGCAACAGGCGAACCGGAATTGATATGGAAGCTAACAAAGGCCTGCGCGCCTTGACTCACGCATCGTTGGACACGATAAAGGTAATCATTTCCTGAGTAGCCACCGCTTTGCTCGCGAGCAAGAACGACTTTAAAGCCATACGCCTCAAGCTTATTCTTACAAGCAGCAACGATCTTCCAAGTTAGATCCGCCTCACTCTTTCCATTTCCCTGCGCACCAGGGTCGGTGCCGCCATGGCCAGCATCGAGGGCAATTATCCGAACGTTTTTTCGCGCCGAGCGCGCAGCATAGGTAGAAATGCCGTCCGGTGAATCGGCACACTCCAACGCCTGCTTGATCGATTGGGCCTCAACGGCATTGCCATCGCCGTCTGCATAGTAAACGGAAGTGCCTTCGCAATTAGCAGTGCCGTCAACAACCGTAAAAGAATAATCTCTGTCAGAGAGATTAATCTCATGTTCAGTACCATCGCCCTGCAGAACATAGGTTATTGAAGTAAGAAAGTATGTATTGAGTTCTAGCTCCGAGCCAAATGTAAATGCAGCAGAATTAGCATCCTGTGCGGAAGCGTCAACAGCCCCCTGAACTCCATTGGCGCTCACATAGTTAAGTGTCGCGGAAGCGATAGTATCGCTGTCATTAGGAGTCGCAAACGCGACGACTTGGTCAGTCCCACTGATAAGGTTCGGGTAGGCAAGATATATATATTGAAAAGGAGAATCAGCCGATTCGGTTTGCGGCTCAGTCGAAGAAGCATCTACACCGAAATCCTCATCAGCTGACTCGTCAACGTCCGTCGGCAACGACTGCTCGACATCCATGTCTCCGTCGGCAACGCCCTCGTCGCGTGAAGCTACACCATCGTCTGCGGACACAGCATCTGATGAAATATCCTCAGCTTGCACGCTATTCGCAGCATAAGCAGCGGCTACAGGACTCATCAAGGGTGAAATCGTTAAAAGAGCAGCTAAAGAAAACGCTGTTGAGGCACGCAATGCCTTTTTCATATCGTATCCCCCATCACAAATAATGATACTAAGGGTAGATTATCTTACAATCTCCCCCGCATCGGAAGTCCAGTTATTCAAAGCATGGGAATTGTTCTAAAAGCAGATGGACACCTGCCCTTATAAAAAGTAGCAGGCGTACTCAGCAAGCTTTTTTTCGTCTCTAACAGTTTAGATAACAGGTGATGATTCGGGGACCGGAAGGTTCCCGAATGTTATGCTCTTCCCAGCCAAACAAAGAATCCGCCCGAGCGCCCACCCGGATCTTTGTTTGGCGACAATCCCTCCGGGTGGGCGCTCGGGCGGATGGGAAAGATCCATATGGAAAGAGCGAACCCCTTCAGGGCGCTCGTGGCGGGCCTCACCGCCGACGAGTTCCTGCTGTTCAGAGAAGCCGTCGGCGAGAGGCACTGCCGCAACGAGGTCGGGGTCGGCACGCTCGCCGTGGCCGCCGCGGCATACTGGCCGGACCCGGGGTGCCCGGAGTGCGGCGCCGAGGGCGCCTGAAGGGACAGGTCCACCGCAGCAGGAGTACCGAGGTGGCGCTGCCGCTGCTGCGGCAGGAGATTCAACTCCCTCACCGGGACCGTCCTCGAGCACTGCAGAAAGCCGCTCCTCGCCTGAGTCTCCTTCATCAGGCTCATGCGCCACAACGTCCCCGTCGAGTGCGCGGCCGATCTGTGCGGCGTCAACCACAAGACCGCCTTCGAGTGGCGGCACCGTGCGCTCACCACGGCGTCCGGCTGCCGGGACCGAATCATGATGCGCGACACCGTCTGGGTTGACGAGATCTGCATCAGCGACACCGACCTCTCCAAGGGCTACGGGCAAGCCCTCAAGCGCGGCCTCTCCCGCCAGGAGCTCTGCACCTGCGTCACCATCGATATCCACAAGAACCCCGTCGCGGTCGTCTGCGGCCACGGGAAGCCCAGTTCGGCGCGCGTGAGGGATGCCATGGGCGGCAGGATAGCGCCGGGATCGCTACTGATTCACGACCTCGAATGGGCCCACGTCGTGTCCCGCCGCTCGACGCGGGACGGCGCGAGGCCCCTCTTCCAGGTCTTCGCCGACGCCTACGAGAGGCAGTCGGCGGTGATCACCACGAACCTGGAGTTCAGCAGGTGGGGATCGGCATTCGGCGACGACCAGATGTCCGCCGTCATAGACTGCATCGTCCACCACGGAAGGCTCGTCCAGTTCCGCAGGGAGTCCTGCAACGTGCGTCACGCCCTCATGCAGGAGGGGTAAATGCCTCAAAAAGGGCGCGCACGACCGGAGCGCGCCCAGCTCAAATCCCGATGCTCTTTTTACTCAAATCCTCTTGACGAAACACGCCAGATTCCCGGCGTCAGCTACGAGAATACCCGGGCCAATCAACGGCAGCACCCGATCAGCATTAAGAATATTGGAAGAAGCGAGGGATCGCTCGCATCAATCCTGATCTAGAAGAGACAGTGAATACTGACTCATCCATCCGCAACCGGCGTCATGGCCGTATCGAAATAATCGCCATCCAATCGAAACGAAATTCATATCTCAATGCTAAGTTTGACCACAAAGACTATGAACCAAACGGAAGTTTAAAGCGAAAGCTATACGCGCGAAGAATTATTATCAATGACCTCTTCGGCAACACATTTAACTAAAGGAATCTCATAGGAAAGTGCGCGATCGTGCTTAAAAGGAATAAACGCACCGAAAGTTTGTTTTTTACTGTGAACAATCGCATTTCTTACTTTATAAATTCGGGAAGCTATTAATCCAGCTACATTATCGGATTCCCAATCTATAACTGGAGCATCAGATTCAAATTCAACCCCATTGCTCGAATACCACACAGACCAATCGAAACGATAGCGACGTAGGGATTTCATTAGCCGAGGCACATGGACACACGACTCAACCAAGTATTCAAGCTCACGTTTTTCATTTCCAAAACCAAGTTCGCTCTTATGGGATATTTCTTTTTCTAACTTACTAACAATCGAATACAGATGCTGATCGTTGTATGCAAATTCAACCGACTGGAGCTCGTTTCTCAACAATTCGGTCGTCATTTTTCGATAGGCGGAATTAAAGTAAAATTCAATCGAATGATAGAAGGACAAAAACTGCAAATATGGGCTTCTCGAAGACACGCCAAGACAAAAATGATTAACAGCGCTGTCGTCAAATTTTACATCCGGAACACAATCAATTTCTAACTTCGCAACAGATAGCCTCCCGTAACTTCCTTTTTCTAAAAACTCATCAAGCGATGAAATTAGCCTCAGTGGCCTATCTAAACAAGAGATGTACTTAAATTGGAAGGAAGTTGCTCGTTCACGAAGTTGTTTCGCTTTTCTAAACCCTTTGGTAGTTATTCGTAAGGAGAGAATACCTGTGATTTCAACAAAAGCAGATGTCCAATCATCAACATTATGAGATACGGTTCTTCCACCGGTGGTTGAATGCGATCTCAGGCGTCGCAAAAAAGGATTTCTGCCTCTGAAAGTATTGCCGTCAAAACAACCTTCATTTAATAACATTAATATAATACAAAAAATATATGTAACGCTCGCCGGACCCATTCTAAATTCAGCATCTGCATTTACCGATTTACATGAAATTTGATCTGTAAAATGAGTTGCATATAATCCGGATATATCGACCATGCACTCATAGTTCTTACCATTTGAAAACCATTCCATACCATGAAAATCACCAATGGCCTCAACCGCTTTATCATATTCGTGTTTCAAGTCGTCGTCATTTATAATAATTGTCTTCTCAAAATCCGAAATCTCGGGGTCAAACTCTTCTTCAATTCGATAACTGAGATTTAAATGACATGTCAAATCATCACTGGCGTTATTTGGAGAGCTCTTGATTCCCATGATGGAGCAAAATACTTCTTTGAAAGAAACGTAATCGACAATATCCATAAGATACCTCTTAACACTTATATGACACTTGTTCTCAATACTATATCTGTCAACAATTTTTAATGCCATGAATCCTTCTTTTTTGTTTGAGGGAGGAGGTGGTCAATTTGGAGATATTCATTTCCAAACTAATGTACCATCGCGTGGAGTCGACAGCATTTCCACCAAAGGCGTGATGGGTTTCGTTTGCCGCGAAAATAAGTAAACAGGCGCTCTTAGGAGCGTGGCCCCTACTTCCTCTCAAGGAGAAAACATAATAATTGGGACGATTCACAGTCGACAGGCAACTAAGCCGTATCACAATTTGGGGGCACGCATAGGAGTCACCGATATTCTCAAACTAAATATTGCATCGATACCTAAGCAGATGAAGTAAATGATCGACTATCGAAAGCAATATACTCCTAGAGTCGGAGCTATGCCCAAATACTTGGCTGGACAAGGCGAAATACCGGTATCAACGGAACTCAAGTTGAGTATTTGCTCGCTTGAGCACTGCTGAATATCGCGAAACAGCACCGCCGATATCGCGCCTGGGCACCGGGGCCGACACTGGCCCCGGTGCCTTTTTATCGCTACCGGTCTATCCGCGGCGCTGCCGCATGTTGGCCTCGCCCATGTCGAACCAGACCGCGCTGTGCACGATCCTGTCCACAATCGCGTCCGCGTGTACCCCGCCGCCGAGCCTCGGGTGCCAGTCCTTCTTCTTGAACTGGGTGCAGAAGACGGTCGAGGCCGTGCCGCACCTCAGCTCAATCAGCTCCAGCAGCATCGACCTGAACTCAGTGTCCGGCTTGTCCAGAAGCCACTCGTCGACCACGAGCAGGCCGAACGCGCCGTACTTGCGGACGAGCTTGCGCTCGACACCCGGTCGGATTAGCCTCCCCCACTGGCGCCTCAGTATCCGTTGAATCGATCCAAACCACCATACTGGTCATGGACGTGTCCGTATCGGGCATACGCGTCTCGACCGCAGCGTTTTGCCCCACAAGCGCTACCACCGGGGTTCCTTCGGCGCCAATAGTCTCGCCCACATAGCCGATCAGCTCCAAATGATCAGCATCGAGCAAAGCCCGGCCAGCACCCGAGACGACCGGCCATGACGGTAGCGATGTCCATAAACAGGCTTTCCGCGCGAGCGACATAAGAAGGCCCGCCCTGCAAAACGTATAGATAGGCCATAGCAACAAGCAAAATATAACGACGACGATGGTTTAACAAGACAACAGATATGACCGTTCCGATCCTCAATACGAACCAATAAGCCACATGGGAGAATGCGAAATTCACTGTTGACAAGTCTACATACCAGCTAATATAGCAAATAAGAACGCAAATTATAATAAAATCCACTAGCAGCCCGTCGATGGGAATCCAAAAGAGCGGCACATAACGCAGGAATCCAAAGACAGAGACAAGAAAAACTATTAGATACAGATGTAGCTTCTGGTCCAACGCATGCAAAGCCGGAAGTATAAAGGGCAGCAAAAATACAAGCCTTCGATTGAAGCTATCTGTTAAACAGCCTTGTTTATGGAGTATTCGACTTTCCCCGCAACAAACCAGATTGTTATGGCAGCAAAGCAGCCGACCGTAGTTCTTCCAATTGGATAGAAAAAGATATTGTAGAAAAAACTAATAATACCTCGACCTAGAACCGTTCGAGAATTTCCTCGGCATTATCTCGCAGATAAATATCTAGATCCGGCACGGCAAACTGCACGTAGCCCCTCTGTGGTGCCTGAATAACCTCTCTTTGTAGCAATTTGGCCCTAATAGAGCTGATCTCATTGGTCTTTTTACCCATGCGCCTAGCAATCTCGGCTGATTTGGACTGTTGTTTATCCTCGCACATGGCCAAAAGGTATTTGATATCGTTGAGCCCCAGTCCAGAAATCGCGGGCTCGTGAACAACATCGTGAAAACGAGCCTCTGCCAGCGCAATGCCTTCAGTGACGTCGCGCTCGCTCACAATGGCACTTTTGGCACGATGCAAGTTGGCGCGCTGCCAAATGGAATAACCGACCAGTTGCACCAGATAGGCATAGCCCTTAGTGGCCTTAGCGGCTCTCGACAGGAGATTGTCCTCTATGGTCAAGCCAGTCGCGACAAAGCTATCGCCCATAGAGAGCGCTACCTCCACCTGGTTGATAGGCGCCAGATCTTCGGGGAGGGCACGACGCAAGAACGTAAGCGCCTTGCCGTTAATAAGATCCATAACACCGGCGGGTAAACCGGCAAAGGCAAGTGCGATATCTACTCTTTCCCCTATCAAAAGCTGAACCGTAGACGCAATGGCACGCATATCGTCAATCGGGGTGTCCTGAACTTCATCGATGGCAATAAAAAGACCCTTGGATGATTTCGCTGCCGAACTCAGCAACTTTCTAAGGCTCGACTCTTTGGGCACAACGTCGACTTTCGCGGAAACAAAGCCGGCGTTTACGCCGACCGAAGCATTGGTCGCAAGGGAAGGATCAGCAACCTGATCCCTCAAGTCCAGCAATAGGTTAGGGCCAGCAGAGACAATAGCGGTCTTCCATCCAAGCTCTCGAGCACGATCCCTAAGATCGCAGAGCAAAACAGTTTTTCCGGAGCCCCTCGGTCCAGCAATGCGCATGAGCCTCGCAGGTGCACCAATTCCCGCATTCAAACTCTCGGTAAACTCAAGGGCAATATCATCACGACCAATTATGCGCGGAGGCTCAGCACCGGCAGTGGGACGAAACGGATTATGGAATGCTGTGACGCTCACTTGTTTACCTTTCTGGAGAATCGATTAACAGTCAATCATTGCTTATTATTTTATCGTAGACTGTATCGGATAATATCGAGTTATATAAGCCTATATAAACTTATCGCGGAAGTATCGAGCTTTCGTAATTTGTCTAATTTAGTAGTACAACGTTGCTTTCTTCCAAGCTCATAGCGAAAGAAGGTTAAGGACTTCCTAAAACCATTGCCTTAATACGAGAAATACTCGCTTTCAGCGGATAAGTTCGGCCCCAACCACGGATCACCGTTAAGGAAGAACTCCGGCCAGCGCTGCATGAACAGCGCTTGCTCGCGTTTCCAGCGGCGCATCTTTTCCTCGTTGGCCTCTTCCCTGCCGCGCGAGGTGAACTCGTAGTGATACAGCTCGGCATAGGGCGTAAAGATGGTGCGATAGCCCGCCTCCCACACGCGCAAACAAAAATCTGCATCGTTAAAGCCGACGGCGAATTCCTCGTTGTAGCCTCCGACTTGCTCAAACACGTCGCGACGGACCATCTGGCAGGCGCCCGTTACGGCGCTAAAGTTGCCCGGACGCACAGCACGGGCAAGGTAGCCCTCACGTTTTGCCGAGAAATCCTGGTTGGCATGGGCAAGCGCGCCGCGCACGCCAACCAAAATGCCGGCATGCTGCACCAGATGATCGGCAAAATAGAGCTTGGCGCCCACAACGCCCGCGTCGGGACGCTGAAGATAGCCCATCATCTCCTCGATAAAGTCGGATGAGATGACTTCAGTGTCATTATTGAGAAGCAGCAGGTAATCGCCCTTGGCATGCTCAACGCCAAAGTTAATGATCTGGGAGTAATTAAACTCGCCCGGCCACCACTCAACGCGTGCTGCACCCTTGCCACCAGACGCAGCGGCTACGCGCTCCGGCAGGGTTTCGTAATACGCAAAGGTCTCCTGGTCTTCGCTGTTGTTTTCCACCAAGACGATCTCGTAGTTGGCGTACGTGGCCTTCTGGGCGATCGACATCACGCAGGCATCGAGCGTCTCGACGTGGTCCTTGGTGGGAATCACAATGCTCACCAGCGGCGCAGACTCCGGCAGCGCATAGCGCATGCGGTAGACAAACGGCGTCTCGGACTCCTCGACCGTTCCGCGAATGCCCAGCGAGTCAAAGTGACGCTGCAGAGCCAGGCGTCCGGCCTCGATAGCATATGGCTTGCTATCGGCAGAACAGTCGGCGGTAGAGCCAGGGAGCACGCGCCAGTGATACAGCACGTGCGCAACGTGCTCAAAGCGCGCGCCCGCCGCGAGGCAGCGGAGCGTCAGGCCGTAATCCTGGGCACCCGCAACGTCTTCTGGCGACACGCCAATGCGATCGATGAGCGCCTTCTCCACCATTAGAAAATGAGTAACGCAGTTATGGCTATAGAGCAGGTCGACGTTGAGCCTGGTCTTAAAGACCGGCTGGCCCCACTCCCCCGTTTTCTGGAACATGTCCTCGTCGCAGAACAGGACCTGCGGGCGACCGTCCTCGGCAGCCTTGTTCAGCACGGCAACATAGTGAAACAACGCATCCGGTTCCAGGATGTCGTCGTGGTCCAAGAATGCGATGTAGTCTCCAGTCGCTTGCTGAATACCTGCGTTGGTGTTGACCACGATGCCGCCGTTACCGGGCAGCTCGATGCGACGGACGCGCTCGTCGCGAGCGGCTGCCACAAGATTGGCCACTGCATCCCATTCGGGCGAGGCGTCCATCAGCAGCAATTCCCAGTTGTCATAGCTCTGGGCAAGCACCGAATCCAGCAACTCGCGCAGGTAGACCAGATCGGTCTTATAACACGGCACCACAATGCTCACGAGCGGCCTGTAGGCGAATGCCGCCGCGGCGACGCGCTGACACGCCAAGTCGCCCGGCTTTGCGCGATGTTGCTCAAACCAACGGCGATAGGCAGCATCATCCGCGCGCGCATCCTTCATGCGGCTCCAGCTGTCGTCGACCATACCGTTGTACAGGCGGCCATCCATGGCGCAAAAACCGCTCTGAATCTGGCCCGCGGGATCAGTTGCAATCGCAACAAAGTCTCGAATGTCCTCGGGCATCTCCACGCTCAGATACGTTTTATTGACGCGGCATCCGTTCTGCTGAGACACGTCGACCCGCGACTCGAACATATGAACCGTGGCATCGATGACATTCATATGCGTATCGAGTATCTCAAGCTGGGGCGTGCACTGGGAGTCTCCCGCCCATGTGACCTCGTAGCGCCACACAGCGCCCGAATCGGCCGGAAGATAACGGACGGCATCGATCTCGTAGCGGCCGCAGCGCTCGCCGCGCTGCGCATCGCGGATAAGCGCACACAGCACAGGCTTTGCCTTGTAGTTGATCTTGGATTCCAGCTTAGCCATACGGCTATCGAGACGAATGGATCCAAGCTTTTGGCCACTGGATGCAAAGTCAATGTCAATCGACGAGCCATCCAAAAACGGAAGCACCAAGACGGCAAGCTCGCGCTCGTAGTCGGCAACCGAAGGACAGATTGCCAGCACGCGGCCATGATCGACCGGGAGTGCCAGCGATGGCACACAAGAGCCGCTCGTCGTCGCATGGGCAAACGCTTGAGAACCCTCCCGCTCAATAAGCGCGGTGACATCCTGACCGGCAAAACGAAGCAGCACATACAGACGGCCCTGACTGCGGCAAAGCGCCAAACGCTTGATACTCATCTACATTTCTCGCTTTCCCAGGGCGTTCGCTGCCATGCGTTTGCAGGCACCCAGGCGCCCAAACCTCAAGACGTCGTAATCGAACATGAGCTTTTTACATGCACGGGCATTGGGGGCCTTGCTGGTAAGCGCCGCACGCACCATAGCGGCAACAGAAGGAGCGCATTGTGCGAGCGCAGCATCGCCGCCCACGGCAGAACCGGCAAGCGCCGTGGCAACGGCAGCAAACACCTTGCCGCAGTCCGAACCCAGCAACCTGAGCGCATCGTACAGCACCAGATCGCATAGGAAGTACGCCAGGTCATCGGCATACTGGACATCGAGACCGTCGCGCTGCCAGTCAACCAGCACAGCGGAGTAAATCTTCACATGCTCCAGCAGACGCGTCTCGTCGTCATAGCGCATGGTATCCATGAGCGAACCCTTGCGCGCCACGCGGTAGTCATACAGCTTGCTCGAGATAAGCGCGGTCTTGCGCGAACGACCGTACACGGCAAAATCGAAGACCTGGTCCTCGCCATACTTAACGGTTTCGTCGAACACGATCCCGTTGCCCAGCAAAAACTCACGCTTGCAGGCAGTGCGCCATGCAAAAGGGCGAGAAGCTTCCTTAAACAGCAGGTCGGAGCTATAGCCTTCAAACGACACATCGCGCGGGCTCAGCACATAGTTAAGCCACGGATACCCCGCCTCCAGCGGATACGGATTCGCGCCAAAGGTCAAAACGTCGCAGTCCTCGCGCTCAAAGGCATCGACGATCACGCGGCATGCATCGGGCGTAAATCGGTCGTCGGAATCCAAAAACGCAACGATAGGCGCCGTGGACGCGGCGATGCCTGCATTACGCGCACTCGACAGGCCGCCGTTCTCCTTATCGACCAGCGTAAAGCGCGCGTCCTTTTCGCAATACGCAGCCGCAATATCGCGCGAACCGTCCGGCGAGCCATCGTTGACTAACACGCCTTCCCAATCGGGCGTGTCCTGCGCAAGCAGGGAGTCCAGGCACCAGGCCAGGCACTCCTCCACTTTGTAGATGGGAACGACAACGGAAATCTTGGGGGTAGCCATAATCACTCGCTCCTACTGTGCGGCGGGAACGTCATCAGGGTGCGGGTTGTCGCCGTAGGCGCGCTGATACGTCAGCACGTGCCAGACCAGCGGCAGGCCGCCGATCTTAAAGTAGTGTTTAAACGTATTGAGCTTGCCCGGCTTCTTAAAGTCAAAGCGCGAATCGATATAGGCGCGGGGCGACTTGACCATCAGGCGCAAGTCGGTCTCGCCACGCGGGTCGAACAGCGACAGGTCAAAGCGACCGGCATCCCAGTCGGCCTTGAGCTCGGGAGATGCCTTCTCCCAAAACTGCTCGCGCAACTCATCGACCAGACGCTCATCATTCCAGCGGTACGTATCGACCTTCATGCGCATTAAAATCCCCTGGAGCTGAGCCTTGAGCTCGGGACGCTCATCCAAAAAGCGCTGCATCTCGGCATATTCGTCGCATACGCAAAACACCTTGTTGGGCGAATTAACGGAGCTCTTCTCGTTATCCTGGCGATAGCACAAAATGGGGTCCGCAATAAACGCGGCGCGCTCGGCGCAAGCCCAAACCTTAAAGTTAAAGCCTGCGTCCTGATACGAGGCACCCGGCGTGGGAAGGAACCGAATCTGATTGTCGATGAGGAACTCGCGCCGATAGATGGCAGACCAAATGGAAGGCTTGCGGTAGAAGATACCCGGGCGATCGACGGGGCGATACGCGGCGCCCGTCATATGCTCGTCGATGATCCCAAACAGCTCACGGCGCTCGGTGGGCGTGGACCAATACAGGTAAAAGTCGCCCTTAACCACATCGGCATGCTCAGCATCGGCCTTGGCGACCAGCTTTTGGAGCGAATCCTCAAACATAAAGTCGTCGGACTCAAGGATACCCACGTACTCACCGCGTGCCATCTCCAGGCCGCGGTTCATCGAGTCGCCGTAGCCGCTGTTAGCTTTGTCGATCATCTTTACACGGGGGTCGCGCTCCATGTACTCGCGGATGATATCTGGCGAGCTATCGGTGGAGCCGTCGTTGATACAGATTATCTCGATGTCCTTGAGCGTCTGCGCCACGGCGGAATCGAGGCACTCGCGCAGGTAGCGTTCGACATTGCAAATGGGGACAAGCAGCGAAACTTTAGGGGTATCAGAGTTCTGCAAGAGAACCTCCTGTTGAATAGCGTGTAACAGGGTTATTTTAGCAGCCGAGTTGCGGCGGGCGACAGCGCTTGGAATTAGATAAAGCGCTCCAGGCAGGCTTTGAGACCGCGAGTCGAAAGATAGAACAGCGTGGCATCTGCCATCGAAACGCCCGAGGTCGCTGCAACGAGCTTGTGGGCAACACGGCGAACGGCGCCCTTAGCAGGCATATCCGCCCACTCCGTTCCCATAAACGTCGTGAAAGCCCTGTTGACGCGAGCCGCCACGCGATGGAAGTCATCGGCATCCAAGCGCGCCAGGTCGAACACAATTAGGTCCAAAAACCAAGTTATCAGCTCGCCGGGGCACAGGTCCAAAAGACCGTAGGCCGCCCAGTCCTCCAAGACCTCCTCGAGCATTCTCATATGGGCATCGAGCTTTTTGGCGCGAGCCTCGGCACTGTTGAACTCGTGCGTCGCCGATTCACTCTCCATCACGTAGTGGTAGAACTTATCCGGCATGACGATGGTCTTGCGGGCAAGCGCATAAGCCGCAAATTGGAAGACGACGTCCTCGCCCAAAGCCAAACCGGGGGCGAAGCGAATGCCTTCGCGATTGAGCAGCTCGCACGAAAAAGCCGCACGGCAGGCATAGGGCTGTGCATTCGAATGGAACAGTAGTTGGGGATCACGGGCGCCGAAGGTACCAGCTTTGGGGCTCATGAGTTGCTGGACGCGTTTGGGGGCAGCATCGGCAGGTTCACAGACGCCGCCAAAAACGGCGGCCTCGGCATCCGCAGACTCCATGGCATGCAGCACGCGCTCGACCGTCTGGGCATCGATGCAATCGTCGGCGTCCACAAAAAAGACGGTCCCGCCCACGGCGGCATCGATGCCGGCATTTCGAGCACACGAGACGCCCGCGTTTTCCTGGTCAATCACCAGTACGCGATCGTCGGCCTGCGCAATCTGGAGCAACACGTTCAACGAATCATCAGTCGAACCGTCGTTGACGCAGACAACCTGAATCGAACGCTCAGACTGGGCCAACAGCGAATCGAGGCATCGCTGAATGGAGCGCGCAGAGTTGTAAACGGGGACGACAATGGTAGCTTTAGGACACGAGGCCTCTCCCATGCCGACCTACCCCCTTAGCGATTCGATGAGGAAAGCGGCGACCACGCCTGGGCCTCCAACCGAGGCGTAATACTTAGCACGCCCCAAGGCACCATCCGTCGCAAAGCTCGGATGCTCGTCAACCCAGCCCTCAGGATCTTTGAGGATAGCAGCGAGATTTGCGCGCTTCCACGGCTTGAGGTCGTCAAGCGAAAACTCCCCGGCGTCCAAGGCAGCTTGGAACTCCTTGGCCATCTGAACCAGGAACTCCTTATAGAACTTGGGCGCCAGGCGCACGTAGTTCCACATGTACGAATCGTACTTAATGAGCTGATTGAACTTGAGCATGCGCGCGACGTCATCACTTGCGTGATCACGGGCATAATCCTCTCGAATCCAACGCTCAATCTCGGCATACTCGGTATTGACGCAAAAGACCTTAGCCGAAGAATTGACCGAGGAATTCTCGTTGTCCTGGCGATACGACAACACGGCATCATGCAGGTAAACAGCCTTATCGGCACACGCGATAACCTTAAAGGCGAATGACGTGTCCTGAAAGGATGCCCCTGGAGTCGGCAAGAACTTGATGCCGTTGCGCTCAAGAAAATCGCGACGGTACACGGCCGACCAAATCGACGGCTTTTGCTTAAAGAACTGCGTCGTGTCGCTCGGATGCACCGGCTTGTCGCAGTCCTTGGCCTTAAACATCTCGTGCAGCGAACGGCGCTCCTCGGGCTTGGACCAGTAGAAATCAAAGTTCGCCTTCGTAAAGTCGGCATTATTGCTATCGGCGGCCGAGACAAGCTTTTCGAGTGCGTCGGGCGCCATAAAGTCATCGGACTCCAAGATGCCAACGTACTTGCCACGCGCCATCTCCAGGCCGTGGTTCATCGAGTCGCCGTAGCCGCTGTTGGCCTTGTCGATCATCTTAACGCGCCCATCGCGCTCCATATACTCGCGGATAATCGCCGGCGAGTTGTCGGTCGACCCGTCGTTAATGCAGATGATCTCAATATCCTTGAGCGTCTGCGCCAGAGCGGAATCGAGGCACTCGCGCAGATAGCGCTGAACATTGTAAATGGGAATAAGCAGCGACAGAACAGGGCTGCCAGAGGCGTTAGTAGACAAATGTGCTCCTTAGGAAATACCTGTCGTTTCATGGTATCAAAGGGTCAGCGCGCCAGCGGGCGTTTATATAATCTATGGAGCCTCTTGCGGGCAAAGCAGCCCCACGTCATGCGGCGGGCCCATGGCAGGTTCCTGCGTTTTATTCAAAGCTTGCCGCTAAGGTGCGCCGAGCCTTTACAATAGGACAGTCCCAAGGACGTATTCGATAGCTTCCGTGCAGCGCATGCGCGCCGCGCGTGAAAGGATATATTGCCCCATGCCTTCAACCCTTCCCGCCCCCATCGACAAGCTCGCCATCGTCGTCGTTACGTACAAGCGCCAGGAACTCCTGGCCAACTTGTTCGATTCCATGACCGAGCTCACGGCAACGCCCTGGCGCATCGTGATTGTCGATAACGAGAACTCGCGCGAGACCGAGGCCATGTGCACCGCATTCAACGAGCGCCTGGCCAACCTGTGGGGCATCGACACCGAGCAGCCCGACGCGCAGGGCGGCACCGACCGTGTCATCTACGCCCCGCAGCTCGAAAACGGCGGCGGTGCGGGCGGCTTCTCCGCCGGCACCAAATGCGCCTACGACCTGGGCGCCCAGTGGTTCTGGGTGATGGACGACGACGTGCTCGTCATCCCCGAAGGCATCGAGCGTCTTGCCAAGTGGACCGACCGCTACGATGTCATCCAGGGTTCGCGCCTGGACTTTGACGGCGGCGCTTTCTTTTGGCAGTACCAGCTCATCCTTTCGCTCGGCATCCCTAACCCCATCGCCAAGTGGGATCTGGGTCCCGAGGGCTACCGCGCCATGAACCAGCTGTGCTTTGAAGGCGGCATGTTCTCGCGCCGCGTGGTCGACAAGATCGGCCTGCCCGATGCGCGCTTCTTTATCTACGGCGACGATGCCTGCTACGGCTACGTAGCCAGCCAGCACTTCCCCGCCGCCGTGGTCGCCGACGTGGTGCTCAAGCGCGCCCGTGCCGTCTCTAACTGGGATATCGCCGGCAAACGCCAGCTCAACTCTACGAGCGACACCAACCGCTACTACATTATGCGCAACCGCGGTTATCTGGCCCGCTACATGCAGATTTACGGCGACTATCACCCCGTGCTGTTCCGTCTGGGCAACGTCGCGACCTTCTGCAAGGAGTTCATTCGCCTGGCCGCGGTCGACAAGTGCTTTAAGACCGGTATTCCGGCGCTGCGCCGTGGCATGAAGGACGCCCGCAAGATCGTTAAGGATCCTAACTGGAAGCCCATGCCGCCCATGAAGGACACGGAGTAACAGAAGCCGGAAACACCTCAGCGCTTAAAGCCGCTGGTGCACCGTAGCCACATGCTGTCCATCAAACCCAAACCCCCAGCGCATGCGGCCAACGCCGGGTCGCGGCACACGGATTTCGTCGATGCCGTCGCGCTCTATGTCGAGTAGCGACTGCACGGCCAGCAATTCCAGGCCCAGCGCATCCACATCGGGGTCATACATCAAGTTAATCGTTATCAGCGGTCGCTCGTCCAGCATGCCAATCGTGTCTGCTGCGTCGAACACAGCACCCGTAGGGAAAACCTGGATGTCCCAGCGACCCGCGCCACACTTTCGCCTCGAGGCAGGATTGGCATAGCCCGGCAAGCCAAAGCAGAGCCCCTGCAAGAGCAGATGATATGGCAGCGGCTTATCTGGGTCGGTCTCACCGATTCCCGCATCCCCCAGGATGCGGCTTAGCGCCCGCCTCACGGTATCCTCGTTCCCACGGCACAGCCCGTCGCGAAACGCATCGACGTCTCGAATGTCTTCGGCAGCGCACTCAAACCACTCAACAATCACTAGACGCAAGACCTGGCGAAGCTCTTTATTAGGCAATCGCAAAACACGGAGGCGATCGCCATGCTCTAGCTCCTCAGTCATATCTGTCGTCAGGAAACCGGACAGATACAGCGCTGTCCACATGCCATCGTCAGGCGAGACATCTGGCTCTGCAGTGCCTAAACAAAGCGGGACCTCAGCACACCCATGGGCCTCGAGCAAATCGAACAAGACCGAAAGGCGGTCGAGATTCCACCCGGCAACTACCCTACTCAGGCAATCCGCATACCCATACAGATCGGCGCGCACAGGCGCCGTGCAGCCTCGGTC
Source organism: uncultured Collinsella sp. (assembly GCA_958413455.1). Lineage (GTDB taxonomy): Bacteria > Actinomycetota > Coriobacteriia > Coriobacteriales > Coriobacteriaceae > Collinsella. The sequence goes on along the minus strand of CATYUU010000017.1, from coordinate 21,605 downwards.
CAGAAAACCGACCACACGCGCTGGACTCGAGCAATAGGCCCTACCAAACCGATATCCCTCGAGCCATTCACGCGCATCATCAAGGTATTCCTCGCGCCCAGCATGATTCAACAGAGCCTGGACCTCGGCATCAGAAAAGCCGAACCAACGGTCGCACCACGTCGAAAGCGGCGTCGTCAGACAATACGAGCAGCCGCGCGAAGAAAGCGCCGCTTCGGCAGGGCCGGGATACTCCCCCATCAGACACGTCAGCCGCAACGAATCGCGCGCAGTGGCAATGGCGTCGAACAGCACGCGATCGAATAGCCCTGCCGGATCGGCGCCGGAAGCGCCCCTCGCGCTCGCACGGCCCAACCACGCCGCGTCGTACCCATCAACGAGCAATACAACCTGCTCATCGCAGGCCATCTCCAGCAGCTCAATGAGCACGCCAAGCACCGAGGCGACCTCATCCTCGCTCGCCACGCCACGCGCGACACGTTCGATGTGACGCACCTTATCTCGAGCTAAATCCGGAGCCTCCAAGAGCGCCAACAAGCGAGCGCACTCGCCCGAAAGGGCATCGCGCACGACGCCGGCAACAGCGGGGCCACGCCTCGCAGCGCCAGAAAAGTCCAGCGATATCACCGGATAGCAAGCGTACTCATCCCGATAGCGCCCACCGTCCGCATCCCAAATCTGAGCATCGGCAAACGAGATCCGACCGGCGTGACCGACCGCCGGACGCTCCAGAAAAGCCCTGAGCATCGACAAGTTCATGCTCTTGCCAAAACCCTCGGGTCGACAGCACACCACAACGGACGCGTCGCAGTCCAACACATCGGCAATAAACATGGTCTTGTCAACCAGCATGCAGCAACCAAGGGCCTTCGCATAGTCGTGCATGCCAATGGGCAAAACAGCATCGTCGGCACAGCCGATCAAGCGCACGCCAAAGCCAGCAGCACAATCAACATTTGCCTGTTCAGACACCAAAACGTTCCCCCTAAATCGCAGCACGATGCCAATTGTAATGACCGCATCGCATGTACCGATGTCGCCGCGCAAACATATCGGGCAACGGTAGCAACAAGAGGTGTGAGGGGGCATAACTAATCGTTGCACAACAAAACAGGGCCCGATGCATTCGCACCGGACCCTGTCCCAACTCTTTAGTTATCTAGCAACCGAGAGTCTACTCCTCCGAGCCGTCCTCCCCAGAAGCCTTCTTCTGCTGATCGAGCTTATGCTTACCACTTACGATAGACGTAGCGCCCAGTGTGGCCAAGCTCGCGCTGGCAAGGCTCGCCATCACAATCAGATCGCCCGTCTTGGGCATATTACCGCCCGAAGTCTTAGTCGTTGTAGTGGTGGTTGCAGTGGTCGCCGTCTTGGAGTCATTTTGCTCCTGGTTCTGGTTGTCGGTGTTGCCCTTACCGCTGCCCTCGCCCTGCTGCTTTCCGTCCTCGGTCTTGCCCTTGCTCTCGTCCTTCTTCTCAGATTCAGACTTCTTATCCTCGTCCTTCGCCTCAGAGCTAGAACCCTTATCGGATTCGGTCTTCTCGGAAGCCTTGTCCTTGGAGTCGCCCTTTGAGGCTTCGGTCTTTTCCTTGGAAACCTGATCAGAGTTGTCCTTGTTCTGGGTCGAGCCGTTATTGACACCAGCCATCAGCGAAGTGCCCAGCGTAGAACCAAGCTGCACGGAGAAAGAAGGTTTCTTGTCCGGCGAAGTAACGGGAGCGTCCGGCGCCTTATTCGAGTCATCCTTGGAAACATCGGAATCAGGGGTTGCGTCAGAGCCAGAGCCGTTGTTAGAGCCGATGTCAACGGACGAATCGCTCGAGCCGGTGGATGAGCTAGAGGAGTCAGCGTCGGTCGAACCAGAGGCGGCGCTGTTCGTATTGCCGGCAGAGTTTGAAGACGAATCGCCCGCAGCAGGGCCGTTCGAATCGGAGCCGTTCGAGGTAGAGCCGTCGTTGGTAGTGCCACCAGCAGAGCCATTACCGTCAGCATCGGTCGAGGGCGCATCCATCCTGTCATCGTTGGCATCGTCACTCGAGTCGTCATTCGAATCAGGTGTCGGAGAGGGCGCCGGTGTGGGCTCGGGCTGCACGGGCGTCGCGGCGGCAGCCTCGTCCTCAGCGATATAAACCAAGCAGTCCTTTAGCTCGTTGCGGTAGCGGTTCTTCCAGCCCTCATGATACTGGGGCTGACTTGAAAACTTGGTGGCAACATTGTTGACCACGCTATTGGAGAGCGCCGTCACAAATTCGCGGTCGGACATATCGTTGGAAAGATTCGCCCAGCGGAAAAAGTCCCTGCAGCCACCAGTGCCGCACATGTTGGTAATGCTCCACACCATGCCCTTGACGCAATCGGCGCGGCCCGAAATATCAATACCCAGGCCGCTCTTGAGCCACGCCTCGGTCACCGCATAGTACGAGTTGTACGCATAGGCATCTTGAAGTGCTGAGAACTCAACAGGATCGGTGTTGTACGCACCTTGGAAGGCATCCTGAGCGATATGGCCCAACTCGGTGAGCTGGCCGTTCTCGTACATGGCATTGCTCGTGTTGGAAATCTCGCTGCCGCGATCAATCGCATCCTTGAGCATGCTGTATTTTTCGGGGTTGTAGTTGTAGGCCTGCTTCATAAACGGAATGAGCGACCAACGACGGTCGAACTGGTAATAACCCAGCGCGTTATAGCCGTCACCGTACGAAAAGCCCTGGTTGTAGTTGCCATGGCTCTCGTACTTGGTAAAGTACTTCATCTCGGGAGTCACGTTGACAAACGAAACGCCCTGGACCGACCTCAGTACGCCCGAGAAGGACTGCTGGGTGTAGAGACCCTTATCGATATCGGTGGCATCCGAGGCAACGCCCGGCGTGGGCTCCTCGGCAGCAGCGGGTGCCGGCGCGGAAATGGCGCCAAACGAAAGCGCCAGCGTCAGGCCCGCGACAATCGCGGAATGCTTGGGCTGCATAAGATCCTCCCTGCATTGGTATAGTTAAAGTGCAGTTTGCAAAGATAGAAATAAGTATTGCAGCTCGTCCACTGTTGCACAACAACCCCTCGGTAAACGGCAACAACGCTCCGCGAAATCTTAAGGAATTGCGCTCAACCTACAGCTTAATGTCAAAGTTGATCTCGGGGACGGCGGCCAGGTCGGCCAACGTCACGCCGTCGACGTACTTTTCGATCACGTCGTCCAGCCCTCGCCAGAACTTGACCGTTGAGCACAGGTCACTGCGGGTGCAGCTGTTGTCGATGCCGTCGCACGCCACCGGAGCCGTGCTGCCCTCGACGGCACGCAGGATGTCGCCGGCACGCACTTCGGCCGGGTCCTTGGCCATCATGTAGCCGCCGCCCTTACCGCGTACGCTCTTAAGCAGGCCCGCCTTCAAAAGCGGACGAACCAACTGCTCCAAATACTTTTGTGAGATATGCTCGCGGTCGGCGACCTCGCGCAGGGCAATCTTGCCCTCGGTGTCACCAAGCGCTGCGATATAGATCATCAGACGGAGGGCATAGCGGCCCTTAGAAGAAATGAGCATACCTACCCTCTCATCGTTGCCGAGACAAAATACCAGGCTTGTTTGTCCCAAATCTTATGCACGCGGGGCAAACAAACCTGATTATTATGTCCCACATCTAAAAAGTCGAGTGGATTAGTCGGGTTTTCCCTTGACTAACGCCGAACCCATAGTAACTTTATTCCGAGAAGATTCCTAGGGTTTAGTACACCTATGAGTACACCATATACAGAGAGGGACAGCATGAGCGCAAATCCGCTGCTTTCCATCGAAGGTCTGACCGCCTCCGTGGACGAAAAGACCATCCTCCACAACGTCAACCTCAACGTCGCTGCCGGCGAGACCCACGTGCTGATGGGACCCAACGGCGCCGGCAAGTCCACCCTCGGCCACCTGGTCATGGGCGACCCCGTTTACACGGTCAACGACGGCCGCATCGTCTTTGACGGCCAGGACATCACCGAGCTCACCACCGACAAGCGTTCGCGCGCCGGCCTGTTCCTGAGCTTCCAGGCCCCGGTCGAGATTCCGGGCGTGCCGCTGTCGAGCTTTTTGCGCGCCAGCATCGCCGGCCGCCCCGGCCTGGAGATGAAGGGCAAGGAGTTCCGCCGTCGCGTCAAGGAGCTCGCGGCCGAGCTCAACATGGATACCGCCTACCTCAACCGCGAGCTGGGCGTGGGCTTCTCGGGCGGCGAGAAGAAGAAGGTCGAGATGCTCCAGCTCCTGTTGCTGCAGCCCAAGCTCGCCATCCTCGACGAGACCGACTCGGGCCTGGACGTCGACGCGCTTTCCACCGTCAGCCACGGCATGGACGCCTACCGCAAGAGCTGCGACGGCTCCATGCTCATTATCACGCACAACACGCGCATCCTGGAGCACTTGGATGTCGACCGCGTCCACGTTATGGTCAAGGGTCACATCGTGCGCGAGGACGACGCCTCGCTCATCCCCTGGATCGACAAGAACGGCTTTGAGACCTTCGAGCGCGAGGCCGCCGAGCAGCGCGCCCAGGCCGAGTCCGCCGCTGCCGAGCAGCAGGCGTAAAGGGGCGACGCAATGACCAAGAACCGCACCGAGGTCGCGGACATCGACCGCAGCCTCTACGACTTCACCTATGGCGAGGAGGGATTCGAGCGCCTCGACGCCGGCATCACGCCCGACATCGTGCGCGAGATCAGCGCCAAAAAGGACGAGCCGCAGTGGATGCTCGACCTGCGCTTAAAGTCCCTCGAGATCTTCAATCGTTTCCCCGACCCGACGTGGGGCCCCTCCATCGAGGGCCTGGACATGGACAACATCGTCACCTACGTCAAACCCAACACCGATCAAAAGCACGACTGGGAGTCGGTGCCCGACGACATCAAGAATACCTTTGAGCGCCTGGGCATCCCCGAGGCCGAGCGTAGCTACCTGGCGGGCGTCGGCGCGCAGTACGACTCCGAGCTCGTCTACCACAACATGCAGGACACCGCCTCCAAGATGGGCATCGTCTACTCCGGCATCGAGGAGGCCCTGCACGACCCGCAGTGGGAGCCGCTCATCCACGAGAAGTTTATGACGCTCATCCCGCCCACCGATCACAAGTTTGCGGCCCTGCACGGCGCCGTATGGTCGGGCGGCTCGTTTGTCTACGTGCCCAAGGGCACCAAGTTGGACTTCCCGCTGCAAAGCTACTTCCGCCTTAACGCCAAGGGCGCCGGCCAGTTTGAGCACACGCTCATCATCGTCGAGGACGATGCCGACCTGCACTTTATCGAGGGTTGCTCCGCGCCCAAGTACAACGTGGCCAACCTCCACGCCGGCGCTGTCGAGCTTTTTGTGGGCAAGCGCGCGCACCTGCGCTACTCGACCATCGAGAACTGGTCCAAGAACATGTACAACCTCAACACCAAGCGTGCGCGCGTGGACGAGGACGGCGACATCGAGTGGATCAGCGGCTCCTTCGGCAGCCACGTGGGCTACCTCTACCCCATGAGCGTGCTCAACGGACGCCGCGCCCGCTCGAGCTTTACCGGCATTACCTTTGCCGGCGCCGGCCAGAACCTCGACACCGGCTGCAAGGTCGTGCTCAACGCGCCCGAGACCTCGGCGACCGTCGAGACCAAGGGCATCTCCAAGAGCGGCGGCATCCAGACGTTCCGCAGCTCTATTGTGGCGACGCCCAAGGCCGAGGGCTCCAAGGCAACCGTGAGCTGCCAGTCGCTGATGCTCGACGACCAGAGCCGCTCCGACACTATTCCGGCCATGGACATCCGCGCCAAGAACGTCGACATCGGCCACGAGGCCACCATCGGCCGCATCGGCGACGACAAAGTGTTCTACCTCATGAGCCGCGGTATCTCGGAGGAAGAAGCCCGTACCATGATCGTCAACGGCTTTGCCAACCCGGTCTCCAAGGAGCTACCGCTGGAGTACGCCGTCGAGATGAACAACCTGATCAAGCTCGAGATGGAAGGAGCGATCGGATAATGAAACAGACCACGAACACCGCTGCTACCACGCTCGAGCAGGTTAATGCGATGCCGGCCGCCACTTGGGGTTGGCTCAAGATGAACCAGACCAAGCTTGAGCTTTCGGACGAACTTGCCGCCGCTCCCGCCGAGGCTGTTAAGGTCGAGGGCTTGGACGAGCAGTTCCGCGGCGCTGCCGACGCATTTAACGCCGCCATGGACGCCATGGCCGAGCGCTTCCCCGAGCGCCGCGCCTCCGCCCCCGGCGACGCCGCCGACCGCGCCCGCATCACGCCCGAGACTGAGCTTGACGTGCCCGCCACCTCCATCTACCAGGCCGGTGCCATCAAGCTCGAGGAGGAGCTCTCCCCTGCTGAAGCCTTCGAGACCGGCATGGGCGAGGCTGCCTACACCTACTTGGCCGACCACGCCACCAAGCGCATCGTCATCGATGTGCCCGCATACAAGCACGCCACGGTTACCGTGCGCGTGAGCGGTGTCGATGCAGCCGCGGCCATCGCCGCCATCGACGTCGTCGCCCGTCCCCAGTCAACGCTCGATCTGCTTATTGCCCTGGACTCTCCCGTTGCCGGCCAAGGCGTCGTGGGATCCGTGCTACGCGTGTGCGCCCACGAGTACGCCACCGTCAACGTGACCTGCACGCAGACGCTCGACGATAGCTGGATCGCGCTCGACGACACCGGCCTGTTCCTGGACGAGGGCGCGCGCGTCAACGTGCAGCACACCGTCCTGGGTGCCGGCGCCAGCGCCACCGGCCTTGCCGGCGACCTGCTGGGCGATACCGCCAAGGTCACCATCGATACTGACTACCTGGGCGCCCGAGAGCAGGTGCGCGACTTTAACTACGAGCTGCGCCACCGCGGTCGCAAGACCGAGTGCGAGATCGACGCCAACGGCGTGCTGACCGGCACGTCCAAGAAGGTCTACCGCGGCACCATCGACCTCGTGCACGGTTGCAAGGGTGCAACCGGCACCGAGCGCGAGACGGTGCTTTTGGCCAACAAGGGCGTCGACAACAAGACCGTTCCCGTCATTCTCTGCGACGAGGACGACGTCGCCGGCAACCACGGAGCCACCATCGGCCACGTCCGCGACGAGCAGCTGTTCTACCTCGCCTGCCGCGGCCTTGACCAAAACGCCGCCGAGGACCTGTTCGTCCGCGCCAAGCTGGAGGACGCCGCACTTTCCGCCACCGACGAGCGCACCCGCGCCGCCGTCGTCCGCCTGGGCAACAACCTGATCGACAACTTTGAAGAGGAGCTCGCATGATCGACACCGAGCACGTTAAATGCGACACCTGTACCGCACCGGAGCCTATGGAGCTCGATGCCAGCGACGAGGCTTCGCGCGGCTGGCCCACCGTAGACATCGAGACCAACCCCTACAAGGCGCAGTTCCCGCTCTTCCAGCAGCACCCCGAGATCGCCTTCCTCGATAGCGCCGCCACCGCGCAGCGCCCTGCCTGTGTGCTCGACGCCGAGCGCGACTTCTATCAGCGCATGAACGCCAACCCCCTGCGCGGCCTGTACTCGCTGTCCGTCGAGGCAACCGACGCCATCGCGAAGGTCCGCCAGCAGATCGCCGACCTCATCGGCGCATCACAGGCCAACGAGGTCGTCTTCACCCGCAACACGAGCGAGTCGCTCAACCTGGTCGCCAAGAGCTTTGCGCCCACAGTGCTCAAACCGGGCGACGAGGTCGTCATCACCATCATGGAGCACCACTCCAACCTGATTCCGTGGCAGCAGGTCTGCCGCGAGACCGGCGCCAAGCTCGTCTACCTCTACCCCACCAAGACCGGTCAACTCACCACCGAGGAGGTTCTGTCCAAGGTGGGCCCCAAGACCAAAATCTTGGCCGTGGGTCAGGTGTCTAACGTGCTGGGCGTCGAGAACCCGGTCAAGAACCTCGGCAAGCTCGTGCACAAGTACGGCGGCTACCTGGTCGTCGACGGCGCGCAGTCGCTGCCGCACATGCCGGTCGATGTGGCCGACCTGGGCGCCGACTTCTTTGCCTTTAGCGCGCACAAGGCCATGGGCCCCATGGGCATCGGCGTGCTGTGGGGCAAGATGGGCCTGCTCAACGCCATGCCGCCCATGCTCACCGGCGGCGAGATGATCGACTCTGTTACCGAGCAGGACGCCGTCTGGGCGCCCGTTCCCGAGAAATTCGAGGCCGGCACACAGGACGCCGCCGGCATCTTCGCCACGGGTGCGGCACTCGACTACCTGGTCAACACGGTGGGTTACGAGAACATCCAGGCACGCGAGCAGGCACTCGTCCACTACCTGATGGGCGAGCTCATGCAGCTCGACTTTGTCCAGATCATCGGCTCCATCTATTGGGACAACCACCACGGCGTTGTGAGCTTTAACGTCCGCGGCATCCACCCGCACGACGTCGCGAGCATCATGGACATGGACGGCGTCTGCATCCGCGCCGGTCACCACTGTGCACAGCCGCTGCTCACCTGGCTGGGCGTCGAGAACCTTGCCTGCTGCCGCGCCAGCGTGGCCTTCTACAACGACAAGGCCGACATTGACAAGTTCATCGCCGGCCTGCATCACGTTTGGAGCACGTTCAATGGGTAATCTGTACACCTCCACCACATTTATGGAGCACAACTCGCACCCCGACTACAAGTACGAGATGGATGCTCCCACGCACGAGCACGACGGCATCAACCCCAGCTGCGGAGACGAGCTCACTCTGCAGCTGCGTGTCGAGAACAACGTGATCGAGGAGGCCTCCTTTACCGGCCACGGCTGCGCCATCAGCCAGGCCAGTGCCGACATCATGGCCGATCTCATCACCGGCGAGACCGTCGAGGAAGCTCGCCGCCTGGCAGAGCTCTTCCTCGCCATGATCCGCGGCGAGAAGCTCTCCGAGGAGGACCTGGAAGACCTGGACGAAGCCGCCCAGCTCCAGGACATCTCGCACATGCCCGCCCGCGTCAAGTGCGCCGAGCTCGCCTGGCGCACCCTCGACGGCATGCTCGAGGGGCAAACAAACCAGTAGTTTATGCCCCGAATCCAAGGTTTTTGATTGCCGAGCCGCCCGATACGGGCGGCTCTGTTTTTACCTAATGAGCGCGAACGCACAAAGTCCGCGCGTCCGGCGCCCCGTCTGACATTTGCCACACAGCCAGACGCGAGCACGGGCGTTTTCCACAGCACCAAAGGCCTGCGGCAGGGCCCCGGGCCCGCCAAGCAATGCGCCAAGCCCCGTTCTGCGAAGCTCCGACTCGCTTCGCGCCTGCCGCAGACGGGTCCCATAGGGAGCGGCGTGCATTTTTGCGAGTATTCAGCACGCCAAGCTGTGTGTATACGCATCGAAAGCGTTAATCAACGTCTTTAGGCGCATATATATTGTGTTTTAGAACAAGCATCGCGGTCTGACGGGACGCAGGCACGTGCTTCGGGGGCGCAGCGGCGGGAATCAATAGCTTCGGGACCCGTATGTTGCAAGATTGCGGCGGTGCCGACAGCAACACGATGCTGAAAACTCCGTTTTTTGCACGGCGCAGACGGGGGTAGGCACGGGCAAACCCGGACCGAGCCGTTATTTTATGCAAGATGACGATTGTTCTATGCATATTAAGAAGTGCAGTTACCGTACCAAGCTTTTGAACGCTGGTTGCGGCGTATGGACGACCCCAGCTGCGATGAACAGGCGACCTTACATCACGTTTCCGCCAGCCCGCATCGCCGTTCGCGCGCGGGCGCGCACGATACGAGAGACGGTACTTTTGCCAATCCCGGTATACCGCTCAATCTGGCGCACCGTAAAGCCGGCATTGTTCAATCCAACAATAACGGTATCGCGCTGCGCCGGCGGTGCAGTTTTAACCACATTGAGCGGAACCCCGAGGCTCTTCGCCATCTTGTCGGCAAAGGCGTGGCGTTCCCACTCTGTCTCTTTCATATCACACAGCGCCGGCTCGCTACCGTCCGGCGTCGAAAGCGAATAGGCAATAAAGCCCTCGGCAGAACCAAAAAGTTCAAGCACGCAAGAAGGATCAGAAAATCCCCTCGCGGCATCGGCCGCATCACAGTCGTAAGAGCGCAGATGTTCCGCAAAGCTGCTCCAGGGATAACGCTCGATTAGGCTAACGCCCACCTCCTGCGGATCGGCGTGTACGGAGCGAATAGCCTCCATCACCTGCCAATCGGTATCAAGCGAACGCCGGTCAAAACGGTTCTGGAACAGATGGCCCGTGCGCCCCGTGCGTTTATTGAACCGCCGCGCGTACGTCAAAAGCAGCCGGTGCATCGCCGCGCTCATCGCGTCCTCGTAATCTGCAAGCACCAGACGCACGTGATTGCCCATAAGACACCAGGCGATAACCGTCACGCCCGCCTTGCGGCAGCACTCACGCATCAGCTCCAAAAACTCCCACCGGTCGTCATCGCCCTCAAAGATGAGCTGCTTGCCCGTACCGCGGGCACAGACATGGTAAAAGCCGGTAACCGTTCTCCAAACGCGCTGCATGGCGCTCCCTTCGCCGGGATCTGCTTGCCATCCAATACAGCACGATTGAAGCGTGCCATCAAAACATTCACGCAAAACAATTCGCTCGCGCGGCCAAAGGCAGTAATCAGGCGGCGAACGGCATCGTTGCAACAGGTCAACCCCCGCAATGCTTACAAGAGCTGACCAATAGCTTGCCCAAGACGGACCCCCTCTACGGAAGTTCACGACCACAGAACATAGAGTTAAACCGTTTCAATTAAAACTTCCGGACTTCTCGCTACGAAAACTGAGCCGTTCGCCGAATATTCCGTGCATTTCGCGGTATTATAGGGGCTGCATGTCATGTCCCTTTCGAAGGGTCGCCCGGCAATCGCCAGCCACGGCCCCCAGACGGGACGCCAACACGATAGAGAGGAGAGGCATGCAGTACTCACAGGAAGTGGAGAACATGTGCCCCGTTGCCAAGGGTGCATACCACGGCCCCGCACCCATCCCCGAGGAGGGCAAGTGGGTCCAGGCTAAGGAGATTTCCGACATCTCCGGTCTTACGCACGGTGTGGGTTGGTGCGCACCTCAGCAGGGCGCCTGCAAGCTCACGCTGAACGTCAAGGACGGCATCATCGAGGAGGCCCTCGTTGAGACCATCGGCTGCTCGGGCATGACCCACTCTGCCGCCATGGCTTCCGAGATTCTTCCCGGTAAGACCATCCTCGAGGCCCTCAACACCGACCTCGTCTGCGACGCCATCAATGTTGCTATGCGCGAGATCTTCCTGCAGATCGTTTACGGCCGCAGCCAGACCGCGTTCTCCGAGGGCGGCCTGCCCGTGGGCGCCTCCCTCGACGACCTCGGCAAGGGCCTTCGCTCTCAGGTCGGCACCATGTTCGGCACCAAGGCCAAGGGCGCTCGTTACCTCGAGCTCGCTCAGGGCTACGTCACCCGCATGGCTCTCAATGACAAGAACGAGATCATCGCGTTCGAGTTCCTGAACCTCGGCAAGTTCACCGACGCCGTCAAGGCCGGCAAGACCCCCGAGGAGGCCATCGCTGGCGCTATGGGCCACTATGGTCAGTGGGAGAACGCTGACAAGTACATCGACCCGCGCACCGACGAGGAGACTCACTCCGTCGCCAGCGTGTTCCCGGTTCACGAGTAGAAAGGGAGGGAAATAACTATGACTGTTACGTTCGAAGGTTACGAGCGCCGCGCTGACAAGATCAACAAGTGCCTCGCCGACAACGGTATCGCCTCCCTCGAGGAAGCTCTGCAGATCTGCACCGACAAGGGCTTCAACCCGCGTGAGATCGTCAACAACACCCAGTCCATCGCCTTCCAGAACGCCGAGTGGGCCTACACCCTCGGTTGCGCTCTCGCTGTCAAGCGTGGCGCCAAGTCCGCTTCTGAGGCTGCCGCCATCATCGGCGAGGGCATCCAGGCCTTCACCGTTCCCGGCTCCGTCGCCGAGGACCGCAAGGTCGGTCTGGGCCACGGCAACCTGGGCGCTATGCTGCTCTCCGACGACACCGAGTGCTTCGCCTTCCTGGCCGGTCACGAGTCCTTCGCTGCCGCTGAGGGCGCTATCGGCCTGGCTCTGAACGCCAACAAGGCTCGCAAGAAGCCGCTGCGCGTCATCCTCAACGGTCTGGGCAAGGACGCTGCTCAGATCATCGCCCGCATCAACGGCTTCACCTACGTGAAGACCCAGTTCGACTACTTCACGGGCGAGCTCAAGGTCGTCGAGACCATCCCCTACTCCGATGGTCCCCGCGCCGCCGTCAACTGCTACGGCGCCGACGACGTCCGCGAGGGCGTTGCCATCATGTGGCACGAGAACGTCGACATCTCGATCACCGGTAACTCCACCAACCCCACGCGCTTCCAGCACCCCGTCGCTGGCACCTACAAGAAGGAGCGCCTCGAGGCTGGCAAGAAGTACTTCTCCGTCGCTTCTGGTGGCGGCACTGGCCGTACCCTGCACCCGGACAACATGGGCGCCGGCCCTGCCTCTTACGGCATGACCGACACCATGGGCCGTATGCACTCCGACGCCCAGTTCGCTGGTTCTTCCTCCGTGCCTGCGCACGTCGACATGATGGGTCTCATCGGCATGGGCAACAACCCCATGGTCGGTGCCACCGTCGCCTGCGCTGTCGCCGTCGAGGAGGCCCTCAAGGCCTAATCGCGCCCGCGCGATGCTCATATAGTTGAGCTTTGGAGCCGCTACCCACCCGGGTAGCGGCTCTTTTTGTTTGTCCCGTCCCAAATTGGTTACTCTTATTAGAAGGTCCGATGTATCAGTTGCGGTGAAATACGGACTGAATTGCATCCATACAGGCCAAAACAGTCCGTATTCCACCGCAACTTATCAAATGGGCCGACCGAAGTGGCCGAGTCCACCTGACGCCCACCTGCCATATTTGCCCTTTACCGATTTGACGGGTCTTTGCGGCCCCATTGCCGATCACCCGTGCGACAATGCGCCGGACGAGAAAGGAATCCGATGGAATCGACTGATGTACTGGTAATTGGATCTGGCATTGCGGGCCTTTGTGCCGCCATCGAAGCGGCATGCACGGGTGCAACCGTCACTGTGGCAAGCGCCGGCAAGACCATGAGTGGATCGAGCTTCTTCCCGGGTACCTGGGGCCTCGGCCTCATCGGTCCCGTCGACGAAGACGACGAGCAGGACCTCATCGACACCATCCAGACCGTCGGCGGCGGTGTCGCCGACCCCGAACTCGTCCAAACGTTCGTCCACGGCATTCCCCAAGCGATTGACTGGCTCGAGCAAGACCTGGGCGTTGAGCTCCAGCGTCCGCAAAGCGCCGAGAGTGCTCAGCAAAAGCAGTTTATCCCCTGCTTTGACCACAAGACGCGCATGTGGCGCGGCCTCACCCGCAAGCCCCTTGAGGACGCTCTGACGACCCGGATCGAGTCGCTCGGCATTCGCCTACTCCCCCGCCATGAGCTTATCGACCTTGTTGAGGACACGAACGGCAGAATAACCGGAACCGTACTCTACGACCTTACCGAAAATCGAATCGTGCCCTTTGCTGCCAAGGCCACGATCATCGCAGCCGGTGGCACAGGCGGCCTGTTCGAGCGCAGCCTTACGTCGGCTGATGTGCTCAGCTCCTCGCAGGCTATCGCACGGGCGCACGGCGCAACACTTACTAATATAGAGTTCATGCAGATGATGCCCGGCTTCATCGAGCCCAGGCGTAACTTGGTCTTCAACGAGAAAACCTGGCGCTACGTGCATGTAGACCAGCCGGTAGATATTGCCGACGACAAGCTGAACGACCTGCTCGAGCAGCGCTCTGGATATGGTCCCTTCACGTCACGCTTGGCCTCCCGCGCTATCGATCTCGTCATCGATCAGGCAGGTGTCGAAGGCCTGGCACTCCACTACGACTTCCCCCGCGAGGATGTCCCAGAGTTTGTGCAGACCTTTGCCACCTGGCTGCAAGACGAGCACGGCATCGCCCCGACTGACGAGATGCGCGTTGCGATGTATGCCCACGCCGCTAACGGCGGCATCAAGATCGATAAGACCGCGCACACGGGCGTTGAGGGCCTCTACGCTTGCGGCGAGGCGACAGGCGGCATGCACGGCGCCGACCGCATTGGTGGCTTATCAAGCGCCAACGGCATCGTATTCGGACGTATCGCGGGCGCATCGGCAGCCCTCACAGCGCAGAAAGAGCCTGAGGCGGCCCTGAAGGCGGATATCACCCTCCCCCAGTACGGCATTGCCACAACAGATGCCGAACGCCTGACACACAGCCTTAGGCACACGATGAGCACCTTTTGCATGATCAACAGGACCGAAACAGGCCTATCCGAGGCACTACACGAGCTTGAGGGCTTGAAGACGGAGGCAACGACCTTGAGCACACAGAAAGCCCAGGACAGCGAAGTCGCAGCCCTCGCCCGCCTGCAATCGCAGATTCAGCTGGCACAGGAAATGGTCAAAGCCATGCGCAAGCGGACCGAAAGCCTGGGTTCGCACTATCGAGCGGACTGAGCCGAGCACCCCTCCAGAGCAGAACACAACTTCTCGATATTAATGGGTCCCGTGAGCTCAAAGCGACACAGGGCCCATTCGTGTCCGCGCGGCCAAATATACTCATTCTGAATACGGAGTCGACATAGTCCACGTAGACAAACGAACAGAACGGAAGAGATATGGACAGCAGGGATATCGAGAAATGGCGTGTCGAACTTGACAGCTACGCCCATGTAGAAGACGGCGTTGAGTATTGGCTCGCACGCGATTTAATGGAACCCCTCGGATACACCCAATGGCGTAATTTTGAGACTGCAGTTAAGAGATCCATGGCATCGTGTGACACCAATAAAATGCCTGTTGCCGCCCATTTTGCTGAGGCCAGCAAAATGGTAGATGCCGGCATCGCCAAACGAGCCGTAAAAGACTACAAGCTGACGCGCTACGCATGCTATTTAATCGCCCAAAACGGAGACCCAAACAAGCCCGAAATCGCACTCGCACAGGCGTACTTCGCCGTGCAGACACGCCGTCAGGAGCTCATAGAGCAGCGCTTCGCAGAGATTCAGCGCTTGCAGGCGCGCCACTCGCTATCCGATTCAGAGAAACAGCTCTCGGGTATTGCGTTCAAACGCGGCGTGGACTCCAAAGGATTCGCGATCATCAAGTCGAAGGGCGATGAGGCGTTATTCGGCGGCAGAAGCACGGCGGAAATGAAGCAGCAGCTCGGCGTACCCAAGAGAGCGGCATTGGCGGACAGGTTAGCCGATGTCCTCATCAAAGCAAAGGACCTTACGAACTCGATGACGGCCTTCAACGCCGAGGAACACGACCTGTACGGCCTGGACCAGATCAAGCAAGAGCACGTCGAGAACAACACAAGCGTGCGTGGCAGCCTCATCGACCGCGGAATTGTCCCCGAGAACCTACCGCCTGCCGAGGATGCAAAAAAGCTCGAGCGTCGCGTGAAGACAGACGAGAAGAAACTCAAGGAGGGTACTGACGGTTTTACCGATCCCCAGGGTAGGCTCGATCTGTGAAAGCGGCTGTGCCCTTTCGGGTTCGACCCCATGCGAGGTCAACAAAAAACGACCAGCCTGAGCCAGTCGCTTTAACAATCTTTGGGTGGGCCGTCAGGGGGTCAGCCTGCTGCGCAGGCGGTCACTGCGGCGCTTCGCGCCTTGCGCGCTGCGCTGGCAAATGCTTACGCATTTCCTCAGCTCCGCGCCCCGACGGGTTCGACCCCGTGCGAGGTCAACAAAAAAGCGACCAGCCTAAGCCAGTCGCTTTAACGATCTTTGGGTGGGCCGTCAGGGGGTCGAACCCTGGACCTTGGGATTAAGAGTCCCCTGCTCTACCAACTGAGCTAACGACCCAAAGCTAAAGTCCGTTATGGCGGACTTTAGAGGAGATATCGTGTGGTGGGCCGTCAGGGGTTCGAACCCTGGACCTTGGGATTAAGAGTCCCCTGCTCTACCAACTGAGCTAACGACCCGATATCAACACGAAGCAAGAACTGGGGTGGGTAAAGGGACTCGAACCCTCGACCTACGGGACCACAACCCGTCGCTCTAGCCAACTGAGCTACACCCACCGTGTCCTGTGCGCTTCGCGCTCGACTATTATTGCAAGGAACGCCACGCGATGCAAGCCCCAATTTTCAAGAATTTTGAAAAGAGTTTTTCGAGCGCGTTTCGAGCAATTCCCACCGGTTCCATAGGAGTAAACTTGCCCCACTGCAAATCCTCGAAAGGACCGGCATGAAAGAACTCTCCAACCGCACGGCAACATTTACCGATTCGGTCATCCGCCGCATGACACGCATCTCCAATAAGTACGATGCCGTCAATCTCTCGCAGGGCTTCCCCGACTTCGATCCTCCGGCGCAGCTGCTCAACAGCCTGAGCACCATCGCCGCCGACCCCAAGCCGCTCTACCACCAGTACTCCATTACCTGGGGCTCCCAGGCCATGCGCGAGGCGCTCGCCGCCAAACAGGAGCACTTTATGGGCATGCCGATCGACCCCAACCAGAATATCGTGGTCACCTGCGGCTCCACCGAGGCCATGATGGCCGCCATGATGACGGTTACGAACCCCGGAGACAAGGTCGTCATCTTCTCGCCGTTCTACGAGAACTACGGCGCTGACACCATTCTCTCGGGTGCCGAGCCCATCTATGTGCCGCTCAACCCGCCCACATTCGACTTTGACCGCGAGGCGCTCGAGGCTGCCTTCCGCGACAACGACCCCAAGGCCATCGTCCTGTGCAACCCTTCCAACCCCTGCGGCAAGGTCTTTACGCGCGAAGAGCTCACCTTTATCGCCGACCTGTGCAAAAAGTACGACGCGTACTGCATCACCGACGAAGTCTACGAGCACATCGTCTACGCGCCCCACAAGCACGTCTATATGGCCACGCTGCCCGGCATGTTCGAGCGAACCATCAGCTGCAGCTCGCTGTCTAAGACGTACTCCATCACCGGCTGGCGTCTGGGCTACACCATCGCCCCGGCCCAGATCACCGAGCGCATCAAGAAGGTCCACGACTTTCTCACCGTGGGTGCCGCCGCTCCCCTGCAGGAAGCCGTTGTCACCGCCCTCAACTTCGACGACAGCTATTACGATGAGGTCCTCGACCTCTACACCGCCAAACGCGACCTGTTCTGCCAGGGGCTCGATAGCATCGGTCTTGAGCATAACGTGCCGCAGGGCGCCTACTACGTCATGATGGACATCTCTGAGTTTGGCTATGACAGCGACCTCGAATTCTGCGAGGACCTCGCATCCAAGGTGGGCGTGGGCGCCGTGCCCGGCTCGAGCTTCTTCCGCGAGCCCGTCAACCATCTGATTCGTTTCCACTTTGCCAAGCGGAACGAGACGCTTAACGCGGCACTGGAGAACCTCAAGTCGCTACGTGATAAAATCAAGCCGCGCGGGTAAGGACGGCCCGGCAACTAAAGCAACCAAAGAAGCCCCGCACCGCCCGCCACGTTGCGAGGCTTCTTTTTATAGCGCTTTCTTAAATGGTTTAGAGCCCTATACTTTAGTCACGGAGCAACTCGTCCCAGAGAGAGGAATACTATGGCAGAACAGCAGCTTATCGGAGCGCTCGAGGCCGGCGGCACCAAGATGGTCTGCGCCACGGGCTATGCAGACGGTACGGTCCTGGAGCGTGAGCAGATCGCGACCACGACCCCGCAGGAGACCGTTGAGGCCGTCAATGCATGGTTTGCCGACAAGGGCATCGCCGCGCTGGGCATCGGCGCCTTTGGCCCCACCGCAGTCAACCCTGCCTCGCCCCAATACGGCAAGATCCTGGAGACGCCCAAAACGGCATGGCGCTACTTTGACCTGCTGGGCACTATCCAAAACGAGCTCAATATCCCCTGCGGCTACGACACCGACGTCAACGTCGCCTGCCTGGGCGAGGTCACCTTTGGTTGCGCCCAGGGCCTCACTGACGTTGTGTATCTGACTATCGGCACCGGCGTGGGCGCCGGCGTGCTCTCGGGCGGTAAGCTCGTACACGGCATGATGCATCCCGAGGCCGGCCACATCCTGGTCACGCGCGACCCGCGCGACACCATTGGCGAGCACAGCGCCTGCCCCTTCCACGACAATTGCCTCGAGGGTCTCATCGCCGGCCCCGGCGTTAAAAAGCGCTGGGATGGCAAGAGCGCCGGAGACATGGCCGATGACCCGGAGGCCATGGACCTGCTCGCAGGCTATATGGCACAGGCGCTCATGACCTACACGCTGTGCTACGCGCCGCAAAAGATCATCATCGGTGGCGGCGTGGCCGACCACACCCCCATCGTGCCGCTCGCGCGCAAGAAGTGCGCCGAGATGCTCAACGGTTATATCGTCACGCCCGAGGTCAACGACATCGATACCTATATTGTCAACAACAGCCTTGAGGGCAAGCAGGGCATCATGGGCTGCCTGGCCCTGGGCGCGCAGGCGCTTCAGTAACACACGCACCCACAGGGCGTGGCGCGCCCGGCAAATCCAACCTACGGAACGACGCCACCACGCCCTATATAAGCCCTCTAATAAAAAAGGCCGCCTAGCACCAAGCATACGTCCTAGGCGGCCTTTTTGGCACATATGAGCGATCGTAGTAGATATCGGAGCACAACGCCCGTTGCCGCTCCACAGCAGTCGATCATCACATCGGTGATCATGCCGGCGCGTCCCGGCACAAAGAGCTGAATCGTCTCGTCGATCGAAGGAATCAGCAGCAGGAACACCGCCGTGGGCAGCAGCACGTCAAAGGTGCGCCGGCCCTCAAAATCAAAGGCGTGCGTTGCCAAGATGCCGAGCACCATATACTCGGTAAAATGCGCGCACTTGCGAACAACAAAGTTGGTCACCCATTCATATGGAAGTCCCACGCCGTGCAGGAAACCGCGGATAGCTTCCATGACCGTTAGGCTCAGCGAGCCCGACCCCGAGCCGGGAACCAGCGAATTGCCCCAGATCAAGAGCGCCATCAGGCAGGTCACGACCGCCCATTTTCGATTGATCTTAACCATGCAGAAGTTATGCCTCCGCGCGGAGCGGCGCGAAGCTGGCGGTACCGCCCTCGATAACGCTCAGGTAGGCACGGCCCGTACGCTTGGCGGTAGAGGACTGCAGGCACTCGATCTCCTCCTCGAGGATCTGATTGACGCGCTCGTGACGACGGTTTTCCATAATGCCGGCGGCAATAGCCTCGGCCCGCTCGATGCTCTCGCGCGAGATACGGGCAGTATCCTCGGGGAACACAGCGCTGTGACGGCCGACATAGGCGGGGGCAGCAGGCTGAGGGGCAGCGACGGGAGCAGGCTCGTCAATCTCATCCAGAATCGCGGTGGCGGCGGCCCACATGTCCTCGTGGCCCGAGTAATCAGCCATGGGGACATCAACCTCGAGTGAGGCATCCGGAAGGTCGCCGGTGTCGATGCGATCTTGGGCATCAATCGATGCGGTGATGGCTGCAGGCTCATCGAGGTCATCGAAATCGATATCCGCGGCACCGGAGATGATAGGCATGCTGGCGAGGTTTACATTGTACGGCGCAGCCTCAGCCGCCTGCTGCTGGGCAGGAGCGCCCCACAGCGAGCTTTCGGCGGCACGGCGGGCGGCAACGGCCTCCTCGTCCGCGGCCATGGCTTCATCAACGTACGAATTGTCGGCAGAAGCGTTCGCGTCCGCCGAGGTAGCGCTGTAGGCGTTATTGGCTGCCGCGTTGGCGACGAGTGCCACGAAAGCCGCCGTGCTGCCCGCAGGGGCGGCCTGGGAGCCAGACACGGCGCGTGCCGCGGCGGCGATGTCGTCGCGATTGAAGGAGCCGGTCTGCCCGCCGTTGGTGAGCTCGTCGATGGCGACTTGATAGACGTCGCGCGAGTGTGCAGGGTCGCAGCTCACCGGCGAATCGTCGTCAAGCATACTGTCGATCATGGACCAAGCCTCGTCCTCGTCCATAGCATCTGCGGCTCGAGCGATGGTAGGGACACCATCATCGGCATGACGGCGCTGGAACGCACCAGTCAGGCCGGAAAGGAATGCCGAGGTAGACTGCTCCGCCTGAGCCTGAGAATCAGAAGCCGCAGCGTAAGGAGTCGCATCCTGCTGCTGAGCTGAAATCGAGGCGGTCTTGAACTCGCTTTGATGCTGATTGAGATTGGCGGCACCGCCCATGGCATCGGGCTGGAACAGACGCTCTTCACGCTGCGCACGATACTCGGAGATACCCAGCGAGGCGGCATAGATGCCCACGCCCGCCACCGCGCCCACGGCGAAGGGAACCGCACCCGCCACGACCGTCTCGTTCACAGACGAAAACGGCAGCGTCGCGGCATACATAACCACGGGAGCGGCAAGGCCGATCCCGCACGAAAGTCCGGCAAGGACTGCTCGTTGTGTTGCATCAGAAGAAGCCATGAGCTCTCCCCATCTTCCAGCACCCAAATCGCATCATTCAGTTGGCTGCGCGAGAGAAGATGAAGCGGGGCTATGCCCCAAAGCAACGGTATATGGTTCGTTTCATCTGCGTTATCCGTCGCGAAGCTTAAAAGCTATTATGCGAAACCGCCCTGTCGATTGCAAGCGACGATGTCGGATTGAAACGGGAAACCTGCTGCTTGCCAGTCTTATGGTCAAAAATAAGCGCGGACCGGCGATATAGAAAAGGGCCGAGGCTCAAAGCCCCGACCCTTTATTGCATTGATGACTATCGCTGCGTGTGGATGACAACCTAGAACGTCTGCTCGTAGTCGCTGTGCTTTTTGGCCGAACGCACCAGGAACTCCTGGTTGGTGTTGGTGCCCTTAAGACCCTTGATAAACGACGCAGCTGCGCGCTCGGTGTTGTTCATGCCGGCAAGAATGCGACGCAGGCCAAAGACAAACGGACGCATCTGCTCGTCAACCAACAGGTCCTCGTTACGCGTACCGGAGGCAACGGGGTCGATAGCCGGGAAGATGCGGCGGTCGGCCAGGTCGCGGTCGAGCTTGAGCTCCATGTTGCCGGTGCCCTTGAACTCCTCAAAGATGACCTCGTCCATCTTGGAGCCGGTGTCGATGAGGGCAGAGGCCAGGATGGTGAGCGAGCCACCGTTCTCGATATTGCGGGCTGCGCCCAGGAAGCGCTTGGGCGGATACAGTGCCGCCGAATCGACGCCGCCCGAAAGGATGCGGCCTGAGGCGGGCGCCGCCAAGTTGTAGGCGCGGGCAAGACGCGTGATGGAGTCGAGCACCACCACGACATCGCCGCCCAGCTCCACGATGCGCTTGGCGCGCTCGATGACGAGCTCTGCCACACGAGTGTGGTTGTCGGCGGGCATATCGAAGGTCGACGCCACAACCTCGCCCTTGATGGAACGCTGCATATCGGTAACCTCTTCGGGGCGCTCGTCGACGAGCAGGCAGATGAGGTGCACCTCGGGGTTGTTAATCGAGATAGACTGGCAGATCTTCTTGAGGATTGTGGTCTTGCCGGCCTTGGGCGGGGACACGATCAAGCCACGCTGACCCTTGCCGATCGGCGACACGATGTCGATGGCGCGACCGGTAATGGAGTCCTTGCCGTGCTCCATGCGCAGCGGCTCGTTGGGATAGACCGGGGTGAGGTCACCGAACTTGGGGCGGTTGCG
>CATYUU010000016.1:0-40737 GCA_958413455.1 uncultured Collinsella sp. | reverse complement strand
GCCGCGCGGCAAGGAGATATATTGCCAGACCGGAGGGGCGACGGGGGCGGGAATCGCGCACTCCATATTTTGTTCACAAATGAATAGGTCCCTCAGTCGCATCACTGAGGTTAAAACTGAAGCATTGGCTTCTGATATTGGCGATGACCAGCTGTTTTATGTGTATTGAGACATCGGTCATCTCTGGAGCGCTACTTTACTCCAAAGGCATCAGTTATTTGTTTCCCATCGGTAAAAGGCGGGTTTTGTTCGCCAAGCGTTCTTATATATAGACAGATACGGGTTCGAACCCATGAAAGGGCGACAAAAAAGACGGCCAACCGAAGTTGACCGTCTCGGCAATCTTTGGGTGGGCCGTCAGGGGTTCAGCCTGCTTCGCAGGCGGCCGCTGCGGCGCTTTCGCGCCTTGCGCGCTGCGCTGGCAAACGTTCACGCGTTTACTCAGCTCCGCGCCCCGACGGGTTCGAACCCATGCCTTGGCAACAAAAAAGCGGCCGGCATCCGCCAGTCGCTTTTCTATTCTATGGTGGGCCGTCAGGGGTTCGAACCCTGGACCTTGGGATTAAAAGTCCCCTGCTCTGCCAGCTGAGCTAACGGCCCGCGGGTGGCATTGTACCACGGTCTGGGACTATTCCCAACTCCATTGGCCGTTCTGGAAAATCACAACTTCACGTCCATCAGGCGTAATGCCCACAATATCGATGTCGTCCGTGCCGATCATAAAATCGACGTGCGTGCTCGAGACGTTAACGCCATGCTCCAGGAGCTCCTCCTTGGACATGTCATACCCACCCTCGATGCATTCGGGGAAACCGACTCCTAGCGCGAGATGGCAGCTAGCGTTCTCGTCATAGAGCGTGTCATAGAACAGAACGCCGCTTTCGCGGATCGGCGTGTTCTTGGAAATGAGCGCGACCTCTCCCAGGTGAGCAGCGCCCTCGTCAGTATCGATGATACTTGCGAGCGTTGCCTTGCCCACACGGGCGTCGTAGTCCACCACGCGGCCGCCCTCGAACTTAATCCAAAAATCGTCGACCTTATTGCCGTGGTGGATGAGCGGCATGGCCGAGTACACGATACCGTCGGCGCGCATGCGATCGGGTGAGGTGAAGACTTCCTCGGTGGGAATGTTGGGGAAGAAGGGGTGTCCATCGGGCGTCTTGCCCTTGCCGCCGGCCCACTCGTGACCCTTCGTCATGCCAATCGTCAAATCGGTTCCATTTGCCGCGGTGTAGTGCAGGTAGTCGAAACGATTGTCGTTCAGGAAGCGCAGGTTCTTTTCGAATGCGGCGTCATGGAGTTCCCAGTCGCTCTCCGGGTCCTGGCCATCGGCGCGCGCGGTGTGCAGAATCGCATTCCACAGCTTATAGATTGCAACCTCATCGGCGTCTCCCGGGAACACCTCGTGCGCCCATGCCACGACCGGAGCGCCGGCGATGCACCACGGATTGATGTTGTAATCCAGTCCACGGCGGAAAACTTTGCACTGCGTATTCCTCGCCTTGGATGCCGCGGCCGGCTTGGCTGGATCGATGCCCTTGAGGGCTGCAGGATCCGCACCCTCGATAAAGACAAAGCAGGCACCATCCTGGGCCAAGGAATCCAGCTGTATGCGCTTCCACTCGGGCGTCTGCTCAAAATAGCTTTTCTCGACATGCTCGTACGTGAGCCTCGTCACGGCATCATCGGCCCAAATGACCGTCACGTGGCCGGCGCCGGCAGCATAGGCCTCCGCGACCACCACGCGCGCAAACGGCGCGCACTCGACCGGAGACTGAACGACGACCTCCTGGCCGGGCTTGACGTTTACGCCCTTGCGGACGACCAGGCGCGCGTAGTTTTTAATCTTGGGCTCCAGGGCCTTCATGCCCTCCAGAGCCTCTTCGACCGTCAGGGCAGCTCGAATCATGTGCCACTCCATCTATCTATAGAACAGTAAAAAGGCGCGCCGCAAAAACGACGCGCCTTATATCTTAGCGATAAGTATGTATGCAAACGCTACTTCTTCTTGGAGTCCTTCTTGTCCTCCTCGGCAGCCGAACGCTCGATAAGAGCGTTGAGCTTGTTCTCGGACATGCCCTCGGCCTGCGCGCGGTACATGTTGCGCAGGGGACGAATACGAACGAAGTCGTAGATAAAGTCACCCAGAATGACGACGTAGGACAAAACAATACCGACCATCTGGACGGGGCTGGACACCATGCCAGCGGGAGCGAAGTACAGCGAGGCCCAAATTGCCACGACGAGCACCATGCCAATGGCGAGCACAATCCACCAGATGCGACGGCGCTTGGTGTAGTCCTCGTCCTGCTTGAGGAGGATATTCGACACCGTATAGATGCGGTCCTCCTTGGCGCGCTGCTTAGCCTTGCGGGCGCGCTTCTCCTCTTTAGAGAGGCCCTCGAGGTTCTCGCCCTTCTCGAGCTCTTTGCGGCGTGCCTTAGACGAAGCCGGCACGACGCGAACGGAGCTCGCTGCTTGGCGGGCGGGCTTAGCAGATGCAGCAGACTTGCGCGCAACCCCGGTAACTTCGTGGGATTGCGTGCGCTTGTTCGTAGCGCTACGGGTACTCACTTATGCGTTCTCCTTCATGCTTGTGAACTGGGAGCCCGTGATGATCTGGAAGGCCTCGCGATAACGCTCGGACGTGCCATCGATGACCTCGGCGGGCAGGTGCGGGGTCTCCCCCGTCATATCCCAGTTGGCCTTGAGCCAATTGCGGACGAATTGCTTGTCGTAGCTAGGCTGGATCTTGCCCTCCTCGTAGCTGGCAGCAGGCCAGAAACGGCTGGAGTCGGGCGTGAGGCACTCGTCAATCAGCGTGACCTTGCCATCAATAACACCAAACTCGAACTTGGTGTCGGCAATGATGATGCCACGGGTCGCGGCGTACTCGGCAGCGGCCTTGTAGATCTTGAGGGAAAGGTCGCGAATCTGCGTGGTGATGTCCTCGCCCACGATCTCGCAGCAACGCTCGAACGAGATGTTCTCGTCGTGGTCGCCGATCTCGGCCTTCGTGGACGGCGTGAACAGCGGCTCAGGAAGCTTGGAAGCCTCGGTCAGGCCCTCAGGCAGCTGGATGCCGCAGACGGTGCCGTTCTCGTCGTAGGTCTTCTTGCCCGAACCGGTCAGATAGCCGCGGACGATGCACTCGATAGGAATCGTCTGGGCCTTCTTAACCAGCATGGCGCGGCCAGCGAGGTAGTCACGATACTCAGCAAACTCCTCGGGGAAATCCGCCGGGTCGATGGAAACGAGATGGTTGGGGACGATGTCGGCAAACTTATCGAACCAGAATGCCGAGATGCGATTGAGTACCTCTCCCTTAAACGGAATCTCGTCGGGAAGAATGAAGTCGAACGCAGAAATGCGGTCGGTGGCGACCATCAGCAGGTTTTCACCGGCATCGTAAATATCACGAACCTTGCCACGGGAATCCGGACGACGCTCCATCGTTGTCACGTGAGTCACTCCTTACCTAAATACGACAGAAATGCGGGTTCTTTCCCGCATGTTTTCGCAAACTCGGAGCGGCAGGGACGCAGCCCCTTCTTCACCGAATAGCGAAAAGCTAGTGCTCCATTGTAGTAGATGCCGCGTCTGCCGTGTGCTCGCGGGGCAGATGAATTGTAAAAGTCGTACCCTTTCCAAGCTCCGACTCCACGGATATGTAGCCATGGTGACGCTCGACGATCTGCTTGGTCACGGCGAGGCCAACGCCCAGGCCGCCAGCTTCGCGGGCGCGGCTGGCATCGGCGCGCCAAAATCGTCCGAAGATACGCGACAGATCGTCCTTGGCAATACCGATACCGGTATCCGAAACGGCAATACTGACATGTTTGCGGTCGCTGAGCACCGACACCACGACCCAACCGCCCTCGGGGGTGTAGCGCATGGCGTTGCTCATGAGGTTGATAACACATTGCGTGATCATGTCGGGATCGGCCTCGACGACATCGTCGTGACCCTGGGTCTCGTCCGCAAAACGCAGGCGCAGATCGCGGTCGACAAACAGGCGCTCCTGGGCATTGACGATGGAACGCACGAAAGGAACCATGTCCACCGGCTCAAGGTTGAGCGGAGCCGTGCTGTTTTCCATGCGCGACAGGTCGAGCATCTGCTGCACCAGACGAGCCAGGCGACGCGTCTCGGAAGCAACGGTCTCCAAATGCTCATCGTCGGTGGGATACACGCCATCCTGCATGGCCTCGACCGTTGCGAGCATGGCCATAAGCGGCGTGCGAAGCTCGTGTGCAACGTCTGAGGTCAGGCGCTTCTCGTGTTTCATATCCTTCTCGAGCGAGGTGGCCATCTCATCGAAGGTCTCACCCAGCTGATCGATCTCGTCATCACCGCGCAGCCCCGTGCGAGCCGACAGGTCGCCGTCACGGATTTGCTTTGCGGTACTGGTGATGCGATGAATCGGTTTGGTGAGCATGCGCGACACGAGCGATCCGATAACGACCGAAATGCAGATTGCAACAACCGCGGCGAGGGCCATGGCGTTAAAGGTCTTCTCCCTAAACGCAGAGTCCGCCTTGGTGAGCAGAGCGTCGGAGCCGATGGCCCACAGCTTTACCTGTCCGACATGCTCGCCGGAAGACGTTACAATCTCGACGTTAGCAACGCTATCGGAGTCGGTTGGAGCAGACGAGACCGGGCTATGCGATGCCCTCTTGCCGCTCGTGTCGTCGGTCGTAGCCTGGTTTTCGCGTACATCGGCGGTGGCGCTTGCCGAGGGCCAGGAATCGTCATAAACGATCACGCCCTTTTTATTGACGACCTGCATGCCCAGATCATCGGAAACCAAACTCGACGTTGCGACCGTGCGCAGTTCTCCCGCGGTCCAAGAGCCGTTTTCCTCATATGAGGTTGCCAACTTCTCGGCAGCGGAATTTGCGATTTCGACGATATTGGAGCGTGTGTAATCCGAAAAGACCGTGCCCCACACAACAGAGACAACGCCCACCAGCACCAATACCGTCATGAGCGATGTCAGAGCAAAAGCAAGTGCCATGCGCGAGGGATAGCTCATCGTTGGCCGTGAATCGGAACGAGGCGTGTTCCAACTAGCCTTGGAACCCGCCTCGCTCTCCTGCTTGTGCTTTTGTCCGATTTCAAAGCGCGCAGGTGTCATATGTGATTTCCCTATTTCTCGTCCGACTTATCGGTCTTGGCCGGAGCCTCGAAGCGATAGCCGACACCATGGACGGTGTAGAGCCACTTGGGCTTCTTGGGATCATCGCCCAGCTTGGCGCGAAGATTCTTCACGTGGCTATCGATGGTGCGCTCATAGCCCTCAAAGTCATACCCGAGCACTTTCTCGACCAGCTCCATGCGGTTATACACACGGCCGGGATGGCGGGCAAGCGTGGTGAGCAGCTTAAACTCGGAAGCCGTCAGATCAACTTCCTTGCCCTCGACCAAGATCTTGTGGCCCGAGATATCGATGACCAGATCGCCGAAGTCGAGTACCTCGACGGCGGGCTCGTCGGCCTGATGGGCACGGCGGAACAGAGCGCGAACGCGGGCGACGAGCTCGCGCGGCGAGAACGGCTTAATCAGATAGTCGTCGGCGCCGAGCTCAAGACCGATAATACGGTCCTCGATCTCGCCCTTAGCCGTCAGCATGATGATGGGGACATCCGAGGTATCGCGAATGGTGCGGCAAACGCGCTCGCCGGGAATCTTGGGGAGCATAAGGTCGAGCACGACCAGGTCGAACTGATGCTTCTCGAACTCCTCGATCGCGGACTGGCCGTCGCCGACGCCCACAACCCAGTAGCCTTCGCGCTCGAGATAGGCAGCGACGGCGTCACGGATTGCCTTCTCATCCTCGACCAGCAGAATCTTTTTTGCATCTGAAGCCATAACACGGCCCCCCTGTCTCAATTAGCTAAGAACAAGCCCATTTTAACGCACCTGAGCCCGCCGGATGCCGCTATGACGCGGCAGCTCGGCGGGCGGTACTCACAATTACAACGCGTTTATTCCCCTGTTGGCGCCTTTTTAACCCCTCTAAGCTTAAAGAGAGAATAGGCGTGCAGTGACCGTCTCTGGTATACCCTGGCTGTTGCGCACCGTGGCGTACGTAAGGAATGAGTCCGATTTTCCCGCCGTAGCTGGATAATCGCCATACTCCAAAGCGCGGTCGGGCGACAGCAGCGAGCCATAAGTCTTGGCAGAGGTGTCGATCAGGAAATGCGACGCCTGTACCTTAACAAGGTATTTATTCTTCTTGCCAGCCGCACATGCGAGCGGCTCACGGGACAGGAAGAGATACGGCCCTCCCTCATTACCGATATACGTGCCCATGTTGCCCAGGCTGCCCACGCCACTATAGGCTGCCTCGATAGAAAACACGAAGGTATCGCCCATATATACGGCCTCGAAAGGCGAGACTGACGAGGGAAGGACTAGCTGGGCACGTTTGGTGTTGTTGCCGTCGGTCAAATCGATTGCCGTTATGCCGTAGTAGACGCCCTCGTCGTTGCGGACACGCGGCGAGATGGTCAAAATGCCGTCGCTCGCGCGCGGGGCCGATGCAAAGCGACCCGTCGATTTCCAAATTATCTCGGCCTTGGATTCATCAAGCGAGCGACGATAGCAAAACGAATCGCTACTCGTTTTATTGCCGCCTGCCGAAGGCATTTTATACCAGATGACTGATGACCCGAACGCCGTAAACAGCGGCGGATCGTAGTCCTTGCCACCTCGATCGAGCTCAACCACGTCGCCAGAGAGCGAAGCGCCCGACAGATTTTGAGCGTAGAGCTTCCACGATGAATTGGCAAAGTTCATCTCAACCCACGCGAATACGCCGTCGCCGGCACGGACATCGTAGAATGCATATCCCGTGCCCTCGATAGGATCCTCGATTAATGTGGTAAGCGAGCCATCGCCCAGGTTGAGCACACCGAGTGTGTTGGCGTGCAGTGCCGATGCGGGCGCCATCATTGCCGCGGCGTAATCGCCGTCGCAGTAGTACAGCAGCGTACCAAGAGGCAGCGTCCACGACGCCGCCGGCTCAAGATCGATGTCGACTGCCTCGTACTCATCCGTAATCGAGATGATTTTGGAATCATCCTTGATAACCTGCGGCTCGCCGGCGGCATCATCGCTGGTACCCGTTTTTTTCGAGCATCCGGCAAGCACCGTGGCAGCGCCCGCAGCAACCCCACCGAGCACAAAGCCGCGACGCGATATTCCGTTCTTGATGTGATCGGCGATACCCATTAGGCGATCTCGGCGCGAGCGGCCTCGATAGCGCGTGTAAGCTGGTCGGCGCAGGAGGTCTTTTTCATACCGCAGGTATTACCGGCGAGAACCTCGATTACGCGATCGGCAGGAGCGCCCTCGACCAGCTTGGAGATAGCCTTGAGATTGCCGTCGCAGCCGCCGGTAAACTCAACGCCCATCACCTTGTTGCCGTCATCGGAAAGGTCAAGGTGAATATTGCGAGCACACACGCCCTGAGGCTTGTAATCAAACGAAATCATGCGATCCCCTCTCAGAATGTTATTCGAGACGACTATTATCCCCGTCTTTCCCTAAATGCAACGAGGCGCTTTGCCGGCAACACACATTACCAGCAAAGCGCCCTAAAAAGCTAACGTTATGCCCGAACCTACTCGAAGCTCAGCTGCTCCAGGCGATCGAAGACCGTGTCGATACGGGTGAGGAAGTCCCACGGATCAAAGATCTCGTCGAGTTTCTCCTGGCTGACGGTGCAGCGCGGATCGGCCTCGAGACGCTCCTTAAAGGTGGGGCCGGAGACACAATCCTGTACCTCGTGCCAGGTTGCCATGGCGTTCTCCTGCACAATGGCGTACGCGTCCTCGCGGGTGATGCCCGTGTCGACGAGGGCGAGCAGTACCTTGGAAGAGAAGATGAGGCCGCGGGTCTTATTGAGGTTGGCCATCATGCGAGCGGGATACAGCTGCAGGCCGTCGATAACGCGGATGAGGCACTGGAACATGTGGTCGAGGGCGATGAAGCTGTCGGCCTGGGCGACGCGCTCGGCAGAGGAGTGCGAAATGTCACGCTCGTGCCACAGGGCGACGTTGTCGAAGGCAACCTGCGCGTTGGCCTTCACGACGCGCGACAGGCCGCAGACCTTCTCCATGGTGATGGGGTTGCGCTTGTGCGGCATGGCGGAGCTGCCCTTTTGACCCTTACGGAACGGTTCCTCGGCCTCGAGTGTATCGGTCTTCTGCAGATTGCGAACCTCGGTAGCGATGCGCTCACAGGTGGCCGCGGTGGTGGCAAGAACGCCGGCGAGGTAGGCGTGATGATCGCGGCTAATAACCTGCGTGGACAGCGGGTCGTGAACCAGGCCCAGGTGCTCGCAGACATATTCCTCGACAAACGGCTCGATGGAGCTGTACGTGCCGACAGCGCCCGAGATGGCACCAAAGGCAACGTTCTTGCGGGCATCCTCAAGACGGTCCAGATCGCGCTTGAGCTCCCAGGCCCAAGAGCCAAACTTCATGCCGAAGGTCATCGGCTCGGCATGGATGCCATGAGTGCGGCCGGCGCAGAGCGTGTTGCGCTCCTCAAAGGCGCGACGCTTGCAAATCTCGCCGAGCTTCTTGACGTCCTCGATGATCAGGTCGCAGGCCTGGGTGAGCTGGTAGCACAGGGCCGTGTCGCCCAGATCCGAGCTGGTCATGCCATAGTGAACCCAGCGGCTGGGCTTGGGGTCGCCCTCGGGAACATCGGCATCGATGTATTCCTTCATGTTGGTCAGAAAGGCAATGACGTCGTGGCGCGTGACTTCCTCGATCTCATCGACCTTCGCCTTCTCAAAGTTGGCATGGTCGCGGATCCACTGGGCCTCGTCTTTGGAAATACCGATCTTGCCGAGCTCCGCCTGGGCCTCGCAGGCCAGAACCTCGATCTCCTGCCAAATGGCGTACTTGTTCTCGAGGGAGAAGATGTGTCCCATCTCCGGGCGGGTATAGCGATCGATCATAGCGGCTCCTTTTTGGTTATTGGCACGTTGGTCGTAACCCAACCATTGTACCGTGCGCAGGTGCAAGTATGGGCAGCAGGCATTAACCTAACATTTTGGAATTGGAGCGAGCAACGGGACATCTGCGCATTTGCTTCGCAAATCCGCGCCGGCTTCAGTGGCATACCGAGATCCGGGGAAGTGTGGGAGCAAAGCGGGCTGAATCTACCATTCCCGAAATCTTCCTTGCTCCATGGAGCGGGCAACGGGACGTCTGCGTATTTGCTTCGCAAATACGCACCGGCTGCGGTCGCCTATCGGCGACCTTGCCTGCTCGCTATAAACGCTTCGCGTTTATTTAACGCTCGCACCCTGTCGGGTTCGAGTCCCGGCACTTTATTGAAAAAGGCACGATAACGAAACGTTACCGTGCCTGAAATTCGAATGGAGCGGGCAACGGGACTCGAACCCGCGAGTGTCAGCTTGGGAAGCTGATGCCTTACCACTTGGCGATGCCCGCATATGTGGGGGATAGTATAACGCGGTTGTCTTGTTCGATACAAGGGTGGTGATGCTTGTTTTAGCTGTGGAGATTCGTTTGAAAATCGCGTCAATTGTGGAGACGAGGACCTTTGACTTCCTGTTCTCCCTATCTTCTACCTGCACTTTTGCTTGATTGTTGTATTTGAGCTCAATTTGTCAGGAATTGGGCAAGCTTTTGGTCAGCCTTTGGTACTTACCCGCATGAACCTCGGGGGTAGCCTCATCCTACGCGTCGCAGCCTCCCCGTGCGGCGCACGAGGGATAAGGAGCAGCCATGTCCAACGCACCCACGCACTCTGTCCACAGCGCAATCGCAACAGGTCCGCTGCTCCTGCTCCTCTTCCTGCTTTTCGGCTGCCTGACACCGGGAGCCGCATTTGCCGTCGATGGCTACGATCAGCTCGGCTTCCGCACTATTAGCGATGATTGTGGGCCCTTCTTCATCGGCAAGTATGAAGCTCAAGACGCCTCGATTGCCTACTGCATGAACCAGGAGCGCCCCGGCCCCACCAAGCCGGGCGGCCCATGGCTCAACTTTGATCAAGGCTGGGTGTGGCTCGACGACGAGTTCGCGGCAATCGTTTGTCACGGATATCCTACCGCCACGTCGTTTGGCGGTTACCATCTTTCACCCGATCGCGCCCGCGCCGCAACCCAGCTTGCCGTATGGATGCTCAACGGCACTACCCATGTCGACGGTACCTATTCCTACACGACCGCTCAGGGCAAAACCAAGAGTGGGCACTTTACCGCTGACAATGAAGTCGTGGCGGCTGCGCGGTGGCTCCACGACAACGCAAAATCAGGAAGCATCAAAGCCGCTCCGCACCGCGCGCGGCGCTATCTAGGAGCCGTATCGGGCGGCAGCAAACGTCAAGACATGCTCTATGTACTGCCGGCGGTCTCTGTTTCCTTCCAAAAGCAGTCTGCAAACGCCGCCATTACCAGCGGAAACAATACTTATCAGTTTGACGGGGCAACATTCGATATTTTTGAGAGCGCCAGCGGCGCGCGTGTCGGCACCATCCAGATGGACAGCAACGGTCGGGCGCAAGCAACACTTCTGCCCAACACGGCATACTACCTAGTTGAAACGAAGGCGCCGGCCGGCTATGTCCCCCGTCGTGATCGCATCGCCTTTACCACGGGGAATGACGGTGGACAGGTCGCCATTGATGAACAGCCCGGCACCATCAACCTGCGTATCGTAAAACTCGATGCCGCGACGAATGCCGGCCCCCAGGTGGGATCTTCACTCGCAGGAGCAGAGTTCACGTGTGTGTCACAATCAACCCCTGGATGGGCGCAAATCCTCACGACCGACGAAAGCGGTCGGGCCACCCTCGCCGATGTCCCCTTAGGAACCTTTACCATCTACGAATCAAAAGCCCCCGAGGGCTACCTGCCATCCAACGACAGCTGGACCTATACCGTTGGAGCCGACCAGCTCGGCGATTCAGGCGTGGTCGAGATCGAATCTCGCATTTCCGATATCCCCATTGCTTTTGACCTTGAGATTTCCAAATTCAAGGATTACGGCAATAGCGACCAATCCGGCCTGGAGCAGCCGGCGGGTGGTGTTGTCTTTGAGGTTGTCAGCAACAGCTCTCAGCAGGTTGTTGGCACACTGACCACAAACATCTATGGCTTTGCCTCCACCAAAGACCAGCCCGAAGCATGGTTCGGCACAGGTAAGCGACCCGCCGGTGTCCACGGAGCCGTCCCATACGACCGTGCCGGCTACACGGTTCGCGAGGTTCCGGAAACCGTCCCCGAGGGTTTTAAACGTGCAGGGGAATGGACCGTCGGGGCCAATCAGATTTCCAACGGCGCCGAGCTTCAATATATCGTGGACAACCACGCGCTGTCGACGCATCTCCAGATTGTAAAACGCGATGCCCAAACAGGCGCTTCTGTTCCACTAGCCGGATTCACCTTCCAACTCCTAGACAGCAATCACGAACCTGTCTCACAAATTTGCTGGTATCCAGCACATAACGTAATGGACACCTTTACGACTGACGCGACCGGGACCGTCACACTGCCCGAATCGCTCGTGCCGGGCACCTATTATGTACGCGAAACCTCGGCCAAAGAGCCCTATCTTGTCGGCGAGGAGATCGAGGTAAACATACCCGCCGACATGAACCTAACGCCCGTTGCAATCGCCTCGTATTATGACCACGCCGCGACCGGAAACATCAGGATCGTTAAAACCGATGCCGTAGACGGCAGCAGCCTCGCGGGCGCCGTCTTTGAGATCCGTGCCTCGGGTGATATCGTGCGCCCCGACGGTAGCATTGCCGCGCTCGACGGTGAGACTGTCGCTACCGTCACGACGGATGAAACTGGAGAAGCACGCGCGGACAACCTCCCGCTGGGATCTGGCACCGCACGCTACGAGGTTGTCGAGACTCAAGCGCCGGCAGGCTTCTTGCTCGATCGGACAACCCATATTGTCGACCTTACTTATGCCGACCAGAAAACACCCGTTGTAGAAGCACGGCTTAACGTATCCGACGATTACACCAAGGTTGATATCTCCAAGGTCGATGCAAGCGGTGAGCAGGAAGTGGAAGGCGCACAGCTCACCTTATATGGTCCCGATAAAACCGAAATAGACTCCTGGACCTCATCCGACAAGCCGCACCGCGTCGAACATCTTGCACCCGGCACCTACTCGTTGCGCGAAATGATGTCTCCGCGGACCTATGACCTTGCCGAGGAGATAACGTTTGAAATAAAGGATACGGGAGAAGTCCAATCCGTCGCGATGAAGGATGCGCCCATCGAGATCAAGGGGCAGGTCGACAAGCGTCAGGAACTTGTCCAACCTATCGAAAAGGGCCTGTTGGCTAACGGCGATGGTAAAAACCGCGCCACGACGCAAACCAATAGTGATGGGCTTTTCTCCTATACCATCGATGCTCGAAACGATTCCGCCACTTGGGTTGATGAGTTTACGATTACCGATGATCTTGAGTGCGCCAAAGACGGCACGGCGAGATTCATCTCAATCGAAACCCCCGTCGCCATCGGCGACCTCAACGGTCTGTGCAACGTGTGGTATCGCACGACGTCGTTGGACTCGACAGATGTCGATGAACCGGCGAACGCGACACTTGACGATGGGCACGAAAATCCTTGGCTTGAGTCCGACGAAGTAAAAGAGAGCCTTGGTGAGGACTGTCGCCTCGTCGATTACGACGGCTGGCGCCTCTGGAAGGCGGATGTCTCGACCACGGAATCCACCACACTCGAGGCGGAAGAGCTCGACCTTGCATCCAATACCGTCGTAACGGGCATTCGAATTGAATACGGTGCGGTAGCTGCCGACTTTACGACTCGAAGCGATGCGGATTCTTGGACCCGCGATGATCTCAAAGATGAGCACGACGACCTTGACGATGCCAAAGCAATCCTTGGCACAGACGCTCGGGGCGCAGTCGTGCACATGCAGGCAACGTCGGCTTATACGCCCCAAACCGCACTCACCAACAGCGCGCGCGTCGATCTTTGCCGCAACGGCGGCGGCGATAAACTTGAGTCACATGACGAGGACCGTGTCATTCAACGCTGTACCCTACCGCAGGACCTACCGGCAACAGGATCAGTTCCCATCGCCGCTTGCATCACCGCGCTCCTGACCTCGGGTGCCGCAGCCCTATGGTTCGCTCGCCTTAGGTCGATCCCAAAGAACCGCTAGCACGATGAAAAAGCGGGCGAGCCAGTCCCCCGGCTCGCCCGCTTTCAATCATGTAAATCGCCGTATCTACTCTGCAGACGAAGATCCACCATCAACGATTGCCTGCTCGGACTCAGGAATCCCATCGGCACCCGTGCTCTGTTCTTGCTCCACCTCTTCGCTGATTGCGGAGGCGGGGGTCGAGCCCTTCGCACCCACGATGTAGGCAGCCCCAAATCCTAACGCAATGGCAATCAAGGTCAAAATCACGTAGACAGGCCAATGGCGCTTAATATACGAAAACACGTTGACTCCTTAGAGCTCCGTCTACGAACGGCGGATAACCTCGGTCACGACCTCGGATACCGTGGCAATGTTCGTCGGGTTGACATTGTGGGGCAGGTCGTCCTCGGTACGAGCGCAAGCCAGACGCGTGCCGTCCACGCCGGCGATGGTGAGGGCTCGGCGGCTCGCCTCGAGCGCGGCATAGGCATCGGTCTTGGCATAGGGCATCTCGAGCGCGCCACAATCGACATGGAACGACTTGCAGACCTTGCTGACCAGGTTCATGATGCGGCGATCGCCCTTGAGCAGTTGTTGTTCGCCCTCGACCGTCACAACCGAAAGCCTACCGGCGCCGACGGATTCAAGATTGATAAAGAATACGCCGCGGAGCTTATCGCGATGCGAAGCCAAGAAGGCCTTCATGCCGGCGCCATCACAATCCGAGGCGCCCGTTGCCACAAACCAGATATCGTGACCGAGCAGCTCATCATCGCCCATAGAGGCGACAGCCGAGAGCATATCTTCGGAAGAAGCGCCATCGGAAGACGTAGCGCCACCCTTCCAGCCATCGTTATCGTCCTCGAAGTTATCCCACGAACCGATACCGCGACCGGACTTCTTGGCATCGTAATCGTCTTCGACGCCCAGCCAGTCACTCATGCTGTCCTGCTCGTTTTTCTTTTTACGGCCGAACAGACCACCCAGGCCGCGCTTACGAGACTTGGGTGCCGCCGGGGCGGGAGCCGAAATGGTCTCGATCGGCTGCGCGCCCGACGCAACGGGCATAGGAGGCGCAACGGGTGCCGATGTGGGTTCGGGACCTTGGGCGGTAGCAAAGGGGTCGTTAACCTGGGCAGAGGGATCGGGAAGGTCGAACAGCGACGTGCGAGACGCAACGTTTGCCTGCTTCATAGACGGCAGCGACGGATCGGGGACCGAAGCCAGCGGAGACGAGGAAGGTGCAGGCGACGGTGCCGACGCCGGATCGGGAACATTCATCTGCGGACGCGGCGATGCCTGGGAGGAAATCTGGGCCATAAGGGAATCGACCGTTTCGTCCTGGGTGGGAGCGACATTGGCAACCGTGGCACCGGAACCACTCGGGGTCGGCATGGTGAAAATCTGCGTGGAATAAGGCCTCGACTCATCCGTCTCGGGAGTCTCGGAAACCGCAGGCACTTCCTCCTGCTCAACCTCGGTCGAATCACCTTGATCGGCTGCCGCGTATTGCTCTTCGTCAGAGTTGGCCTCGACGGACTCGTCCTCGGCAGCATCCTGAATTTCGGCAGCATCAATGGGCTCGTCATCGTCCACCGCGTCGCCCTGTTCATCGGAAACAGGAAGGGGCTCAGCAATCGCGGTGCCCTGCTTTTCAAACGTTATCGTGGAATCGAACTTCGCGGCATCAAACGACATGGTGCTATCGACGTGCTGCTGAGCCTCGGAAGACGTTGTTGCCTCAACAACATCCGCGGACGTCGGTTGCTGGGACTCAAAGGACGTTGTAGCTTCGGCGGCGTCGACGGGCGCGGACTGCATAGCCTCGTTCTGCTCGAACTCTTGCGCCGCGTGCTCACGTGCCGCCTCGGCTGCCTGCTGCTGAGCGATAGCCTCCTGCTCGGCAGCCTCGCGTGCGGCAGCGCGCTTCTCCTCGAAATCGTCGACAAATTTCTTGCCCTTTGCAAGCGCACCCTTAAAGAAGTTGGAAGCGCTGGCGCCAATCGACGAGAACGCGGATGCAATGTCGGCATGGGGCGTTGCCGCGGGAATCTCGGCCGAGAAATCAGTATCGCTCTCGTAAGACACGCGCCTCGGCTGTTCAACGTAATCGTCGTCAGACTCGTCCGCAACGTCTTGCGCCGGCGCGGCGGGAGCCAAAACGTCCAGTCCTGCCGCGGGATCGATCGCGGACACTGCCTCGGGCTCGGCAACGGCAGCGGCAACCGCGGCAGACTCATCATCCACGGTGACAGCGGGCGCAGGTGCAGTCACGACGGGGGCAGGCTCGGGCTCAAACGTCGGCTCCTCGCCCTCCTCGTAATCGAGCGTGCAGGACTCGGGAAGCATTCCGAGCGCACGGATGGCATCCGAACCAAAGCGGATGTTGCCGGCGGCATTGCGATAGAGCTTGGGCTCGGGCTCGGCCGCGACAGGCTCCTCCACCGGCTCGGCAGCGGAAACCTCGTCATTGAACTCTTCAGCCTGGACAGCCTGATCCTGATCCTCGGGCACGATGGCGCCAATCAGCGTCTCGTCGGCAGACGCACCCTCAAAGCCCTCGATCTGCTCGTCGAAAGCCTCACCCTGTTCGGGCTCGGTCTGAGTGTCGGGAGCAATCGGCTGACCGAACTCGTCCTCGGCGTAGGTAGGCTCTTCGTACTCGATGGTGTTGCCGTAGTCGTTTTGCTGCTGGGCCGCGGCATACTCCGCCGCTGCACGCGCCATTTCCTCGGCACGACGCTTTTGCTCCCCAAAATAGGTATCGAACGGAACATCGTCGGGAAACTCGTTTTCGCCCTGGAAGGGAGCAACGTTGTCCATAACGCCGAGCATAGCGGCGACAGAAGACTTGTTGCACACCGCGCCGGACGTATAGGGAAGAATGTGGCGGTTAGAGATGATGTTTGCCGCGTTGGCAAGTGCAACGAGGGAAGCGAGGATCGCGACAATCCACAGCAGAACCTTGAGCGCGCCGGGGAGCGGCAGGATACGCAGGATGGCAACGGCAGCAGGGGCAACCGTGGCAACAGGCAGCAGCTTGGCGATGAGCGCACGATACGAAGCATAGGGCTCGCGGGCGAGCAGCTCAGCACGGGGAGAGTCGTAGTGTGCGACAACGACCACCGGGCGGTTACGCGGGGACGCGAGCGGGCCCGAGGCCTTGTGATAGGCGATGACATTTTGGCTCACGCTTGTCTTGCCCAGGCGCGAAACCACGGGGTGCCCTGTGCGCTCGAGCACGTAAAGAACGGCGGCGACAATGGCCAGCAAGGTGCCGACCAAGCCGATACCGCCGCCGATGCCCATCAGCAGGGCACCGGCAAACGCAAGAATACCGGTAACGGCAAATGCCAACCTACTGGGCGCCGGGGCATTGAACTCCTGAACCTCGGGATCAAAGCCGTGGTTGCGGAAGATCTGAGCGATATCCTCGGCAGCCAAGCGCTCTTCTTCGCTGCACGCCGGCGTAATGCCGGTGTTCTGCAGCAGGTGGTTAATATAGTTCTGGGTGTTCGCCATGTGCGCTCCACATCCATAATCCGACAAATAGGCCCAATGCATGCACATTAGAACCGTATATAGTCGAAAGTATACCCCGAGCGAGCGCAAACGACCGAATTCGGGCCATCTTAACGCCCCGAGCGGACAAGGATATAGCCTAATCTCCATATCGGACTAAAATCATGGCAGCAAACCACCTTCTCATGCGAGGACCCTATGACGGCAAGCGACACGACCGAGACAATTAAAAAGGGGAATTCGGAGCCCAGTTTCGATAAAACGGCTCAGCGCATCCTCAATCTTTTCTTTGTGCTCAATAGCTCCCCCGAACCGCTGACGACCGAGCAGATCGTCTTGGATTCTGACCTGGGATATGGCTCGGGCAATATCGACTCGGATAAGCGCAAGTTTCGACGCGATCGTGACAAGCTGCTCGAACGCGGCATCTTAATCAAGGAGGTTCGCCCCACCGGCGCGCAGGAGACCGAGGAAAGCTCGTGGACAATCGACCGCGAGCACACGTTTGCGGCAGGCGGCCTCATTACCGCAGACGACGCCGATATCCTGCTCAACGCCATCGACCAGACACTAGCGGCCGGCTCATCCACTTTTGCCGCACCGCTTGCCGATATTCGCTCCAAGATTGCCTATCTCACCGGCAGGACGACGGTAGACGAGGCGCCGATCAGCCGCTCTCCCACCGTCGATGCGGTTTGGAGCGCCTTTGCCGAGCGATGCGCGCTGCGATTTTTATATCAGAACGGACGCGGCGAGCAGAAAGAACGTACCGTCTGCGTCTACGGCATGTTCGAGCGCGAGGGCGTGGCTTACTTCTGCGGCCTCGACAACGTCACCGACGACATCAGGACATTCCGCTGCGACCGCATCGTACGCGCTTGGCGTCCTTCGAAGGCCTACGTCATCCCCGCGGACTTCAACCTCAGCGACTACCTGTTCTTTGAATTCGATTTTGCCGACCGACCGCCCGTTGCAGCCACGTTCTCATTCGCCCCTCAGACGCAGATCGATATGATCAACGGCCTCACGCGTGGGCGAGGTGAGCTCGTACACACCGATGTGGGATGGACCTGGACCGTTGACGTGCGCGATCTTGAAGCCGGCGCCTCATTTTGCATGGCCCACGCCATGGACGGCATGAGGCCCGTGGCCCCCAAATCGCTCAAACAGGCGTGGAACCACCTCATTGAAAGGACGGTGCACGAGCATGCCCGTGCGTAAACTCACCAGCGAGCAGAGGCTCTCGCGCGCCATCGACATCATGGAGGCCCTCTACGCCGCCGGCGAGAGCGGCATGACACGAACCGAGATTTGCAGTCGATTTGACATCACGGGGGTGTCGCTCGACGAGATTCTCGAGATCGTCTCGACGCTCGCGGACCGAGAATCGGGCGCGCGCATCATCTGCAAATGCCGCGGCGAGCGTGTGGTCCTCACCGGTGACGCCGGTCGTATGCTACCGCTGCGCCTGAGTGCCGCCGAGGGCGCTGTGCTCAACCACGAACTTGAATCGTTGGGGATCGATCCCCAGGCGGCAGCTCGGATTCGACATGCCCTTCTACCCGAAGAGCTTGGCTATAACCAGCGCGTCTTTGACACCGTCAACCACGGGTCGCACTGGCAGCAGCTGAGCTGTGCCATTCAGGACGGCGTTCGCTGCCGCATCTCGTATCGCTCGATGGACGATGCACGGCCACGCGATCGTCTGGTCGACCCCTTGCGCATTACGGCAAACGGCGACCAAACATACCTGATTGCCTGGGACATCGCGGTCGATGAGCAGCGCACCTATCGCATGGATAAAATCGAGGGACTCGCCTTGACGGAAGACTCCGTCGTGCCTCACGCACCGGACGTCGCATCCCTCCACGATTCCCTTGCCCGGACGCAGCGCAGCGCAAAGCTCCTGATGCCATTCGATATGGCGGAACATCTGGACTGGGCCGGCATCACCCTAATCGAGCGCAGCGGGGCAGACACGGCAACGTTAACCGTGCATTACGGCTCCGAGCGTTGGCTGCTGAGCCAGATAATCGCAGCGGGCGGAGCCATCCGCATCTTGGATGACCCCACCCTGTCAGAGCGTCTGTGCGATATGGCAAAATCCCTCGCCTGTCCGCTTTAGCGGCACCGCTCGTGGCGTGCGCGCCACAGCTGTAGATAGTGCCCGATTTGTGCCGACTCGATGCGCTGATAGGAACTCGTGGGCAGCGACGTTAAGAATTTCTTGCCGTAGCCCTTCGTCACCAGGCGCGGGTCGGCCAAGATGAGTACGCCACAATCGGTCGATGAGCGAATGAGGCGACCGGCTGCCTGCTTGACCTCGAGCACGGCCTCGGGCAGCGAATAGCGCGCCCAAGCGCGGTCTTCGCGCAGATTGCGCTCGCATGAGAGCGGGTCTGTGGGGCTCGAGAACGGCAGCTTGGGGATGATGACGCAGCGCAGCGTCTCGCCGCTGGCATCAAACCCTTCCCAAAAGGCCTTAAGTGCAAAGAGCGACGAGGTCGGTTCGTTGATAAAGCGATCGCGCAAACGACGAGGAGACGAGTTGCGCTGCTGGCAGTTGAGTTCCAGACCCGCACGAGCCATCTTGGGCTCGACGCGAGCGTACAGCTCCTCCATGTCACGCCTGTTGGTGAACAGCGTAAGCACCGAGCCGCCCATGGCAAGATGAGCGTCGACCAGCACACGCTCGAGCGCCGAAAGATAGCCTTCACGGTCGCGCGGATCGGGGATATCGCCCGCAACGACTACAGCCATATTCGAATCGAAGTCGTAGCTCGAATCCAAGTGCAGCGACGATGATGTCGAGGCACCGATGCGATCGAGGCCGACGGCGTGGTTAAAGTGCTCAAAGCTCTTGGAAACCGTCATGGTCGCCGATGCAAAGATAGCCGTGTGGACCTCGGGCAGCCACTCGGTTGCCAAGGCCTCGCCAATGTCGATGCGCTCTGCGGTCATTGATTCTCCGCCGGCACGCAACCTGCGATTGACCTGCAGCGAATACACGTAGTGTTCATCGGTGCCCTCAATGATGAGTTTGAGGTTCTCGGCCAGCTCGTGCAGGCGGCGCGAGATATCACCCAGGTCGACAACAACCTCGGGCTTGTCGGCGGCGACGGCTTGCACCAGCGCGTCGACGCTCTTGTCAGCCTGTTCCAATGCGTCGATGGCAGTGTAGGCCGACGGTAAGAAATCATGCCAGTCGTCAGATTCGCGCAACTCGGGGCCAATCCATAGATTGGCATTATCATAACCCCCACGGGCACGGCGGCCGAGCTCGCGAACGCCATCGAACACGTCGGCGATTGCCATGCTCGCGCGTGCAACTGTCGACGTCGCCTTGGCAGTAAGGCCCAAGTAGAGCGTAGAGCCCTCCGAGGTTGCCAAATCGCGGGAAACCTGGCTCAGCGCGCCGGTGCTCGAGCCACCCAGGCGCTCAAACAGAACGCGCGATTCATCCGCCGACACCACGCGCGCCCATTGACGGCGCGCCTCGCGCTCGATGGAATGGGCCTCGTCGATTACCCAATGGCGAATCGGAGGCAAAATCCTGCCCTCGGCCGCAACATTGCGGAACAGCAGGGAATGGTTGGTGACCACCACATCGGCATGCGCCGCGCGACGGCGGGCGCCGTGGACCAGGCATTTATCGGGGAAAAACGGGCATAGACGACGGGCGCACTCGCGCGACGCCGTCGTAAAGTCGGGACGGTTGACGCTGCGCCAGCGAATGC
The DNA here is from genome assembly GCA_958413455.1 of uncultured Collinsella sp. GTDB lineage: Bacteria > Actinomycetota > Coriobacteriia > Coriobacteriales > Coriobacteriaceae > Collinsella. The sequence goes on along the minus strand of CATYUU010000016.1, from coordinate 20,294 downwards.
CGAGCGAGTCGAGGTCGCCATCGGCTGATTGGCAGACGTACGCCATAATGACCGCGACCGCCGTGAGCGTGTCCGCCGGATCGCGCTTGGTGGTAATCTCGACCTGGCCTCGGCTCATGCGCTCAAGCTTGCGCAGGCACGGATAGTGGTCATAGCCCTTGAGAGCGCAAAATGACAGACCACCGTCCAGTTGCTCGGCAAGTTTTGGCAGCTCATGGTACATGAGCTGGTCTGCAAGATTGTTCGATTTGGTCGCAATACCAACCGTGATGTTGTTACGGCGTGCCGCCTCGGCAAAAGGCACCAGATAGGCCATCGATTTGCCGACGCCTGTGCCCGCCTCAATTACACGATGAGTGCCCGTGACCAGCGCATCGCGGACCTCGAGCGCCATCGCGATCTGCTCATCACGCGGCTCGTAAGTAGGATACATGCGATTGACCAGGCCACCTGGCGCATAGTCTGCCTCAATCTCCTCACGACTCGGCATCTTGAGTACCGGCAGTTCGTCGGCGTCCACCCGATCGTCGGCGCGATCGGCCTTGAGAACGTCAGCACGAGCGGCGCTGAGAGAGAAGATAGAACCAGGGTTCTGCCCCGCCAAGAATGAGAAGATAGGACGATAGGACCAAGGCACGTCCGGATGCATGTCGGCTAGGCGCGCTATGAGGCCCTGGGGCAAGTCGGTGAGTGCCACGAGCAACACGCGCCATACGCCACACAGGGCGTCGACGTCGGCATTGGCACGGTGTGATACCGAGTCACAGCCAAACAGATCGGCCATAAAAGACAGCTTGTGCGAGGCCAGGCGCGGAAGCGCGATGCGCGACAGCGCCAGCGAATCGATCCAAATATCGCTCACGTTGACGCCGCCTTTGACCGACTCGATAAACGAGCGGTCGAACGTGGCGTTATGTGCGATCACCGGACAACCACCGACAAAATCGGCGAGAGCGGCGACGGCCTCAACGGCCGACGGGGCATCTGCCACATCGGCATTTGTAATGCTCGTGAGCTCGGTAATCTCGGCGGGAATCAGCTGCTTGGGATGCACGAAGGTATCGAAGCGGTCGACGATCTCGCGGCCCGAAAGACGGGCCGCCGAGATCTCGATCAGCTCGTTGTCCTGCACCGAAAGACCTGTGGTCTCGGTATCGAGGACAATCACATCTTCCTCGATGAGGCCGAAGGACTGCGTTTTGGCGCGTTCGGCAAGCGTGGCATAGGAGTCGATGACAAACTGCGGCGTTCCTGACGAAACCGCGTCCTCGATTAGCATGCAATGCCCGCTCGACGAAGGCCCATACGGATTAGGCTGTCACAGACCTGCGGGAACGTCATGTCGTCGGTGTGGCGGATCTCATCCGGATACAGCGACGTATCGGTCATGCCGGGAATGGTATTGGTCTCGAGGATAACGGGGCCGTCCTCGCTCACGATAAAATCGCTGCGCGAGATACCCAGGCAACCGAGGGCCTTGTGAGCGGCGCAGGCAAGCTCCTGAGCGCGAGCGTAATTCTCGGGTGAAATCTGCGCCGGAATGCGATGGATGTCCGTAGGGTCGATATACTTCACGTCCAGATCGTAGAACTCGCAGTCCTCGGGCTTACGAATCTCGACAATCGGCAGGGCGCGCACGTCGTCCTCGCCGTATACGCCGACGGTGATCTCGGTGCCCTCGATGCACTTCTCGACCAGCACTTTGTCGCCGTACTCAAACGCCTTGGCGATTGCCGCGGGCAGCTCGGAGGGCTCATGGACCAGGGAAATGCCATAGCTGGAACCGTTGACGGCCGGCTTCACAAAGCAGCGCTCGCCACAAACCTCGACGATATGATCGATATCGACTTCATCGCCCACCTCGAGCGCGAGGCCGGGGGCAACGGGAATGCCCGCCTTGGCGTACAGGAGCTTAGAAACCTCCTTGTCGGCACCGCAGGCGCTGGCAAGCACGCCCGAGGCCGTGTAGGGGATACCCAGGGTCTCCATGGCACCTTGCATGGCGCCATCCTCACCGCCGGCGCCGTGCATGGCGATAAACGCCACGTCAAAGCCGCCGGTCGCCATGGTTACCATAAAGTCATCGGCGGCCGCATCGAGCAGCTCCACCGAGGTGTAGCCGGCCTCCTTCAAGGCAGCCACGACGTTCTTTCCCGAATTGAGCGAGATCTCGCGCTCAGCGGAATGACCGCCCGCCAAGACCGCTACGTGCATGTTCTCTAGGCTTTTACCCGGCATGGGCAGACTCCTCCTCTATAATTTCTGCAGCTGATACCATATTGTAGCGATACCCTCTACGTTTCCCCAAAATCGAAAGGCTTCCATGAATCCCAGGACTAAATCTCAGGACATTCGCGACTTGAGCCAAAACGATATTCGCGAGCTCGTGGCCGAACTTGGCCAGCCCGCCTTCCGCGCGAAGCAGCTCATCGAATGGGTCTTTGAGAAGAACGTTTGTTCGTTTGACGATATGACCAACCTTCCCAAGGCTTTCCGCGAGCAGCTTAAAGAGGCTTTTGCCTTTGACACGCCGACTGAACTCACCAAGCAGGTTTCCAAAGATGGCTCTCGCAAGTATCTGCTCGAGTACCACGACGGCATTTCCGTCGAGACTGTCGGTATGCCCCGCCGTAACAAGCTTTCTGTCTGCGTTTCCACCCAGGCAGGCTGTGGCATGGGCTGCGCCTTTTGCGCCACCGGTCTCAACGGCCTCAAGCGCTCGCTGACCGCTCAAGAGATCGTCGACCAGGTGCTTCATGTATCTAACGACTTTGGCGAGCGTGCCACGAGCGTTGTCTTCATGGGCCAGGGCGAGCCGTTTGCCAACTACGATGAGGTTCTCAAGGCGCTGCGAATCCTCAACGACCCCGATGGCATCGGTATTGGCGCTCGCCACCTCACCGTCTCTACCAGCGGCGTTATTCCAGGTATTCGCAAATTTGCCGACATCCCCGAGCAGTTCACGCTTGCCGTTTCCCTGCATTCCGCCATCCAGTCGACGCGCAATAAGCTCATGCCAGGCGTTAAGAAGTACACGCTGCTTCGACTTCACGAGGCGCTTCAGCTTTACACCGAGAAGACTGGCCGCCGCCCGACCTATGAGTATGCCATGATCGAAGGCGTCAACGATACGAATCCCGAGATGCAGGCGCTCTGCGACTTCTGCGAGGGAACGCTGTGCCACGTTAACCTGATTCAGCTTAACGACATCGAGGGCAGCCCGCTCAAGCCGTCGCCGATTCATAAGGTTGAGGATCTTCAGCGTCGTCTTGAGTCCCGTGGCATCGAGACCACGATTCGTAACTCCCGTGGTAACGATATTGACGCCGCCTGCGGACAGTTGAAGCAGCGCTTCAAAGTTCAGAAGAACGCATAGGGGAGTCGCACCCCAAAACGTTTCATGTGAAACATCGAACGGCCACGGTTGCAGGATATGCAACCGTGGCCGTTTCATTTATTGACCTTAATTTTGAATCAGCTGCTACCTGTCCCATTTTTTACGGCCAAAATAAGGGGTCCTTGCCTCGTGAATCAGACAAGAACCCCTCAAAATATGCTAAGTAATTGTTAGGTACCTAATAGCCTACATTTTCCCATTGGTTGCTAACCCAACCTTGATTAATCTTGGGATTCTTCGTTACCTGAGCAGTGCGCATGGCAACATCTTCTGTCATAACATCCATTTTCTTCTTGGATGTATCGACAATATCTTGCGCGCTACGAAGCAAACGACCTCGAAGCTCATCGTCTGTCGCGATCTTATAGCCAGCAAAGACACCAACCGCGACAGTCGTCGCCAATGCAATCCCAGTTAAAATCCTATTCCTCATCTTGGCCTCCTTGATCAAACTGAATCATTTCGCCAAGAATACGAGAGAGCTCTTCCTCGTCTTTAAACTCAATCTCAATCTTATTCTTTCCTCGCGAGCTCTTCACACGCACGTTGGTATTAAAAACCTGACGAAGCACGCGGGCAGCCTTTTTAAAAGACTGAGGCGTTGCAGGCCTCGGAGTCTTAGGTGTCTCCCCGGCAGAAAACAACGGAGCAAGATTTTCTGTCGCTCTTACGGAAAGGCCCTCTGCAAGAACCTTCTCAGCAAGTCGAATTCGAGCATCCTCATAGGGAACTGCAAGAATCGCACGTGCATGACCAGCAGTAAGTTTACCCTCAAAAATCATCTGCTGAACTACTTCGGGGAGATCAAGAAGGCGCAGCGAGTTTGTAATTGCAGAGCGTGACTTGCTTACAGCCTTTGACAATGCCTCCTGGGTCATACCGCTGGCATCTATGAGCTGGCGATAGCCCTTAGCCTCTTCGACGGGATTCAGATCAGAACGCTGAAGGTTTTCGATAAGAGCAAGAGCCAGCATCTCTTCATCATTAACATCTTTAATGATGACAGGCAGCTCCTCAAGACCAGCAAGCTTTGACGCCTGATAACGACGCTCACCAGCGATGATCTCATAGCCGTTTCCATGCTTGCGAACCAAAAGCGGCTGCAAGACGCCATGTTCTTGGATTGACTCGCTTAACTCGCGAAGTTCAGTTTCGTTAAAGTGAATTCGCGGCTGATTAGGGTTGGGAACGATATCCTCAATAGGTAGTTTTGTTTCAGATGCGACATTTGAACCCGATGCAGCCGAACCACCGGTCTCATACTCGGCCTCTGAGACCAAAGCATTGAGTCCACGTCCCAATCCGCCACGTTTCTTTACACTAGGCACGCTTGATCACCTCTTTTGCAAGGTTCATATATGCTTTTGCACCCTTATTTTGAGGTGCATAGGTAATTACCGGTTCTCCAAAAGACGGAGCTTCGGAGATTTTAACCGTACGGGGTATCAACGTCTTAAACGCCTTATCACCAAAGTACGATTGAACCTCCTCAACAACCTGATTCGATAGAGAAGTACGCGAGTCATACATGGTCATAAGCACACCGTAGGTGTCTAAGCCCTTGTTCAGACGAGATTTGACCATCTTCATTGACTCAAGCAGCTTCGTAACGCCCTCGAGTGCGTAATACTCGCACTGGATCGGAATCAAAACGCTGTCTGCTGCGGTCAAAGCGTTGATAGTAAGCAGTCCGAGCGAAGGAGGGCAGTCAATGAAAATAAAATCGAACTCGTCCTGAATCGGCTCAAGCAAATCTTTGAGGCGGGTTTCACGAGCAATTGCGCTTACGAGCTCAATTTCGGCGCCTGCAAGCTGAATTGTAGCCGGAATTACGAATACCTTTTTGCAATTTGTATCAAGAACCAGCGATTCTGCCGGCACATCATTCAACAACGCATCATAGATGCAGTGATCAAGGTCTTCTTTTTCAATTCCGAATCCACTGGTGCTGTTTCCCTGCGGATCAAAATCGACAATCAGCGTCTTGCGTCCCTGTTCACCCAGAGCTGCTGCAAGGTTTACAGCTGTCGTTGACTTACCGACGCCGCCTTTTTGATTGATGATTGCAATGATACGCGTGTCTTTTGCGCTCTTAGAACGCTTAACGTCGCGAAATCCCACGGTCCCTCCTGGTGTGTATTAAAGCTGTCAAACGGAGGATGTTTCACGTGAAACATTCCGATTCGATATCAACCGCCATGTTTCACGTGAAACACTGCAAGTTGTTAGTATCCATTATGTTTCACGTGAAACATCTAGGCAAGCGGATTCTTCTTTGCCATGCCATTTGCACGAGGCAATGAAACAGATGCTGGATAACTCTTCTTAAGAACAATGAACTCCCTGTGGCCCAAGTCCTCAGGCAAATCGATTGCGTCATTCAGAAGCAAAGTGAAGCCGCAAATCTTAGCTGCTGACATGCCGGAAGCAAGCTCCTCATCCGAAGGATTGCCCTTGGTTATAACAAATAGCCCTCCATCCTTCAGATACGGAGCCGCATACTCAACAAGAATCGGTAGAGGGGCCAGTGCGCGGGCGGTTACAACAGAGAACTGCTTCTTATGGCTTCGAGCATATTCTTCAAGACGATCATGAACCGCATGAGCATGTTTCAATCCAAGAGCATGAACAAAGGAATTTACCGCATCAACCTTCTTGCCAACAGAGTCAATATAAGTAGTTTTACGATGCGTTGTTATGGTTAATGGAATACCAGGGAAGCCCGCACCTGTTCCCATATCCAGCAAAGCTCCCTCAGGAGCCTTGTTGATATAGGGGAGCAAAACAAGTGAGTCGAGGATATGAAGTACTGCAGCATCTTCTACGTTAAGAATACGGGTGAGATTGGTTGTCTTATTTGTTTCTAGAACCAAATCCAAATGCTGAATACATTTCCTCAGCTCAACATCAGTTACGCTCAAGGAATACTCTTTGCAATAGAAAGCTAGACGACTCAACATCTCGTCAGCTTGCTGATCAGTAAGTACTAACAACGAAAGCTCCTTTCTGACAAAAATCAGTGTATCGAGAACTTTTGACAAAAAAAGGGGACGTGGAAACCACGTCCCCTTAGCATAAGCTCGAGTAGATTATCGAGCAACAATCACCACATGGCGATCAGGGTCTGAACCCTCAGAATGAGTATCGACGGCATCATTGCCACGAAGTGCGATGTGAACCAGTCGGCGCTCGTAGGCATTCATGGGCGGAAGCGAAACACTCTTATGAGCGCGAATGGCACGCTCGGCAGCAGACTGAGCCATGGAGGCAACCTTGTCCTGACGGCGGCTCTTGTATCCCTCGACGTCCACTACAACCGGATACCTAAAGCCAAGTTTGCGGCTCACCAGCAAAGAGAACATAACCTGAAGGGCATCAAGGGTGCGACCATGACGGCCAATGAGAACAGCAAGGTCGGGAGCCGTTACATCCAAAATCAGCTCACCCTCGTCGCCCTCATACTCATCGATAGGAGAGTTGGCGGCATCGAAGTGCGAAAGGATGGAACGCAGGATGGAAATCGCAACATCGGCAATGGTGTCGAGCTCCTCATCGGTCAGCTCTTCACCAGCCTTGTAGCGCTGTGCAATCTCGGGATAATCGCCCGCGACCAGCGGGGCAACCTCCTCAAGCATATCCTCGATGATCTCTTCAGACATAACGTACTCCAAAAGTTAGGTACCTAAATAAGATTGATATCCCACTACTTCTTCTTGTGCGGACGCGGCTTCTTCTCTCGACGAGTGACCTCAACCTGCAGCGGAGCGTTCTTAAGACGCTCCTCCTCATCGGCCTTCGCCTTGTCGATGACCTTCTGCGTCACAAAAATCTGCTGGATAACCTGCCAAGCAGACGAGACGTCGTAGTACAGCAGAACACCAACGGGAAGGCTCCAGCCCATCCAAAGCATCATGACCGTCATGACGACGGCCATCATACGCATGCTCTGAGCCTGCTGGCCGGTCTGGTTGCGCGACATATAGAGCTGCGGAATCAGGGTCAGGACGGCGAACAGGATCAGGCAAACCAGCGCAGGCAGTGCAACCATAAAGCCATCGGCAAAGGAAGCGCTCGGCGTGGTGGTCAGGTCGGGCAGGATGTTGAAGAACGAGAACGTGCCGTCGTTAAAGTACTGCGGCAGGTTGCGCAGCAATGTAAACAGGGCGAACAGGATAGGCATCTGAATCAGCAGCGGTAGACAGCCAGCCATGGGGTTGAACTTGTTCTCGCTGTAGAACTTCTGCATCTCCTCGGCCTGACGCTGGGGATCGTCGGCATAGCGCTCCTGGATCTCGAGCATCTTGGGCTGCAGCACCTGCATGCGAGCCGTCGACTTGGTCGACTTGAGCATAAGCGGCGTCAGCAGCAGACGGATGATGACCACCAGAATGATGATGGACAGGCCCCAGTCGACCGCAAAGGTCTGGATGAGCTTGAGCAGCTCGAAAAGGATGTTAACGATCCAATCCCACATGTAAGTTTTCCTCCGATAGCGAGTGCCCGCTAGGGCACAGGGTCATAACCGCCGACGTGCAGGGGATTGCAGCGAGCGATGCGCCTCACGGCAAGCCAGCAGCCTCTCAAAACACCGTGCTTCTCAATCGCCTGGATGGCGTATTGCGAGCACGTTGGGTAATAAATGCAGGCGTCAGGCAATAAGGGCGAAATAACCTGTTGATATATGCGAATAGGAGCGATGGCAACACGTCGCAAAACGTGATTGCTCATCGCTCCTCCCCAGCAACGCCGGCGCGCTTCATAAGCGAACGCAATGCCTTGTCCATCTCCTGCGGCGAGGAGATCCTCGTCTTGGGAGTCGCGAACAAGATGATGTCATAACCCGCAACGGGAAATCCGCAGCTGCGGGCGGCCTCGCGCATCACACGCTTAGAACGGTTGCGCACAACTGCACAACCGAGCCGTTTAGCACCAACGAAGGCGACCCTTCCGGAGTCGCCTTCGCCAACCGATTCACATATGGTCATTCGAATCAGAGGGTGATTGAAACGACGCCCCTGACTGAACACATGCTCGAAATCTTGCCGAGACTTAATTGTCTTCATGCGAGATGTGTGTATCGCTGCTAGACAGTGAGACGCTTGCGGCCCTTGGCGCGGCGACGGGCGAGCACGGCACGACCACCCTTGGTGGCCATACGGGCACGGAAGCCATGGGTCTTGGCACGCTTACGCTTATTAGGCTGATACGTACGCTTCATCTTAAGTTCCTCCTGCTGCATTTCGAGTGTCCGCGGGAGCGCGGACGCAGATATAGACACGTGAGCTTGAAGATTGTAGGGAAATCAATGTTCAAATGTCAAGAAATCAAAGGTAAAAGGTCGCACAGTTCACACGGTTCCCCCATAAGCCCAACTGAAATTTGCGGGGTACGACAACTTTTCACGATATTTCACCGAGTTTTCAACAGGTCATGTTGGCAATGTTGAGAACTTTTCGCCCGTTTTCCAAAGTTTTCAACAGGTTTTGAAAGGTTGTCGAAAGATGAGAAACATTGCACGGTGAGCTACTATTTGTTCGAAACCTTTTGAAAGATTGCGAGCGGCATGTCTGACGACTTTTACACCATGGTCGATTCCGGAGACCCGGCACCCGACAACGAGCACATCACCGGCGTGCGCGAAGAGCATGCGGAAGGCGAGCAGACGACCACGCAGGCGCCAAAAGCCATGTACGCCGCGCGCATCGCCGTCTATGACGACATGCTGTCGACACCGCGTGTGATCGTCATTGATCCGCAAGATGTCCGCACGTATTTAGAAGAGACGACCAACACCGTCTACCAGTGCATGAAAGAACAAGGTGGCCATATCTCGCTCATGGTCATCCGCGAGATTGTCGAAAACTTTATCCACGCGCACTTTGCCGAGCCCATCATCTCGATTCTGGACGGCGGAGACACCATCCGCTTTGCTGATCAAGGACCCGGCATCGACGACAAGGAGCGCGCTTTCGACTTTGGCGTTACCAGTGCAAACAGCAAGATGAAGCGCTATATCCGTGGAACCGGAGCAGGGTTTCCCATGGTGCAGGAGTATTTGGAAAACGCCGGCGGTGCCGTATCCATCGAGGACAACATGGGTAGCGGTACCGTGGTGACGGTAAGCCTGGACCCTAAACGCGTACAGGAAATCGAGCGCGCCGGTGGACGCGGCGCTGCCGTGCGGCCCGAGACGGAGCAGCCCACATATCCCCTGTCGGGAGCTTTTGCACAGCAGCCCATGGCAACGCAGCAGATGCAGCCCCCCGTGAGGCAGATGCAGCAGCCCGGAATGCTTCCCACACAAGAGCCCCAGGCGACATCGATGTCGATGCCGCCAAACATGCCAGAGGCCGTGCCGCTGGCGGATCAGGATGCAGCAGCAATGCAGCAGGCGACGGGGGCACCGGGTGGCCAGCAAATGGGCTATCAGCCGTACCAACAGGGATATCCATATCAGCAGATGCCGCCGCTGGGGTACGGCCAGCAGTTCCCGCAGCAGTACCAGCAGGGGTATCAGCAGCCGTACCAGCAGATGCCGCAGCAGCAGTACAACCCCTGGGCCCAGCAGATGCCTCCGCAGCCTTACCAACAGTGGCCTCAAAGTTTTCAACAGCAAATGCCGCCGATGCAGAGTTCTCAACAACCAGCAGCTCAAATGATGTATCCTAATGCAGCAAATCAGTATGCGCAGCCACAACCGGACGTGTTCGTAAGCGATCGCGGCAACGCCGCGCTGGGCTATCTAGCGCAAAATCAAGCGTGCGGTGCAACCGATCTGGCGAGGGCGTTTGGAAACTCGGCCCCCACTTGGTCACGCACGCTCAATGACTTGGCGCAGGCTGGCTTGGTCATCAAGCATGGCCAGAAATACCATCTGACCGAACTCGGCGCCGCTCGCGTGCGAGCTCAGAGCTAAAGAACGGGAGAGACAGTGGACGAGGAAGCAAGCATCATCCTGGGGGACGCCATCGCCTTTTGCCAGCGCGACGGCCAAGATGCACGCCTCATCAACATGCTGGGGCAATCGCGCGCCATAAGCCTGACCGAAGATACGCTCACGATCGAGGCCCCCTCGCGCTTTGCCATCGCGCAGCTCAAAAAGCATCAGCCGACTATTGAGGCCTATCTGGAAGAAATCGCCTTTGCACCGATTGCTCTCGACATCGTGGCACCGCAAGGCGCCGCGACGGAATCCGCTGCCGCCACGGCGCCCGCCACGGCTCCCGCTGCTTCCCCGGCGGTGCCGGCCTCCGCAGGCGATGTGCCGACAATCGAGCACCAGCACAGCGATGTTTCCCGTGAAACAATGGCACCGTTGACGAGCGCGGCGGCGACGTCAACGAACGCACCCGTCACGCACATGCCCATCGCTCACGACGCAGCGGCGGGCGCGGATTCGGGCATTGCAATCAAGAACACGCTCTCGGCCGACGATTTTCGTCGCATGATGAACCAGATGAAGGGCGGAGCGCCGACTAAATCCACGCAAGCTGCGGCCCCCGCTTCACCCATGCCAGCACCGACCGTGCCGGCCGAGCAGAATACGGATGGAGCCCCGCTCGCCGCGAACTCAAAATTTACCTTTGAGAACTTTGTCTACGGCCCCGAGAACAGCCATGCCTATCGCTCGGCACTCAAGTTTGCCGCCCTCGCGGACGAGCGCGGCACATGCACATCACTGTTCATCTACGGCAAATCGGGCCTGGGCAAGACGCACCTGCTGCTTGCCATCAAAAACGAGCTCGCCGAGAAGTCGCCCGAGATCAAGGTCAAGTATGCCAACTCCCAGGCATATCTGGACGACCTGATGACCGAGTTCGACCGTCAAAAGAAGAGCAACGCCCCCATCATGCAGGCGTACCACGGCGTGGACGTGCTCATCATCGATGACATCCAAAACATCATCGGCAAGCGCGCGAGCGTGGACTACTTTTTCCAGCTCATGGACGAGTTCATCCGCAACAACAAGAAGGTCGTCATCGCGGCAGACCGCGCCCCCAAGGACCTAAGCATGGACGAGCGCCTGACCAGCCGCTTCAACGCCGGAATGCTCTGCCTGGTCGCAGAGCCCAGCTACGAGATGAAATACAAGATCTTGCAGCGCTATTACGAGAACACCATCGTCGCCGCTCCCGAGGCGGGCGACGACTCACTGCTGGCGGCCTATGGGGGCGACGGCGGGCACCTGACCGACGAGCACTTTAAACACATGGCCGAGGTCTCGGGCACCAACATCCGCGAACTCGAGAGCTTTTGCGAGCGCTGCGCCGGCGAGGCGGGCGACCGCGAGCGCGAGGGCGGAGAGCTCACCTTTGACGATATCGACGCCATCGCCAGCCAGTACTTCGACACATCGGCCAAAAAGATCAACGTCCAGACGGTTCAGTCCGTCATCGAAGAGCAGTACGGCGTGACACACGAGGAGCTCATCGGGCCGCGTCGCAACGCCAATATCGCCAAAGCACGCCATATCGCCATCTATCTGGCCATCGAGATGTGCGAGATGACGACCACGGCGGTGGGCGCCGAATTTGGCAACCGCAACCACTCGACCGTCAGCACGAGCTACAAAAAGGTCCAGAAGATGATCCAGGAAGACCGCACCGTCACCGAAGACCTCAAGTCGCTGCGCGATAAAATTACACTGCGCTCGTAGGGAAATAGAGACACCTGTTGAAAACTTGTCGAAACCACGGGCATAAGGTGTCTAAAACCCAACCCGCGGTGATGAAAAGTTTTGCGCAGGTTTTGAACGTGGAAAACCACCCCTGTTGCACACAGGTTGCTGTCGATTCTCTTTTTGGGTCTGACCTGCGTCTTTGGGAGTAATCAACAGTTTCGTCAGTGCTATTACTATTATTAAGATATTTATATCTATAGAAAGGTATTAAAAGATGAAGTTCACCGTCAGCCAGAGCTCGCTTACACAAGCCATCGGCGTCGTTATGAAGGGTGTCGCTTCGGCATCCACCCTCCCCATCCTGTCGGGCGTGCTCGTTAAGGCCCAAGACGGCATCTTGGAATTCCAGACCTCTAACTACACCATCTCGATCCGTCATCGCATCGCGGCGCATGTCGAAGAAGAGGGCGAGATGGTTATCCCCTGTAAGATGCTCTCCAATATCACCAAGACCCTCCCCGATGCCCCGGTCACCTTTGAGCTGTCCGAGCGCCAGGTGCTGATTGGTTGCGAGAAGAGCTCTTTCCGCCTGAACACGCTCGATGCTAATGACTTCCCCGAGTTTCCGGCCTATGCCATCGAGAGCGCCGTGGAACTGCCGACCGATATCTTGTCCGAGATGGTCGGCCGCGTGTGGCGCGTCACCTCGACCGACAAGGCCCGCCCCATCCTGGGTGGCGTGCACATGAAGGTCGAGAACAACACCGTGCGCCTGGTGGCGACCGATTCCTTCCGTTTGGCCGTGTGCGATACGCAGGTCGAGACCTCGACCCTCGAAGGCTCCTTTGAGCTCAACGTTCCGGCTGACGCCTTTAACGACGCACTGAACATCATGGCCAGCCAGGCGACCATCATGATCGGGGCTACCGACACCCAGGTCGTCTTCGAGGCCGGCAACACCACCTACGTGTCGCGCCGCATCGAGGGCGTGTACCCCAACTACAAGCAGCTCATCCCCGATTCGTGCGTGACGAGCGTCAAGATCGACGTCGCCGCCTTTAACGCCGCCCTCAAGCGCGTGGCCGTTATCGCGAGCGCCAACCCCGCCGTCAAGTTCGAGATCGATGTCGAGAACGGGCAGATGGGCCTGTCCTCCATTTCCAATGACCAGGACCTTGCACAGGAGACGATCGATGTCGAGGCCGAGGGCGAGTCGGGTACCATCGCCTTCAACTACCACTACATCTTTGGCTGCCTCAATGCCCTGTCCAAGGAGAAGGAGATCACGCTGGAGCTCAAGAGCTATTCGCAGGCTGGCATCTTCAAGTCCTACGACAAGATCAACTACCTGTACCTGGTCATGCCGGTACGCATCTAGCACTGCCCATGACCATGTTCGCCCGCGATCTTTCCGTTGCGCGCTATCGCAGCTTCGACAGTTACCGCCTTGCTCTGAGCGACGGTGTGACAGTGCTCGCAGGTCCCAACGCGGCGGGAAAGACCAACCTCATAGAGGCGCTGCAGCTACTGACGAGTGGCGCCTCGTTTAGGCATCCGACCGCAGCCGAGCTCGTACACGACGGCGTGGGCTCATGCAAGGTCGAGCTGAGGCTCGAAGGTGATGGGCGCGTGCTGGACATGGGGCTGAGCGTGGAAGACGGCAAGCGTTCGTTTAGCCGCAACGGCAAGCGCTGCGCTGCGTCCGGCGTGCGCGGGGTGCTGCCGAGCGTTCTGTTTTGCCCGGACCACCTGGATATGGTCAAACGGGGTGCCAGCGTGCGCCGCACCGCACTTGATGACTTTGGCGTTCAGCTGAGTGCGCGCTATGCCGATCTGGCTAGTGCCTACGGGCGCTGCGTGACCCAGCGCAATGCCCTGCTCAAGGAGACCTGGTGCTGCCGCGAGATGCTCGGCGCCTGGAACGAATCGCTCGCCCGCGCCGGTTCGGCCCTACTCGTGCATCGTCTGGCTCTGCTCGACCGGCTGTCGGGCCATGTGCGCGACGCCTATGGCCGCGTGGCATCCGGCGAGCCCGCCGGTGTGTCCTATGTGTCCACGCTTGGCGACCTGCCTCGCACCGAGGATCGCGACGAGCTCAGGGGCTGGGCGTATGAGCACATGCTCTCGGCGCTCGATGAGCGCGCCGACGAGGAGATCCGCCGCGGCGTGACGCTCGCGGGCCCGCATCGCGACGAGATTGAGTTTTCCGTCGCGGGCCGATCGGCCCGTTCATTTGCCAGCCAGGGCCAGCAGCGAACGCTGGTGCTTGCCTGGAAGGTGGCAGAAGTGGCCGTGGCGCGCGATATCCTGGGCACCGCGCCGCTGCTGCTTTTGGACGACGTGATGAGCGAGCTCGACGCCGGGCGCCGAGGCGCTTTTCTGCAGCTGATCGGTGATGATATCCAGACAGTCATAACCACCACCAATCTAGGGTATTTTACCGATGACCTGCTTGATCGAGCCAAGGTGGTGAGCATGGGTGAGACGTGCTAATTACGAGCGCGAGAACGGGACGGTTGCCTTCGGCGGCTTTTTGGATGCCGAGCGTCAGCGCATCCTGGCGGCCGCGACACCTGAGCGCCGCGCGCAGATGGAGGCTGCAGAGGAATCTCGTGCGGTCTATCGCGCCTGGAATGCGGTGTGCTCGGGCACGCGCGAGGGACGCCATGTGACGGGCCTGCGCTACCTGCCCGAGTCCAACGAACTGCTGGTGTACCTCGATTCGCCCTCATGGACGCAGGAGATGACGCTTTTGCGCGAGATTATCCGCGCGCGCATGGAGCGCGCCGGCGCGCACGTCGACGGCCTGGTGTTCAAGACGACCGCCCCCGGCCACACACCACCCGCTGCCAAAGAGCGCCTGCGTCCGGCCGTGTCCGAGCGTCCGCCGGCTCCGCATGCCGACCTCAGCGATGCCGAGCGTGCCGAGATCGAGCACCAAGTGGCGCCCATCGAGGACCAAAAACTGCGCGAGGCCCTCGAGAACGCCATGAGAGCCAGTGCCGAGTGGGCCAAGGGCGTGCAGGGCAAAAAAGAGCCTTAAATCGCATCTGGTGGCCTTGTAGAGCCAAATACCCTCGTTCCCGAGGGTATTTTTTTACGATAAACTAGTAAGGCTGTACACATTTTCTTAACTGAAGGAGGACGTGTGGCAAACGAAAACGATTACGATGGCGGCGAGATTAAGATTCTCGAAGGTCTCGAGGCCGTTCGTAAACGCCCGGGCATGTACATTGGCTCGACGAGCGCCAGCGGTCTTCATCACCTTGTGTGGGAGATCGTTGACAACTCCGTCGACGAGGCCATGGCCGGTTTCTGCACCGAGATTCAGGTGACGGTCCACGCCGACAACTCCATCACGGTCGTCGACAACGGGCGCGGCATCCCCGTCGACGAGCATCCTATCAAAAAGATCCCGACGCTCGAGGTCGTCATGACGATCCTGCACGCCGGCGGTAAGTTCGATAACTCGGCCTACAAGGTTTCGGGCGGCCTGCACGGCGTGGGCATCTCTGTTGTCAACGCCCTGTCCAAGCGTGTGGTCGTACAGGTATGCCGCGATGGCAACATCTACGAGATGGAGTTTTCGCGCGGCAAGACCGTCAAGAAGATGGAGGTCGTGGGCACTTCGGAGGCGACGGGCACCACTGTCAGCTTCTGGCCCGACGACGAGATCTTCGAGACCTGCATCTACGATTTCGACACGCTGCACAACCGTCTACAGGAGACGGCATTCCTCAACAAGAACCTCAAGATCGTGCTGACCGACGAGCGCGAGGCGACTCCCCACGTGGAGGAGTTTTGCTATGCCGGCGGCATCATCGACTTCGTCAAGTTCCTCAACGAGGGCAAGGATGTCCCCGAGGCCTTTAAGGAGCCCATCTACATTGAGGGCAAATCGGATCCGGATGCGCCCGTGACCAAGATGGGCGAGGTCGAGGTGTCCTTGCAGTGGAATAGCGGCTACGGCGAGAACGTCATGTCGTTTGCCAACGACATCTACACCCCCGAGGGCGGCATGCACCTCGAGGGCTTCCGTACCGCACTCACCCGTGTGATTAACGATTACGCTCGCAAGCAGAACCTGCTTAAGGAAAAAGACGCCAACCTGACCGGCGACGATGTGCGCGAGGGCCTATCGGCCGTTATCTCGGTCAAACTGCCCGATCCGCAGTTTGAGGGCCAGACCAAGGCCAAGCTCGGCAGCTCCTATATGCGCGCGCTGACGCTCAAAATCGTGACCGACGGCCTCGCCGATTACCTCGAGGAGCATCCCAAGCCCGCTCGTGAGATCGTCAAGAAGGCCCAACAGGCCAGCAAGGCGCGCAACGCCGCCCGCAAGGCGCGCGAGGCGACCCGCCGCAAGAGCCTGCTCGAGACGGCGTCGCTGCCCGGCAAGCTCGCCGACTGTTCGGTGCGCGACGCCGAGTTGACTGAGCTCTTTATCGTAGAGGGCGACTCGGCAGGCGGCTCGGCCAAGGACGGCCGTCGCCGAGACATCCAGGCGATCCTGCCCCTGCGCGGCAAGATTTTGAACGTCGAGCGCGTGGGCGACCACCGTGCGTTCTCGAGCGACACCATCCAGTCGCTCATCACCGCGATCGGCTGCGGCGTCACGACGAGCGCCTGTGACGGCGGCGACTTCGACATCACCAAGGCCCGCTACCACAAGATCATCATCATGACCGATGCAGACGTCGACGGTGCGCACATCCGCATCCTGCTGCTGACGTTTTTCTACAAGTACATGCGCCCGCTGATTGACGCCGGCTACGTGTACGTCGCGTGCCCGCCCATCTTTGGCATCAAGGTGCGCAACAAGATTCACTACGTGTATCCCAACGGCCGCCAGCCCGAAGACGAGATTCTGCGCGACACCATCCAGAGCCTGGGACTGAACCCCGACGACAACGACGAGGACGGCAAGGCCAAGGATGGCAAGATCACTAAGAAGCGCAAGGGCTACACCGTCCAGCGCTACAAGGGCCTGGGCGAGATGGACCCCAAGCAGCTTGCCTCGACGACGATGGACCCCAAGACCCGCATTCTGCAGCGCGTGTCGATCGAGGACGCCGTGGTGGCGGACCGCGCCGTGCGCGAGCTCATGGGTTCCGAGGTCGGCTATCGCCGCGAGTACATCGAGAAGCACGCACATGACGCACGATTCCTTGACGCTTAAGAGGAGGTAACGTGGCAGACGATATCAACAATAACGAGGATGTGGACGAGGCCGGCGATGCCGGCATGCCCGACGATCTGAAGCGCCTGCTTGCCCGTGCTGAGCAGGGCGAGGATGGCGACCCGGACGCCTATAACCCCGATGCCGATGATGATGAGGAAGAAGACGACGACGGCGAGCTCGAGGAGAGCTTTGGCGAGGTAGACCGTGGTGCCTCGGCCGGCGAGGATATCAACGGCGGCCAGCTCCAGATTTCGGAGTTTGGCCGCGAGATGAAGCAGTCGTTCATCGAGTACTCGATGTCGGTCATCACCGCCCGCGCCCTGCCGGACGTGCGCGACGGCTTAAAGCCGGTGCACCGTCGCATCCTGTACGCAATGAACGAGAGCGGCATCTACCCCAACCGTCCGCACAAGAAGTCGGCCTGGACGGTCGGCGAAGTTATCGGCAAGTACCATCCGCACGGCGACTCCGCAGTCTATGAGGCCATGGTCCGCCTGGCACAGTGGTTCTCCATGCGCACGCCGCTCATTGACGGTCACGGCAACTTCGGCAATATCGACGGCGACGGCGCCGCTGCCATGCGTTACACCGAGAGCCGCCTGGCAAAGCCCGCCATGGAGCTCCTGCGTGACCTGCAGAAGGACACCGTCGACTGGCAGCCCAACTACGACGAGTCGCTCGCCGAGCCCCAGGCACTGCCCGCGCGTTTCCCCAACCTGCTGGTCAACGGCAGCCAGGGCATCGCCGTCGGCATGGCCACCAACATCGCCCCGCACAACCTCACCGAGGCGATCGAGGCCACGTGCTACCTGATCGACAACCCCGACGCCACCGTCGACGAGCTCATGCAGATCATGCCCGGCCCGGACTTCCCCACCGGTGCCATCATCATGGGCAGTGCCGGCATTAAGCAGAGCTACGAGACCGGCCGCGGCTCCATCACCGTGCGCGCCAAGGCTCATGTGGAGTCCACCAAGACCGGCCGTAGCCGTCTGGTCTTTACCGAGATTCCCTACATGGTCAACAAGGGCACCCTGCAGGAGAAGATCGCCCAGCTCGTCAACGACAAGCGCATCGAGGGTATCTCGGATATGCGCGATGAGTCCAACCAGAAGGGTATCCGTCTGGTCATCGAACTCAAGAAGGGCGTCATCCCGCAGGTCGTGCTCAACAACCTGTACAAGTACACCTCGTTGCAGACGACCTTTGGTGCCAACAACCTGGCGCTTGTCAACGGCGTTCCCAAATGCCTGAGCCTGCGCGAGATGCTGCAGCACTACATCGACCACCAGGTCGACGTCGTCACCCGCCGCACCCGCTTTGACCTCAAGAAGGCCCAGGCGCGTGCCCATATCCTCGAGGGCTATCTGATGGCTCTCGACCATATCGACGAGGTCATCAGCATCATCCGCTCCTCGCAGACCGACTCTGAGGCCAGCGGTCGCCTGATCGAGCGCTTTGGCTTTACGCCCGAGCAGACTACGGCCATCCTCGAGATGAAGCTCCGCCGCCTGACCGGCCTGGAGCGCGACAAGATTCAGGAAGAGCTGGACGGCTTGCGCCGCGCCATCGCCTACTACGAGGACCTGTTGGCGCACGAGGAGAAAATCCTGGGCGTCATCAAGGAAGAGATGCGCGAGATTTCCAAGAAGTTCGGCGACAAGCGCCGCACCGAGATCAGCCATGTCGAGAAGGATCTGGACGTCGAAGATCTGATTGCCGACGAGGACATGGTCGTGACCATCACCCACACCGGCTACGTCAAGCGCATCCCGGTGGCTGCCTACCGTGCCCAGAAGCGCGGCGGCAAGGGCGTGTCGGGCGTCAACCTCAAAGAGGACGACGTTATCGACGAGATGTTTATCGCGTCCACGCACGAGTACGTGCTGTTCTTCTCGAGCAAGGGCAAGGTCTATCGCCTGAAGGTGCACGAGCTGCCGGTTGGCACGCGCCAGGCGCGCGGCACCGCGATCGTCAACCTGCTTCCTTTCGAGGAAGGCGAGAAGATCGCGAGCGTCATCAGCTGCCGCGAGTTCCCCGCCGACGAGTACCTGATGTTTGCCACCAAGAGCGGCATGGTCAAGAAGACCGTGATGAGCGCCTACGACCGTAGTCGCCGCGACGGCCTGATCGCCATCAACCTGAGGGACGGCGACGCGCTGCTCGCTGTACGTCGCGTGCGCGAGGGTGACAAGATTATCATGGCAACCACCGCGGGCAAGGCGATTATGTTCCCCGAGGACCAGGTGCGCGCCACCGGTCGCGATACCAGCGGCGTCCGCGGCATTGGCATGAAGGAAGGCGTGAGCGTTCTTGGTATGGAGATTACCAACGGTAACGGCGACCTGTTCGTCATTACCGAGCGCGGCTACGGCAAACGCACGCCGGTCTCGGATTACCCGGAGCAGAACCGCGGCGGTCAGGGCGTCTACACCATCCAGATGACCGAGCGCAAGGGTAACCTCGCAGCCATGAAGACGGTGGGCCCGCAGCATGAGCTGTTCATCGTGACGGAGGGCGCGACGGTCATTCGCGTCAAGACCGACGAGATCAGCCAAACCGGTCGCGCCACCCAGGGCGTCAAGATGATGACCGTCGACGATAACGACCGCATCTGCGCCGTAGCCCGCATGACAGCCGCCAAAGAGAAGCCCGAGGGCGAAGCCGCAGGAGACGGCTCTGCCCCCGAAGAAACCCCTGTCGATCTAGGCGACGGCGACGACATGCCAGAAGATCTCCTCGACGAGTAAGAGGCCCTAGCGGTAGAAAATATCAGACCCCATATATCGGCGGTCGGCGCACTGCGCGCCGACCGCTTTTTTAACAACCTTGGACCCCGTGCCCGCCGAGTGGGTGAGATGGGTTAGGTTTGTCGCGAGTTCCGCACGCAAAGAAGGCCACTTAATGTGGCCTTCGTCTTGCGCAGGACTGTCCGAGCAGCAAACCTAACCCATCTCGCCCACTCGGCGGGCACCCTCCAAAGTTTTTCAAAAAAGTTGTTGACGCGCGCGTAACGACTCGTCTAATATATCCCTTGCGCGATGGACCTGTAGCTCAGTTGGTTAGAGCGTCCGGCTGATAACCGGGAGGTCACA
>CATYUU010000015.1:0-41664 GCA_958413455.1 uncultured Collinsella sp. | reverse complement strand
TCGGCTTTGCCTAGCCCTTATATAAGGAGGCCGGAGCTAAAGCTCCGGCCTCGTTATCTTTCCCATTAGATTAAGTGAGCGATCAAGGAATCGCACCCCTCTGCAGTGGTAACACAGGGCCCGTGCTGGACTTAGTTTTCAGAACATTCCGCAGACCAGGAAACCCCCTTATCCGCGGCTCCGAAGGAGCAGGATAAGGGGGTTTCCATGGTCGAGGACGTTCTGAAAACTAAGTCCAGCGCGGGCCCGGACGAGAACAACCGACTACAGGTCGATGTGCGATTCCTTGATCGGGAACGGCTCCGCGAAGTGGCAGGCGCAGCAGTGGCCCGGTGCGACTTCCTTAAACTCGGGAAGCTTCTCAGAGCAGATACCCTGCGCGATCGGGCAGCGCGTGTGGAAACGGCAGCCGGTCGGCGGATCCAGCGGCGACGGCGGATCGCCAGCGAGGATGATGCGCTTGCGCGTCTTCTGGATATCAGGATCGGGCACCGGCACGGCAGACAGCAGCGACTGCGTGTACGGATGGTGAGGCTCACTATAGAGCGTCTTCCAGTCCGAAACCTCAACCATCTTACCCAGATACATAACGGCAACGCGATCGGAAATGTGCTGCACGACGGACAGGTCGTGAGCGATAAACAGATACGCGGTACCGAACTTGTCTTGCAGTTCCTTGAGCAGGTTCAGAACCTGGGCCTGAATGGACACATCCAGAGCGGAAACCGGCTCGTCGCAGATAATCAGCTTGGGCTTCAGCGCAAACGCGCGGGCAATGCCGACACGCTGACGCTGACCGCCGGAGAACTCATGAGGATAGCGGTTGATGTGCTCGGGGTTCAGTCCGACAACGTCGAGAAGCTCGCGGACACGCTCAATGCGCTCCTCCTTGGTGCCCACGCCGTGAATGGTCATGGGCTCGGAGACGATCTCGCCGATGGTCATGCGGGGATTCAGCGAAGCATAAGGATCCTGGAAGATAAACTGCATCTCGCGACGCATGTCCTTGATCTCATGCTTGCTCATCTCGGCAACATCTTTACCCTGGAAGAACACCTTACCGGCGGTCGGCTTGGTCAGGCGCATGATGGTACGGCCCGTGGTGGACTTACCGCAACCAGACTCGCCGACCAGGCCAAAGGTCTCGCCCGGATAAATCTCGAAAGAAATGTCATTCACAGCAGAGACGACACGCTTGGAGAAGCGCTTGGCGAACATGCCGGACTCAGCGGGAAACTCCTTAGAAAGGTGCTCAACCTTCAGCAGCGGAGTACGCTCGTTGGTATCTGCCATTACGCCTCGCCTCCCTTCTTGGAATCCTTGCGCGTACGGGACGTCTCAGGAGCGTTCTTGAGGAACTCGGGGTCACCGGAGTAGTGGCATGCAGAGTAGTGACCAGACTCGGTGACAACGCGCTCGGGGCGCTGCTTGCGGCACTTATCGGTCGCAAAGGGACAACGAGGCGAGAACACGCAGCCCTCGGGCAGGTTCATGAGCGAAGGCGGGTTGCCGTGAATCGGCGTCAGCGGCTTCTTCTCCTCGATGGCCTGCTCCGGGATGGAGCGGATAAGGCCCCAGGTGTAGGGGTGGCGGCTCTCGTAGAAAATTTCCTCAGCAGTACCGAACTCGACGGGACGGCCAGCATACATAACCATGATCTTATCGGCCATATCGGCAACGACGCCCAGGTCATGGGTGATCATGATGATGGCGTTGCCGTTCTTCTCCTGCATCTCCTGCATGAGCTCGATAATCTGAGCCTGAATGGTAACGTCCAGAGCCGTCGTGGGCTCGTCGGCAATCAGGATATCGGGATCGCAGGCAAGAGCCATAGCGATCATGACACGCTGACGCATACCGCCCGAGAACTGGTGCGGATACTCATTGACGCGCTTCTCGGGCTCGGGGATACCCACGAGGTCCAAAAGCTCGGTAGCGCGCTTGAGTGCCTCCTGCTTGGAGTAGCCACGGTGCAGACGAAGGCCCTCGCCCACCTGCTTGCCGATCTTATAGACCGGGTTCAAAGAGGTCATAGGATCCTGGAAGATCATCGCGATATCGTTACCGCGAATGTGCTGCATCTCTTCCTCGGTCATCTCGAGGATAGAACGACCGCGATAGCGAACGTCGCCGCCCTCAATCTTTCCCGGAGGCATCGAGATGAGGCCCATGATGGTCATGGCGGTCACGGACTTACCGGAGCCGGACTCACCGACGACACCCAGGGTCTCGCCGCGATCGAGCGTGTAGGACACACCGTCGACAGCGCGAACGACGCCGTCCTCGGTATGGAAATACATCTTAAGGTCATCGACCTCGAGCAGATGCTGGCCCTCGGGAACCGGCTGGTCCTTCAGGTCCACATAGTTCTTGTTCTTCTTCATCCTTATGCGTCCTTCATCTTGACGTCGAGGGCGTCGCGCAGACCGTCACCCAGCAGGGTGAAGGCGAGCACCGTCGAGAGAATTGCCAGACCGGGCATGATCATCATCCAGGGAGCAGTCAGAAGATACTGCTGACCGTCCTGAATCATGGAGCCCCACGAAGGCGTAGGCGGAATAACGCCCATGCCGAGGAAGGACAGAGCGGACTCGGTCAGAATGGCGCCACCAATGTTCATGGTCGCGTAGACCACAATGGAGGCGACGGAGTTCGGGAAGATGTGACGCACGACGATACGAGCATCAGATGCACCCATCGCGCGCGCAGCGTCAACATAATCGTTTTCCTTGACCGTCAAGATTGCAGAGCGGAAGACGCGCGCAATCGAAGGCCAGCCGAGAATGCCGATGGCAAAAAAGACGTTCTGAAGACCACGGCCGATAACGGCGATCATGGCGACAACGAAAAGCACGTACGGGAACGCCAAGAAGATATCCGCACAGCGCATGATGATCGTATCCCAGATGCCGCCGTAGAAACCGGCCAGAGCACCCATGACCAGACCAATCACCGTGGAGATCGCAGTGGCCATAATACCGACGGAAAGCGAAACACGTGCACCGTAGATAACGCGGACGAGAATGTCACGACCAAGGGCGTCGGTGCCAAACGGGTGCTCGGCACACGGAGCCAGCAGCGACGTCTCGGCCATGGTGGTCGAGTCGGAAGCCGTCGGCGAACCGAGCCAGGGCTTAGCCCACAGATCTGCGGTCAGGGCAACCACAACGACGATGATGATCCAGCAGACACCGATAACGGCGAGCTTGTTCTTACGAAGACGCTTAAAAGCGTCGCCCCACAACGTGCGGGACTTAGCGGGAGCAGATGCAGCCTTGGTGGCGGTAGCCTGCTCCTGAGACTGAGAATCAGTTTCCTGCATGAGACGTACCTCCCTTAGGCCTTATCCGACGGACCGCCAAGGCGGATGCGCGGGTCGAGGAATGCATAGCTAATGTCGACGAGCAGATTGATCACCATTACGACGATGACGATGAGCGTAACGCCGCCCATAACGATGGGCCAGTCACGCATGCTAATGGCGCGATAGACCTCCCAACCGATACCGGGCCAGTTAAAGACCGTCTCGGTCAGGATGGCGCCCGAAAGCATGCCGCCAAAGTCGACACCAATATAGGTAACGACGGGGATGAGTGCATTCTTAAGCGCATGCTTGACGATGATCGCACGATTGGAGAGACCCTTGGCCTTTGCCGTACGGATGTAATCCTGGTTCATGACGTCAAGCAGCTGCGAGCGCATAATGCGGGCGGCGTAAGCGGTCGAAACCGAAGCCAGCGTAATGGTCGGAAGCACATAGTGCATCCAATCCTGATACTGAGAGCTGGCACCGCCGGCACCCGAGATCGGCATGGAGAATGCACCGCCTGTTGCGTCCTTGAGGATGACGCCAAAGAACAGCTGCAGCAACATACCGAGCCAGAAGGCCGGGACGGCAACGAGGATCGACGTGGTGAGCGTTACCAAAATATCCCAGAAGGAATAACGCTTTACCGCCGAAATGATACCCGCACCGATACCCATGATTGCCTCGAGCACGATGGCGCACGCGGCAAGTTTGACCGTATACGGATACTTCTGGGCAAAGATTTCCGTAACCGGCAGCTTGCGCTGATACGAATTGCCCAGATCGCCATGAAGCAGGCCGTTCATGTAATACAAGTAACGGTCCACGAGCGACGTTTGAACGGGGTCGCCGTTCTCGTCAAGAATCGCGTTGCCGTCCTCGTCCGACTGGACCAGGTGATAGCGGACGCGAAGCTGAAGCTCCACCTCGGGGGACAGAGCCTTGTCTCCACCGATCAGCTTGATCGGATCTCCCGGCACGATATTCTGGAGGGCGAACAGAATCAGCGTAACGCCCAAAAACACCGGGATGAACTGAAGCACACGTTTAACGATGTACTTACCCATACCACTCCCCTATCTAGGGATTAACCTAAATGGGATGCCGATCGCCAGACCGGCATCCCAAAATTACCATCAGCCAGTTTACCCCAGGTTAGGGAGAACTGTATGTTTCCCATGAGGTCTACGTAAATACTTGACCCTCACGGAAGCTGCAAACTCTTAGGCGAGCTCAGCGGTACCCAGATCGGCGTGCTTCTGCGGATCGACATAGAGGTGCTTGATGCGATCGGAGCCGGCGATGGTGTGCGTGTAGAACATCACCGGGATGACCGGGCAGTCGGCAGCGACCATTGCGTCGGCCTCCTGCATCTTAGCGACGCGCTCCTTGTCGTCAACCGTAGTGCGAGCCTCGTCGACCTTGGCGTCGAACTCGGGGTTGTTGTAACCAGAACGGTTGTCGCCACCGAGGGAGTCGGAGTGGAACAGCGGATACAGGAAGTTGTCCATGATCGGGTAGTCGGCAATCCAGCCCAGACGACCGAACTGATAGTTGAAGTTCTGGTACTGCTCGAGCAGGGCAGACCACTCAGGGGTATCGGAAGTAGCGGTAACGCCAACCTTGGCGAGGTCGCCGATGATGGACTCCATGATCTCCTTGTGGCCGCCGTCCTGGTTGTAAGACAGAGTCACGTTAATGCCACGGTCACCGTTGGCACCGGCAGGAGCGACCTTGTCGAGGTACTCGTTAGCCTTGTCGACGTCGTAGGCGCAGAACTCCCATGCGCCCTCCTTGTAGCCATCGATGCCCGGAGGAACAATGCCGTCGGCGGGGGTACGGGTACCCTTGAAGATGGTCTTGCAGATGGCCTCACGGTTGATGGCCAGGGAGATGCCCCTACGCAGGTCGGCGTTGTTGAACGGCTCGGCCGTGTTGTTGCAGGTCAGGTAATAGGTGGAAGGCTCGGCGCCGAGCAGCATGCGCTCGCCGTCGCCCATGGTGTAACCGTCCTTGGACACGCCGCGATCCTTCTTGGCGGCATCGATCTGAGCAACGGGAACGTCGCAAACATCGAGGTTACCGGCCTGGAACTCCTTGTAAGCGGTCTCCATGTCCTTGATGACCTGGAAGTGGATGCCATCGATCTTGGCCTTGTCGCCATAGTAATCGTCGAACTTCTTGACGTTAATCTCCTGGCCATCCTCCCACTTGCCGTCCATCATGAACGGGCCGTTACCGACCGGCGCAAGATAGAAGCTCTTGGCATCAGACTCGGCGCACTCGGGAACCGGGGCCAGAGCCGGGTGAGAGGCGACGAAGGGGAAGTCGGCGTAAGCGGAAGCCAGCTTGACGACGAGGGTCTCATCGTCGGGGCAAGTAACACCGCTGAGCTCGGTAGCGTTACCGGCAAGCAGGTCGTCATAGCCCTCGACCATGGAAAGGTGATAGGAGACCTCGGAAGGACCGTACTCGGTAGCGATGGCCGACTTGGTGTTGACCAGACGCTCCCAACCGAGCTTGAAGGACTTGGAGGTAACGTCATCACCGTTGTGGAACTTGGCCTTCTTGATCTTGAAGGTAAACTCGGTGGCGTCGTCGTTGGCCTCAAAAGACTCGCAAGCCAGCGGAACGATCTCGCCCTTCTCTGCGTCGTAAGAGGTCAGAGCGTCAAAGAGCTGGTACTCGACCTGAGTGCCCTGGTCCTCCTGGACGTTGTAGGGGTCGATGCAGACCGGGTTGTTGATGTAGAAGTTCAGCGTCGAACCGGACTCAGAACCGGAAGCGTCGCCGCCCTTCTTGCCGCATGCGGCAAGAAAAGCCATGGAGCTCGCAGCAAGGGTACCGCCAACGAAGGCGCGACGACCCATAACGGGCTGGTGGAACATAGAATCAGCCATGCCATCCTCCTTATGAGATAGGACAAAGAAATGTTCAGTCGGACACATGTCGAGACAATCCGATCCGAACCATTAAAACGCCGCCCGTTGCTATGGCTGGTTATGCACAACGGACCAACGTTTCGCAATACAGTAGCGCATTTTATGCACGATTTGGGGCTAATTCCGGTTAACGGTCGAGAATTTCTTTAGTTGGGCGAAGTATGTGGGGATATTTTGACTCTGTTACAAATATGTAAACAAAAAGGGTCCCGCACCTGCGAGACCCATTGCAAACGTATATACGCCGATGCTTAGTAGCCGACGATGCCCTGCGGGAAGAAGAACATGCACAGGACGACGCACACGGCAAAAACAACGGCCATAATTACCGTCAGGCGATCGAGGTTCTGCTCCATGACGCCCGTGGCAGAGCTGGAGTTATACAGCGAGCTAGCGATCATATCCGAAACGCCGGTGCCCTTACCGGAATGCATCAGGACGAGAATCGTCAGCGCCACGGCAGAGACAGCCCAAACGACAAACAGAAGAATCTGGAACGGACCCATAGATAAGCTCCTTAATAGAACAGTTCAAACTCCAGTACTGTACCACAATCCCCCGCTCTCCCCTACCTGCCACTCAAGGACGGGGTAGAAATGGCAGAAATACCAAAAAGGGGGTTGTCCGGTTGTGGACAACCCCCTTACTAGAAAACGGTATTTGTTTTCTATTAGGCCTCGGTGGCGAGCACGCGGCCCGTCATCTCGGCGGAAGGCTCAATACCAGCCATGGTGAGCATGGTCGGAGCGATATCGGAAAGACGGCCGTCCTCGATACCGGTGAGCTGTGCCTTCTCATCAACGATGATGAACGGCACGCGGTTGGTGGTGTGAGCCGTAAACGGATGCTTGGAACCGTCGGAAGCAACGTCAAACATGTGATCGGCGTTGCCGTGGTCGGCGGTAATCAGTGCAAAGCCGCCCCTGGCGAGAATCGCCGGGACAACCTTGGACAGGGCATCGTCAACAGCCTCGACAGCCTTAACAGCGGCGTCGAAGACACCAGTGTGACCAACCATGTCGCAGTTCGCGAAGTTCACGATGTAGAAATCAGCGCGATCCTCGTTGATGGCGGCGACGAGCTTCTCGGTAACCTCGGGAGCGCTCATCTCGGGCTGCAGATCGTAGGTAGCAACCTTGGGGGAAGCGACGAGCACGCGCTCCTCGCCCTCCTTGGGCTCCTCGATGCCGCCGTTGAGGAAGAACGTCACGTGGGCGTACTTCTCGGTCTCGGCAGTGTGCAGCTGCTTCAGGCCATTGGCGGCGATAACGTCGGCCAGGACGTTCTCGGGGAACGTCTTGGGGAAGGCGACCTCGACGTCAAACGTCGGATCGTACTCGGTCATCGTCACAAAGTGCGAAAGCTTGATCTGCTCGCGCTCAAAGCCGTCGAACTCCTTGTCCGTGAACACGCGGGTCATCTGACGAGCGCGGTCGGGACGGAAGTTGAAGAAGATGGCCGCGTCGCCCTCGTGAATGCCCTCGTTGTGGGCAGCGAAGGGCTCGACGAACTCGTCGCCGCGCGGGTCCTTCTCGTAGTAGGCCTTGATACCGGCAACGGGGTCGGTATCAGCATCGGACGCGTTGACCATGACGTCGTAGGCGCGCTGGATGCGCTCCCAACGGTTGTCGCGGTCCATCGCCCAATAACGACCCGAGACGGTGGCAACGCGAGCGTCGCAACCGGTCTCCTCGGAGATCTTAGCCAGGAAGGCGCAGAACTCACTCATGTAACCGGCACCGGACTGCGGGTCAACGTCGCGACCATCCATGAAGGCGTGGACGCGAACGGTCTTGACACCGTGCTCGGCAGCCATCTTGACCAGAGCCTCGACGTGGTTCATGTGAGAATGAACACCGCCCGGGCTCATAAGGCCCATGAGGTGGAGAGTCTTACCGTCAGCCTTGACGTCGTCCATAGCCTTGACAAAAACCTCGTTCTTGGCGATGGAGCCGTCCTTGATGGCGTTGTTGATGCGCGAAAGCTCCTGGAACACGATGCGTCCGGCACCGATGTTGAGATGACCTACCTCGGAGTTGCCCATCTGGCCATCGGGAAGACCCACGTCCTCGCCCGAAGCGCCGAGCGTGGTGTGGGGGTACTTCTCGTACAGGCTATCAAGGAAGGGCGTCTTGGCAGCTGCGACGGCGTTCTCGCCATCGGCCGGAGCAAGGCCGCAACCATCCATGATGATCAGGAGTGCAGGAAGATGACGTTGTGCCATATGTCCTACTCGCCTGCCTTGACGACCATAGAGGCGAAGTCGGCAGCCTTGAGCGAAGCGCCGCCCACGAGGGCGCCGTCAACGTCGGGCTTGGCGACGAGCTCGGCGATGTTGCCGGGCTTGGCGGAACCGCCATACAGCACGCGGATGCCGTTGGCGAGCTCCTCGCCGAACATCTCCTTGAGGGTCTCACGGATAGCGCCGCAGACCTCCTGAGCGTCCTCGGCGGTAGCGGTCTTGCCTGTGCCGATGGCCCAGATGGGCTCGTAGGCGACGATGACCTGCTTGGGGCAGGTGATCTCAAGGCCAGCAAGGCCAGCCTTGACCTGGTTCACGACGTGCTCGACATAGGTGCCAGCCTCGCGGACCTCGAGGGACTCGCCGCAGCAGAAGACGGGAACAAGACCGGCGGCAACGAGAGCCTTAGCCTTCTTGTTCTGGTCCTCGTCGGTCTCGTGGAAGTAGTCGCGACGCTCGGAGTGACCGATGATGCAGTAGGTGCAGCCAGCGGACTTGAGCATGTCGCAAGAAGACTCACCGGTGAAGGCACCCTTGGCCTCCCAGTACACGTTCTGTGCACCGAGGGCGATGGGGGCAGCCTGAATGCGGTCATGAACCGTGGTGATGTCGATGGTCGGAGGGCAGACGAGCACCTCGACGCCAGCCGGAACCTCGGGCAGAGCCTGAGCCAGCTCGTCGGCGAGCTTGGCGGCCTCGGCGACGTCGTTGTTCATCTTCCAGTTACCAGCGATAAGAAGGGTGCGATTAGGCATCGAGAAGCGCCTCCACTCCGGGCAGGGCCTTACCCTCGACGAGCTCCATGGAAGCGCCACCACCGGTGGAGATCCAGCTCATCTTGTCGGCCAGGTTGAACTTGTTGACAGCTGCGACAGAGTCACCACCGCCGATGATCGAGGTGCAGTCAGCCTCGGCGAGAGCCTCGGCGATAGCCTGGGTGCCGTGAGCAAAGTTGTCAAACTCGAAGACGCCCATGGGGCCGTTCCAGAACACGGTCTTGGCGCCCTTGACAGCCTCGGCATAGAGCTCCTCGGTCTTGGGACCGATGTCCATACCCTCACGATCGTCGGGGATAGCGTCGGAAGCAACAACCTCGGGGACAGCGTCCTCGCCAAAGTGATCGGCAACACGGTTGTCGATGGGGAGCAGGATCTTGACACCCTTCTCCTCGGCCTTCTTGAGCATCTCGCCGGCGCGCTCGACCCAGTCCTCTTCCTTGAGGGACTGACCAACGGACAGGCCCTGAGCCAGGAAGAAGGTGTAGGCCATGCCGCCACCGATGATCAGGGTGTCAGCGGAGTCGATGAGGTGATCGAGAACGCCGATCTTGGAGGAAACCTTGGAACCGCCGACGATGGCGACGAAGGGGCGCTCGGGCTCGGCGAAGATGCCGGTCAGCGTGTCGACCTCCTTCTCGAGCAGGAAGCCAGCGACGGCAGGCAGGTAAGCGGCGGGGCCCACGACGGAACCCTGGGCGCGGTGAGCGGTACCGAAAGCATCGAGAACGAAGACGTCGCCATAGGAAGCGAGCTTCTTGGCGATCTCGGGATCGTTCTTCTTCTCACGCTTGTCAAAACGGACGTTCTCGAGAACGAGGACCTTACCCGGCTCGACGGCGGCGACAGCCTCAGCAGCCTTCTCGCCGTAGGTGTCGGCGACAAAGGCAACGTCGAGACCAGAGAGCTCAGCGAGCTTCTTGGCGACGGGCTCGAGGGACAGCTCGGGCTGGAAGCCGGTGCCCTCGGGACGGCCGAGGTGGCTCATGAGGATGACGCGTGCGTTGTGCTCAACGAGGTAGTTGATGGTGGGCAGGGCAGCCTTGATGCGGGTGGTGTCGCCAACGACGCCATCCTTGATAGGCACGTTAAAGTCAACGCGGACGAGAACGCGCTTTCCGTCGACATCGATGTCGCGGACGGTCTTCTTGGTAAAGGCCATGTTTGCTTCTACCTTTCGTACGTGTCTGCCTCCCATTACGGCAGACGATTTCTTATAAAAAGGGCGCGACCCTAGGGTGTAAGCCCTATAAGGCCGCGCCCTTCTTTAGACGCTCAACGAGCTATTCGCTAAAAGCTAAATTAAGCAACGAACTTCTCGAAGTACTTGATGGTGCGGACCATCTGAGAGGTGTAGGAGTTCTCGTTGTCGTACCAAGAGGTGACCTGAACGAGGGTCTGGCCGTTGCCGAGGTCAGAGCACATGGTCTGAGTGGCGTCGAAGATGGAGCCGTGAGTCTCGCCGACGATGTCGCGGGAGACGATCTGGTCCTCGTTGTAGGCGAAGGTCTCGGGGATGGTCTCGGCGTAGGCCTTCATGGCAGCGTTGACCTCGTCGACGGTGACCTTCTTGTCAACGACGGCGTAGAGGTTGGTCAGCGAGCCGGTCGGCGTCGGGACGCGCTGGGCGGCACCGATGAGCTTGCCGTTGAGCTCGGGGAGAACCAGGCCGATGGCCTTGGCAGCGCCCGTGGTGTTCGGGACGATGTTCTCGGAGCAGGCGCGAGAGCGACGGAAGTTGCCCTTGCGCTGCGGGCCGTCGAGCGGCATCTGGTCGCCGGTGAAGGCGTGGATGGTGGTCATGATGCCGGACACGATGGGAGCGAAGTCGTTCAGACCCTTGGCCATCGGGGCGAGGCAGTTGGTGGTGCAAGAAGCAGCGGAGATGATGTTGTCCTCAGCGGTCAGCGTCTCATGGTTGACGTTGTACACGATGGTGGGCAGATCGCTGCCGGCCGGAGCGGAGATGACGACCTTCTTGGCGCCAGCGTTGATGTGGGCCTGAGCCTTAGCCTTGCTGGTGTAGAAGCCGGTGCACTCGAGAACGACGTCGACGTCAAGGTCGCCCCAAGGCAGGTTGTTAGCGTCGGCCTCCTTGTAGATCTTGATCTCCTTGCCGTCAACGGTGATGGAATCCTCGCCAGCAACGACCTCGTGATCGCGAGCGTAGTTGCCCTGCGTGGAGTCGTACTTCAGCAGGTAAGCGAGCATATCGGGAGAGGTGAGGTCGTTGATAGCGACGATCTCGGAGCCCTCATGACCGAACATCTGACGGAAAGCCAGACGACCGATGCGACCGAAGCCGTTAATAGCAACCTTTACTGCCATTGTGTCTCCTTTCGTAAGGCCCCCGCGAGCTACAGCGCCCGCCGTTGAGGCCCACAAACTAACCACTCGCCTAATATACCTTTTTTTTGACTTGAATTTCACGAGAATGCTCGAAATTGAAAATCAAATTTACGTTAAAACGTTTTAAATACTAAAATAGCAGCTAAATCCATATATAAGTCGTTACTTCAAACTACCTGTTTGCTTCAATGAGCTTTTCAAGCCGTAAAACACGATGGTAGAGGGCTGACTTCGACAAGGGAGGGTCAGCCATCTCCCCCAAATCACGCAGCGACAGATCAGGATAGCGCTCGCGCAGGTCGCAAAAGACCGCCAAGGCATCCGGAAGCGCATCGCGAAGGCCACGCTGCTCGAGCTCCTCGATAAGCGCAAGCTGATGTTGGGCAGCACCGGCGCTTCTGGTCTGGTTGGCGAGCTCGGCATTCACGCGACGGTTCACATCGTTCTTAACCAACTTGACCGCGCGCGCCTCCTCAATCTCGGCAACGCTGCGCTTGGCACCAATCAGCTTTAATAGATGCTCGATTTCCTCGGCGCTCTTAATGTACACGGCATATGACCCCCGCCGTGCATTAACACGAGCATGGACCCCAATCTGCTCCAACAGATCGCAAAGTCCCTTGGCATATTGCTCGCCCTGCACAGCGATCTCCAAATGAAAATCGCCGCGTGGATCGGCCACGAAGCCGCCCGCGATGAGCGCGCCGCGGATATAGGCAAGTCTACAGCAAGGACGGGCAACGATATGTCGGGGTACGCCGGCGACAAGTCCTCCCCTACGGTCGAGGATACCCAGCAGAACCAAGGCCTTATCCAGGTCTGGCTGATCAGGCAAGGTGATGAGGTAGTTTCGAACCTTATGCAAGACAGATTTGCGGACGGTGAACTCCGTTTTGAGCTTAAGGATACGATGCGTCAGCGTGATCATCGTGCGCGCGACGGCTCCCGTCTCAGTCGCAACCGTCAAACGATACCGCCCAGAGCCGGCAAGCGAGAGCGTACCGCTCACGCGCGTGAGGGCGGCAAGCGTCGACAAGTCGCAGTATTCACATTCGGGTTCGCAGCGCGCAAGCTCGTCGCGCACCTCAGCGGTAAACGACATGCAGGCCTATGCCTTCGTGTTGGCGCGCGACAGGTCGCGGTGGGAAATGCTCACATGATACTGAGCGCCTTCCAGGTAACGGGCCGTGGCCTCGGCAATGGCAACGCTGCGGTGCTGGCCGCCCGTGCAGCCGATGGCGATAGAAAGCTGCGGCTTACCCTCCGCGATATAGCCCGGCATCACCGTATCGAGCAGCTGTGTCCAAGCCTTCCAAAACTCCTGCGTCTTGGGATGGTCCAGAACAAAATCGGAGACCTTTTTATCGAGACCGGTCATCGTGCGCATCTCGGGATCGTAGAACGGATTGGGCAGGAAGCGGACGTCGATCATAATGTCCGCCTCGACGGGCATGCCGTGCTTAAAGCCAAACGAGAACACGTGGACGTCCATGAGCTGCTGGTCGGACAGCTCGGAAAATGCCATACGTAGCTTGTTGCGCAGCGCAGAGGTGCGCAGACGGCTCGTGTCGATAATCATATCGGCTCGGTCGCGCACGCCCTGAAGCTGAAGGCGCTCGCGCTGAATGGCATCGGCCGTAGTCTCCCCCGGCTTGGCAATGGGATGACGGCGGCGATTTTCGCTGTAGCGACGAATCAGCACCTCGTCAGAAGCCTCCAGGAACACGATGTCGCAGCTCATCTCGCGCTCTTCGAGCGCGGCGACCGCATCGAGCAGCTCGTCAAACAGTCCCTGGCTACGCAAATCGCAGGTGACGGCGAGATGCCTGCCCACGCCCGTATTGATGCCGACGAGCTCGGCAAGCTGGGCGATGAGACGCGGAGGCAGGTTATCGATGCAAAAATAGCCCATGTCCTCGAACACGTGCATGGCCTGTGTGCGGCCTGATCCGGACATTCCGGTGATGATGACGATATCGGGGATGCGCTCCGAGCGCTCCGCCGCATCCATGGCATCTCCCTTTTGCATGTGTTGCCTCCCGAAAACAAGCGCGGGACCCAGCAACCCGGATCCCGCGCGGTCAATTGCCTATATTGAGTATACCGCCCCGAGCGGATACGAGGCCTGTCTTACGCCTCAAGCGCAGCCTTGAACCAACTCGTAATACTCGTGGGGTGCGTGATGGCGGTGCCGACGACAACGGCCCAGGCGCCAGCATCGATCGCGGCGCGAGCCTCCTCGGGCGTATGCACGCGACCCTCGCAAATGATGGGAAGGCCGGGGAATTCCTCGGTCGCCTGACGCAGGAGCGGCAGATCGGGGCCATCGGCCATGGTGCAGTCGATGGCGGCGACACCGTGAGAAAGCGTGGTGGATACAAGGTCGAAGCCCATATCAACCGCACGGCGAATGTCCTCGATGGTGGCACAATCCGCCATCAGGAGCACACCCTCCTCGTGCAGCGGGCGGAAGGTATCCTCGACCGACTTGCCGTCGGGACGCGGGCGATCGGTGGCGTCGATCGCCACGATATCGGCACCGGCAGCAACGCAGGCGCGAGCGTGACGCAGCGTCGGCGTGATGTAAACGCCCTCGTGCCCATCCTTCCACAGGCCGATAACAGGAACCTCACAGCGACCCTTAATGGCGGCAATGTCGGCAAGGCCCTGGCAGCGAATGGCGGCGGCTCCGCCGAGCTCGCAAGCGCGAGACATTTGCGCCATGGTCTCGGGCGTACGAAGCGGCTCGCCCATATACGCCTGAACGCTCACGACGAGCTTGCCCTTCAGGGATTGAATCAAAGGATCGACGGTCATAAGGCTGTAACCTTTCTCGGAACAGCCTCCCGAGGCGTGTTGTCTCGGGAGGCTCCTACAGAAGATACGTTTACTTCAACGAGGCAAGAAGATGCTCAGCGGCACCGATGAGCGGAGCATCGCCCTCCAGAGAACCGATGAGGATCGGCGTGTCCTGAAGCGGATCGAGCGCCTGGCTGGCATAGCCCTCGTGCACCGAATCCTTCCACGTCTGCGAACGCCAATCGGGACCTTGGTGAATCACGCCGCCCGAAAGCACGATGACCTCTGGGTCCAGGATGTTAGCGAGCGAGCCCAAGCTGGCCCCCAGCGCAAAGCCGGCGTCATGGATAACCTCGGTCGCCTTTGCGTCGCCCGCACGGCACAGGTCGTTCACATCGCGACCGACCGAAGGACGGCTGGGGTCGACGCGACCAAAGCGCTCATCGTACATACGACCAATGGAAGTGCCCGAAGCAACCGACTCAAGATGGCCGGAACGCCCGCAGGCGCAGGGAATGCCGGCGGCAGCCGAGCACTCGATGTGGCCCATATGGCCGGCAGCACCATGGAAGCCTTGCATCACGCGGCCGTTCTCGACATATGCGCCGCCGATGCCCGTGCCGATGCCCAGGCACAAGACGGAGAACTTGCCCTTGCCGACGCCCCAGTGGGCCTCGCCCAGAGCATGAGCCTGCACGTCGCCCACAACGGCAACGGGGAGACCAAGGTCCTCGCGCAGACGCGGCCCCAACTGAACGCCGGACCAGCCGGGCATGATCTCGTTGGCATACGCGATGGCGCCCGTCTTGGGATCGACGACGCCGGCGGCACCAATGCCGACGCCAAGGACCTCGACATCGGGATTCGCCTCGAGAGCAGCCTTGATGGACGCCTCGATACGCTGGAAGACGGCCTCGCCGCCCTCTTGGGCCTCGGTGGGAACCTCGGCCTCAAAAACGGGATGGGGCACACTACCGTCAGCCGGGTACTCCATGATGGCAGTCGCGATCTTAGTTCCGCCGATATCGACAGAGCAGACGTACTTGTTCTCCATGTCGTTCTCCTTAGGAGATAAAAACAACTACAGGAAATGAAGGCGGTGTTATCGCCGCAGCATGATAAAGGTTTCCCAGGTGCCCGAGGTTGGGGTGAAAGTGGTCGGGCGTTGACCTAATGGGTCACGCCCGGCCACTTGAGCCCCAAGATCGGGTGCCTGGGGAAGCTTTACAGGAGACCGTTGTCCTGGAGGACCTTCTTAATCGCCTCGACGTTCTCGCCGGTCATGGCCTTCACCGGGCGCGGCATGGTCGGGCTGTCGAAGATGCCCATGAGGTTCATAGCGGTCTTGAAGGCACCGACGCCACCGGCATAGCCCTGGACGCCCGAGGTGACATCCCAGATGTGCGAAATCTCATTGAGGCGGTCCTGCTCGGCCTTGACGGTAGCCCAGTCACCAGCCTGAGCGGCCTTCCATTGACGC
The DNA here is from genome assembly GCA_958413455.1 of uncultured Collinsella sp. Lineage (GTDB taxonomy): Bacteria > Actinomycetota > Coriobacteriia > Coriobacteriales > Coriobacteriaceae > Collinsella. The sequence continues at coordinate 25,769 of CATYUU010000015.1, read as the reverse complement.
ACGTAGCCCTCGGGCTCAACGTTGGCGAGACCCGGGACGGAACCGTCGGCGCCACCGAGGTAGGCGCCGTCGACAACAACCTCGTGACCGGTGAGAATGCTCATCGGATGGCCGTTCTTCTCGTTCTCCTGAACGAGGTAGCGGAACGAGATGTCATCACCCGAGGAATCCTTGACGCCGGCCAGAACGCCCTCGGCGCCGAGCTTGGCAAGGAGCTTCCAGGGGAGCTTGGTGTGAACGCAGACGGGAATGTCATAGGCAAAGATGGGCAGGTCGAGCTCCTCGTGCAGGATGCGGAAGTGCTCCTCAACCTCGGTCATGCCCTGCAGGGCATAGAACGGGCAGGTGGCGACAAGCGCATCGGCGCCCAGCTCCTGAGCGACCTTGCCGTGCTCGATCATGCGCTCGGTCTCGGTGTCGATGATGCCGACCAGAACGGGAACACGGTGGTCGACGATACGAACGGCCTCGGCGATAATCTGGCGACGGCGCTCGTCGGTGGAGAAGACGACCTCGCCCGAGGATCCCAAGAAGAACAGGCCATCGACGCCGGCATCGATCATGCGGTTGATGCTGCGCTCAAAGGAGACAACATCGAGCTGGTGGTCTTCGGTATCGGGAACAACGACGGGAGGGATAACGCCGGTGAATTTCTGAGTTGCCACAAGAATCTCCTTAGTTGTCTGGCGGGCAGCCCTATGCCGCCCACTCTTGTTGGCAGTGTCCAGGCCGTCTAGGCCAAAGAACACGGGTAGAACGTTTGGTTAAAGAAGTCGACGACTTCGTTTTCGAACGCATTGATGCGCTCGTGAGCGTATTTTGCATAGATGATATGCCTCCGGTCACACTCAAGACCGTTGAATACGGCAAACTGATCCTTGGGATCGCTCACGGTATCCATAAGCGATGTGCCCATGAGCACCGATCCGCGCACCCGAGGCGACAGCGCCTCGAGGCCGCCAGGAAGCGGATTGGCAACCGCCGTGCAGGCGAGGCCCCGCTCGTCCAGAGCAGAAACCGCCAGCGCGACTCCGCCGCCAAGACCCTCGCCCCATGCAAAGATGCGGTCGGGGTCCATGCCATCAAGATTGCGCGCCACCTTCGCCAGCGCGCAACCCCAACGGACGCGCTCGGCAAAAGCGGGCGAAGAAATCCCCCGCTGCAGGTCGTCCGCACCAGCAACATCGTCATCCAGCGCGAGGACGGCATACCCCATGGCGGCAAATCTCGTCATGTGATGCCAGCCGCGCACAGGCCGATCGATGTCGTGGAACATCAGGCACAACGGCACGCGCTCAGATACTCGGGCACGACCGACAGGCTCGATCAAACGAGCGTGAATCGCATCGTCACCGAGCTCAAAGGAGACCTCCGAGTAACGGGCGCAGGGGTTAACAAAGTCAATCGCCGTAATGGCCAGGCCTTGAATCTCAAGATTCGAAGCGCATGTCTCTAAATCAGAAACATCTGCTTGGACATCACCGCGCCAGTCCCGATATTCTGCGAGCCTTGACGAAACCGTTCCAGGAATTCCCACGAGCCCGGGGACAATCAGCTCGTCAACATTGCTCTCGCACTTAGACATGAGCCTCCCCTCCCTTGCAGAAAAACGGAATGATCAGATCGTCAAAATCCTGAATCTCCTCGTGGCCAAAGCCTTCAAAGAACTCATGACGCTTTTCGCAGGTCAGGTTGTTATAGACCGCAAACTGCGTCGCTGGCGGACAGACGATATCGGCTGTGCCGGTGCCAAACAGCACAGGGCATTTGACCATAGGGGCAAAGTTCTTGGAATCGAAGTACGCCAGCTTGGCATAGGCTTCGTCAATACGAGTCGAGTCCTCGTCAAACCAGCGAGACCAATAGCGCAGGCCCTCGTAGGCAATGTCGTCGGCATCCAAATCCCAGACCAGGCGGAAATCTGACAGGAAGGGATAGAGGATGGCGGCGCGATTGATAAGCTCGCTGTTAAGCGCACAGGTCGCAATGCCCAAACCGCCGCCCTGCGACGCGCCGTTCACAAACACGCGCGCAAGATCGATGCCCTCGAGCTCGCGAACGATGCGGCACAGGATTCGAATATCTTGGTGTAAGCGGACATAGTAGAGGTTGGCAGGGTCGCCGTCGATACCGGCGACGATATGCCCGGCAACCGTTGTGCCCTCAAATCCACCAATGTCCTCGGAGGGACCTCCTTGGCCGGGGCAGTCGAGGGCGATGAGTGCCATGCCCATGCCCGCAAACGACGCCTGCTCAAACCAGCTGCGGCTTGCACCCGGATACCCATGGAACTGAAGTACCAATGGCACGGGCTCGTCCGAGACGGGTTTAAGGTACTTGGCATGCAGGCGCGCGCCACACATGCCGGTATAGCAGAGGTCGAAAAGCTGGCAGGTCGCGGCATCGGCGACCGATGCCGTCTCGATCGCATAGTCAAGCCCGACGGCGTCGGCCTCGGCCATGCGATCCTTCCAAAAGAGATCGAAATCTGATGGACGGGGCATGGCGCCTCGATATTCACCAAATTGATGTTGCAGCTCCTGAGCACTTGGCATGGCTCGTGAACCCAACCTTTCGAAATCGCAACGGAGGTGCGCCCGGCAAGGGAACCGGGCGCACGGGAGGGAAAGCGAGGCTACTCGCCGAGCTTGGGATGCAGCAGCGACGGCGCAGCGCCGAGCAGCATCTTGGTGTAGGGGTCCTGGGGGTGCTGGAAGACCTGCTTGGCCTCGCCCTGCTCGACGATCCTGCCGCCATTCATAACGATGATGTCGTCAGAGATATAGCGGACCGTCTGGATGTCATGGCTGATGAACACCATGGCCAGGCCGAGCTCCTTCTTAAGGTCGGTCAGCAGGTTCAGAATCTGCGCGCGGACCGAAACGTCCAGAGCCGAGGTGGGCTCGTCGGCGATGATGGCATCGGGGTTCAGCGACAGGGCACGAGCAATTGCGACGCGCTGGCGCTGGCCGCCCGAAAGCTGGCCGGGAAGAACCTCGGCAGCGGAGCTGGGCAGACCGGTGAGCTCCAAGAGTTCCTTGACGCGCTTCTCCTGCTCGGCCTCGGTACCCAGGTTGTGGACGCGCATGGGGTCGAGCAGCTGCTCGCGAACGACCATGCGGGGGTTGAGCGCCGTGGCCGGGTTCTGGAACACGACCGAGATGACGCGACCCATGTGGCGACGGTCCTCGGCGGTACGTTTGGTAACGTCCTTGCCCTTAAAGTAGACCTTGCCACTCGTGGGGGCCTGCAGGCCGCACATGACGTTGGCGGTGGTGGACTTACCGCAACCGGACTCGCCGACGATGCCGATCGTCTGACCGGGCATGAGCTTAATCGTTACACCCTGGACGGCGTGAACCAGGTTGGGGTGCAAAATCGAGCCGGTACGGGTCCTAAAGGTGACGTGGACGTCATCAAGGAAGATGATCGGCTCGACGCCGTTGACTGCGGTCTCGCTCATCTACATCACCTCCGCGTGAGGGGTCAAACCATTTGCCTTGAGCACCTCGTCGGGGAGCTCGGAATAGAAGTGCTCGGTGCCGGGCACGCGCTTGAAGACCGGACGGGTGTCCAGGCCAATACGCGGATGGCTCGAGCGGGGCGCGAAGCGATCGCCCTTGGGGAAATCGCGCGGGCTCGGAACGGCGCCGGGCACCTGGTGCAGGCGACCCGAACCGCTCTCGATGGACAGAACGGAACCCAGAAGACCGCGGGTGTACTCGTGGATCGGGTTGGTGAGCAGCTCCTTGGTGGGTGCCTGCTCGATAACCTGGCCAGCGTACATAACCGTGATGTTATGGGCAACCTCGGCGACCAGAGCCAGGTCATGCGAAACGAAGATCATGGCAAAGCCGAGCTTGGCCTGAAGATCGTTGAGCAGCTTGATGACCTGCTTCTGGACGGTAACGTCCAGAGCGGTCGTGGGCTCGTCGCAGATGACCAGCTTGGGGTCGCGGGTAAGGGCCATAGCGATCAGGACACGCTGACGCTGGCCGCCGGAAAGCTCGTGCGGATAGCTCTCGAGCGTGCGCTTGGGATCGAGGCCGACGAGCTCCAGGAGCTCCTCGGCGCTGCGGGTTCCGCCGCGCTTGGTGAGCTGCTTCATCTGGGCAGAGATGAGCATGGAGGGATTAAGCGAGGACAGGGCGTCCTGATAGACCATAGCGATATCGGTACCGCGCAGGCCGAACCACTCCTTCTTGCTCATCTTGAGCAGGTCGCGACCCTCCCAGAGAACCTCGCCGGAAAGATGCTCGTCATCGTCGGTCAGGCCCATGATGGCCAGCGTGGTGATGGACTTACCGCAACCGGACTCGCCCACCAGGCCCATGGTCTGACCAGGACGAACGTCAAAGTTGACATGGTCGACGACGTTGATATCACCGTGATGCTCAAACTGGATGCAGAAGTCACGGACCGAGAGAATCGGCTCAACGGACTCGTCGGGCACGTGGCGATCGTCACGCTTGAGCTCGACATCGCGCAGGGCGCCAAGGCGAGCGGAGAGGGACTGGGCCTGCTCCTTGTAGGCGCGAACGGGGTCGGAGACCAGCAGGTCGGCCTCGCGACGCTTGGAGGAATCGGTAGGATCCAGGGCAGCGGAGGGAGCAGCGGCCATGGCGTCGGTAATGCCCTCGGAGAGGATGTTGAGCGCCAGGCAGGTGATCATGATGGCCAGGCCCGGGAACAGCGCCTGCCACCAACGGCCGGCGAGCACGCCGCCGCGGGCGTCGGCGAGGATGTTGCCCCAGGTAGCGGTGGGCTCCTGGATACCAGCGCCGATGAAGGTCAGCGAGGCCTCGAAGATGATGGCGTCGGCGACCAGGGTAACGGTGAAGACCATGATCGGGGCGATGCAGTTACGCAGAACATGCTTGATCAAAATCCACGGAGCCTTGGCGCCGGAAACGATGACCGCGCGGACATAGTCCTCGCCGTACTCGGACACGATGTTGGCGCGCACGATACGGGCAATCTGCGGAGTGTACATAAAGCCGATGGCGAAGATGATCGACGGCACGGAGTTGCCCAGGATGGAGACGAAGACGGCCGCGAGGGCGATGCCCGGGATGGACATGATGATGTCCAGGATACGCATGATCGTCTCGGAGACGGCCTTGCGCGAAACCGCTGCAAGGGCGCCCACGACCGAGCCGCAGACCAGAGCCATGGCAGTGGCGCCAAAGCCGATAATCAGCGAGTAACGACCACCGTAGAGCATACGCGACAGAATGTCGCGACCCTTATCGTCGGTACCGAAGATAAATCCGTTGCCGGGAGCCTGGCGAGCCGTAAAGATCTCGACCGGGCTATAGGGGGCAAGAAGGGGCGCCAGGATCGCAGTCAGGGCGACCAGCACCAGCACGACGGCGGCAATCTTAGAAGACAGCGTCATCTTCTTCCAGCCACCGAGCTTGAGCCCCTTGGAGGCAGCCTTCTCGAGCTGTTCGGTTTGCTTCTCTCGAATCTTTACCATAATCTACACCGTCCTGATGCGCGGGTTGATGAGCAGGTAGAGCATGTCAACCACGATGTTGATGATGATGAAGGCAAGAGCAACGACGATAACGACGCCCTGAACCAGGTTCGCCTCGTTGCCCTGAACGCCCTGCAGAATCGCGGTGCCCATGCCGGGGAGGTTGAAGATAACCTCGATGACGACGGCGCCGCCCATGAGGTAACCGATCTTAAGACCGAGGGTGGTGACCGGGGTGATCAGCGCATTGCGAAGAACGTTGATGCCGACGACGACCTTCTCGGGAACGCCGGCGCCGCGAGCCATACGGACATAATCCTTGTCGAGCTCCTCGACCATGGCGGTACGCACGATACGAGTCATCTGGCCCGTCAGCGGAAATGCCAAGGCGATGGCGGGCATGATCATACGTCCCAGATAGCCAACTGGATTCGTGGTGAAGTGAGGCAGAGCACCGGACGCCGGGAGCACCTTAAGGTAGGAAGAGAACAGCAGGATCAACAGAACGGCAAGCCAGAACGACGGGGTTGCCAAGCCGGCGATGGAAAAGACGCGGATCACTTGGTCCGGCCATTTGTCGCGATACAGTGCCGCGATGACGCCGAGCAAAAACGAAACGACCGCACCGATGGCAAGACCGATGAAGGTCAGCTGCATCGTGACGGGCAGGGCCGTGGAGATGCGCTTGGCAACGGAGTTGCGAGCAGCACCATAGGTGCCCATATCGCCATGGATCAAATCGCCCATATAGCGCACGTAGCGCACGGGCCAGGGGTCGTCCAGACCATACTTCTCATGGTACTCGGCAACCGCCTCGGGCGAGGCGCCGTCACCCAACGCCGTGTAGGCGGGGTCGGTCTTGGAGAACGACATAAGGAAGAACACCAGGACGGTGACGCCCAATGCCATGATCGGCAGCGCCACAAGACGCCTTCCAATCAAACGTAGCAAGTTGTTCACGTTCTCTCCCCTTTCTTTTGTCGGTAGGACCAACTGGTATATGAGTACGGATACTCATTACAAGACCCGAGCGACATCGTTGCCGCCCGGGTCTTTGTTTCAACTATGAGGATACGGTCCCAACGACCGACATCCTGCATACAGACTCAAGCGAGTCTTACGCCTTGACGGTCGCGACGCCCCTGAAGGACATGCTCGTCGTGCCGATGCCCTTGAAGCCATCGAGGGCCTCGCCGTTGGGCGCGGTGGACGGATCGTCCCAGGAAGCGGAGACGGTCTTGACGTGGACAACGGGGTACAGAACAGCGTTGTCGGCGATGATGTCGAAGCACTCGTTCCACTTCTTCTGCTGCTCGTCGCCCTCGGCGGCAAGAGCCTCGTCCATGAGACCGTGGAGCTTCCCCCACTCAGCGGAATCCTTCCACGGGCAACGGGTCTGCATCCAGACGTTGTCACCGTACCACCAGTTGAGCAGCAGGTCGGGGTCAGCGCCGAAGCAGGACGGATCGCCAGGAGCGAGAAGGATATCGTAGGCCTCGCCGCCGTCGATGGCAGCGTAGGTGGCCGGCGAGGTATCGGTCTGGATGGTCACATCGAAGCCGAGAGCGTCGAGGTCGTTCTTGACCTGGGCGGCCATGCCCTTGATCTGCTCGTTGTCGGTGGTGCGCAGGGTGATGGCGCCCGGGGTGATGCCAGACTCTTCGATGAGCTTCTTGGCCTTCTTGGCGTCAGTCTTGTACACCGTGGAAGCCTCATGATAGTTGGTGAAGCTCTTGGGCAGGTAGCAGCTGGCAGCGGTGGCAAGGCCGGCGAAGGTGTTGGTGATCATCTTCTCGGTGTCGAGCGCGTACATGACGGCCTGACGGACCTTGACGTTGTTCCAAGGCTCCTTGGCGACGTTGAACATGATGAAGCGGGTGCCGAAACCCTGAACGTTATCGATCTTGCAGCCAGCGCTCTCGAGCTGGTCGACGGCGTCAGCGGTGACGAGCTCCATAACGAGCGTGGAGCCCTCCTGCTGAGCGGTAACGCGAGCGGTGGGGTCGGTCAGGATGCTGTACTGGATTTTCTTATCCTCGGCAGCATACTCACCGTTGTACTCGGGGTTGGGAACCAGGGTGATCTCGGTATCGGAGATAGAGTCGTACATCCAGGGGCCGGAACCGATCGGCTGCTTGGCGCGATCCTCCTCGGACTGGGTAGCCGGGGTAACGCGGATGATGGCCAGACGATCCTTGAGCAGGGAGAAGTTGGGGACCTTGGTCTTGACCGTTACAGTGCTGGCGTCCTTGGCCTCGATGGACTCGAAGGGCTGGAAGAACGGAGCATAGGTAGCGGAAGCAGCGCAAGCGGTGTAGGAGGCGACGACGTCGTCAGCGGTGACCTCGGTGCCATCGGAGAACTTGGCGCCCTTGCGGATGATGACCTCGAAGGTGGTGTCGTCCACGGACTTGGGATCGTCGGTGGCGAGCTCGTTGAAGGTGCTGTAGTCGTGGTAATCGATGCCGTAAAGACCCTCGACGACGTGCCAGTTAGCGCCCAGGCCCACAGCGGAGCCGGTGCTGGCGGGGTCGAAGCTGGACGGAGCGTAAGCGGAACCAGCGGTGATCACGCCGCCGCCACGGTTGGCGGAATCGGTGGAACCGGAAGCGGAACCTTCGTCGCTAGAGCTGCCACCGCAGCCAGTGAGACCAAGCCCTGCGACAGCAGCGACGCTGCCGGTGAGGCCGAGGAACGAACGCCTGGACATACCCTTGTTGATGATGGCCATGTCTTCTCCTATCAATAGAGAATCTTACCCGGGGGCACCTAGACTTGCCCCCGCGCAACTTGCGGACGATATATACCTTACCTACCGACGAACCCAACTGAGGTGCCGCGCTCGGTGACCGATACATACATACGCTTGAACGGTATTTACTACCGTTCACCGAATTCATTGACAAACGATTCGCCAGACAGTATGTATCGACGAGGTGAGATATCAGTCTTCGTCAACCCGCAGGATAGCAGGGTTATTCACCATGGCTAGTCAAACGTTTTAGCGTTAATAAAACCCGAAATCGACAGGTAATCGCCGCGAAATAAATGATTGAAGATCGGCCAATCATGTATATCAGTTGTTTAGAAGCGCGTTTAGTTTTCGGAACGGCTGGCCGATGCCTGAGCGCGCTCAGCATTCCATGCAACAAGTGCCTCGTGGACCGCTTTGGCGACATCGGCCGGAACGCCTCGAACTTCTGCAATCTCCTGCTCGCTTGCCGCGCGCAAGCGCTTCATCGAGCCAAAATGGCGCATAATGGCACGTTTTCTGGTGGGTCCCACGCCCGGAACGTCGTCAAGCACCGAAACCGTCATAGCCTTATCGCGCAACTCGCGATGGAACGTAATCGCAAATCGGTGGGATTCATCGCGAACCTGCTTGATCAGATAAAGCGAAGCGGAGCCGGTCGGCAGCACGACGGGAGTCTCGTCCCACGGCACGAAAACTTCCTCATCGGCCTTTGCCAAGCCACAAACTGGTATATCGAGGCCAAGCGCCTCAAGTTGCTTAATTGCAGCGGTCAATTGCGGCTTGCCGCCATCGACAACGAGCAAATCGGGGCGCGAGCCAAAGCGCTCGTCCGCCATGCGCTCGGGAGCATAACGACGCCCCAAAACCTCGGACATCGATACGAAGTCGTTCGCCTCGTCCAATTCGGCCTGAATTTTAAAGCGACGATACTGGCCCTTGTCGGCACGGCCGTTGGTAAACACCACCATCGAAGCGACGGTAAAGGTGCCGTGCAACGTCGAGATATCGAAGCACTCGATGCGCAACGGCGGCGCAGGCAGCGCCAGCGCGCTTTCGAGCTCCAGGAGCGCCTGATTGGTGCGATCGTCAGCATACCCCGTGCGCATCATGTAGCGCATGAGGGCATGGCGCGCATTTTTGGAAGCCATATCGAGCAGGCGGTGCTTTTCGCCGCGCTGCGGCCTATGGAGATGGCAAGAGCGTTCGCGCTTGGCCGCAAGCCACTCCCCCAACGCTTCGGCATCCTCAAGCTCGACAGAGAGATTGATCTCGGCTGGAATATCAGCCGTCTCGTCGTAATAGCGCTTAAGAAAACCCGCTTGAAGCTCTTCCTCGTCGACATCCAGGCCTTTATCGAGGATGAACTCGCAAGTTCGAACCGTTCGGCCCTCGCGAACGACAAAGACACAGGCGGCAGAGATAGTCTCTTCGCGATAGAAGCCGATGACGTCGATATCGACGCTTGATGGAAAAACGACCTGTTGGCGATCGTCCAGGCCCCTAATGACTTCCAGACGACGCTTGACGCGCGCCGCACGTTCAAAATCGAGCGTCTCGGCTGCCTCCGTCATCTCGGACGTAAGCTCGTCGACGACATCCTTGCGATGGCCCGACAAGAAACGCTCGACACGCTTGACGTTCTTGGCATAGTCGGCAGGGGAAATCGCGCCGACGCATGCACCCGGCCCGCGCCCGACATGGTAGTCAAAGCAGGGACGTCCGTTTTGCGCACAAATCATATTGACGATGTCTTCTTCGCCCTTATGAGATTCGACGATGCGGCGGCAGCGGCGCCATTCCGCACAGGATGCCGAGCAAATAGGAATGACCTTGCGTAGCGTATCGATGGTCTCACGCGCCGCACGGCTATCGGTATAGGGGCCAAAATAGCGCGTTCCCGGTTTATGACGCTCTCGCGTGTATTTAATAGCCGGAAACAAGTCGCTCTTGGTAATGGCGATAAAGGGATAGCTCTTATCGTCCTTAAGGTCGACGTTGAAGTACGGATGGTACTGGCCAATCAGATTGCGCTCGAGCACCAATGCCTCGTGCTCGGTCTCCACCACGATATAGTCGAAGCTCGCCACCAGCTGCATCATGAGCGGGATCTTTTGACGCTCATCCTGCAGCGTCACGTACTGGCGCATACGGGAACGCAGGTTTTTCGCCTTGCCAACGTAGATGACATCGCCCTTGGCATCTTTCCAAAGGTAACATCCGGGCTGCGTGGGAACGCGCGAAACCTGCTCGGCGAGTGTTGGAATGTTGTCGTGACCGGTCACACGCACCTACTTGCGACGAAGCAGCGCCGAGACCTCGGGCATCTTAAGGACGACGGCAAGGCCAAAGGTAACAGCAAGCGAGACGACACCCGCAACGCAAACATAGCCAAGAGTAATCAGAATCGAGCCGCCAAGTGCCCCGACAAAGTGCTCAAGCGCCCACATGACGCCGGCGCCTGCGGCAGCACCCAGGCCACCGAGCAAAAGGCCAAAGAAACCGCCATGCAGGATAGATTTGACCTGAAGGCCACGCAGGCGACGACGCAGCCACCACAGCGAGCAACCGACCAAGATCACGTAGTCGACGACATACGAAAGCGCGATTGCCGGCATGCCGAAGCCCAGCACAACGCCAAACAGCAGAACCGAGCCGGCCTGGCCGATGGCGGAATACAGGCAATAGCGGCTATAGGGCTTCATGTCGAGCAAGGCAGAGAAGCTTTTCTGCATCAACACGACCACGCCGTAGAGCGGCAGCGAGAACGCCAGGTAGACAAGGAACTCGGACACCAGCGCCACGCCGGACTCATCAAACTTGCCGGCACAGTAAATCATGTTGAGCGGACGCGCGAAGACAATCAGGTACAGCGCGAACGGAATCAGGAAGAACAGCATTTGGGCGACGCCACGCGAAATGCCCGTGCGAACGCTGTCGTAATCCTTCTCCTGTGCGTCGTGAGAGAGCTCGGTATAGAGCGCCGTCGAAAGCGAGGCGGCAATCAGCGCGTAGGGCAGCGTGTACCACAGGCGCGCATAGGCGATGACGGAAGGACCAGTCTCGGGCTGGACCACCAGCGCGGCAGCGTTGGTGATAGAAGTCGAGACAAACATGCACACCGTGGCGAGCAGCGTCGGGATACCGAGCGCAATCGTCTGGCGCAGTGCGGGGTCCTTAAAGTCGATATGGATATGGGGATGCACGCCGTGCTTGCCAAGCGCGGGGATCTGACATGCCATCTGAATAAAGACACCGAGGGTCGTACCGGCCGCAATCAAGATGATGCCGGCACGTTCGCCAAACTGTGCGGACACGGGCGCAAAACCCATAAAGCTCGCAATGACGATCACATTGTTGAGGACCGGGGCAAACGTCGACCAGAAGTAGTCGCGGTGTGCGTTGAGAACGCCCGAGAACACCGAGCCCAAACCATAAAACAGAATCTGGATAGCAAAGAAACGGAACATGAACGCAGCGGTATCCATGCTGCCGCCGTCACCCGAAAGGAACGATTGCGTCCAGATAAAGCCCGGGGCGAACACGGTCCCCAGCAACGAAATGCCACCCAGCACCAAAAGCAGAATGCCGAGCAGGTTGCCCACGTACTCGTTCGAGGCCTCGCGACCCTGCTCACGCCTCACGCCCATGTACACGGGCAAAAACGCCGTCACGAGCATGCCGCCCATCACGAGTTCGTAGAGCATATTGGGCAGGTTGTTGGCGACCTGATAGGAGGACGAGAGTAGCGACATGCCGATAGCGGCCGCCATTGCCCACGTGCGGATAAAACCGGTAACGCGAGACACGATAGTCAGGATGGTCATAAGCCCGGCGGAACGACCAACCGTGGAGTAGTCCGACGAGCCCATGTCGTCAGTGTCATCTCGCGACGAAGAAGCTTCGGATGAGGGTGTCTGAGGCGCAGATTCTTTTGCAAAATGAGCTCCGCACTTCAATTCTTCCTGTGGCATCGCTCAGTCCTCTCTCGTAATCGCGGCAACCGTCGCCCCGCAAAATGCAATTAAATCATCGGGTGCAAGCTCGAGCTGATAACCACGCTTGCCTCCCGAAATAAAAATGGTATCCCAAAGGACGCATGTCTCGTCAATGAGCGTCCGGTAGCGTTTTTTCATACCGACCGGGCTGCAGCCGCCGCGAACGTAGCCAGTCGCCGCAAGCAAATCCTTCACATGCATCATGGCCAAGGACTTCTCCCCCGCGGCACGCGCGGCGGACTTTAGATCGAGCTCGTCGGCAACAGGGATGCAGCACACGACATAGTCGTTGGACGGCGTCACACAGACCAAAGTCTTAAATCCTTGACCGGGCTCCTCGCCAAGCTGCTCCGAAATCGCGACCCCCAGGCCCACCGACTCATCACCATCGTCTTCGTACGTATGTAGAACATAGGAAATGCCGGCACTTTCCAGCTCGCGCATCGCATTGGTTTTTGGCGTCTTTACAGCCTTTGCCATGACATATCCTTTCCCTCGCATTCGGACGCAAGGATTAAGTATATGTCCAATTCGGCTGCATACGTCACTTCGGCACAGCAAGCGCCATCGAATCACAAGGAGTCGATGGCGCCCATAAACTGAATCGTCTATTTATTGAGCATCAAGTTGAGCCTGACGCTCCCGGTCACGCCTGAGCAACGGCGCCAAAAACTTGCCCGTATAACTCTGTGGACAGTCCGCAACCTGCTCCGGTGTGCCCGAAACCACGACGGTTCCGCCGCCGTTACCGCCTTCGGGACCCATATCGATCAGGCGGTCGGCAACCTTGATGACATCAAGGTTGTGCTCAATCACCAGCACCGTGTTGCCCGCATCGACCAAGCGCTGCAGCACATCGAGCAGCTGGCGGACGTCCTCAAAATGAAGGCCGGTCGTCGGCTCGTCCAAAATATAGAACGTCTTGCCCGTCTGGCGTCGATGAAGCTCCTTGGCGAGCTTCACACGCTGCGCCTCGCCGCCCGAGAGCGTCGTGGCGGGCTGGCCCAGGCTCACGTAGCCTAAGCCTACATCGTACAGCGTCTGGAGCTTGCGCTTAATCTGCGGGATATTCCCAAAGAAGGCCAGCGCCTCGGTGACGCTCATGTCGAGCACGTCCGAGATGGTCTTGCCACGGTAGGTGACCTCGAGTGTCTCGCGGTTGTAGCGTTTACCGCCGCAAACTTCGCAGGGAACGTAGATATCGGGAAGGAAGTGCATCTCGATCTTGATCTGCCCGTCGCCCTTGCACGCCTCACAGCGCCCGCCACTCACATTAAAGGAGAAACGACCCGGCGAGTAGCCGCGCGCCTTCGACTCCGGCGTACTCGCAAACAGCGCGCGAAGATCATCCCACAGGCCGATATAGGTAGCAGGGTTGGAACGCGGCGTGCGGCCAATCGGCGACTGGTCGATATCGATAACCTTATCGATACACTCGATGCCCTCGATTTTCTTATACGGACCCACGGGGCGCGTCGAGCGGTGAATGGCATTCGTAAGGGCAGGCGCAATGGTGTCGGTAACCAGGGAGCTCTTGCCCGATCCCGACACGCCGGTAACAACCGTAAGCGTACCAAACTCGATCTTGGCAGTAACGTTTTTGAGGTTGTTGGCTCGAGCGCCCGTTATTTTAAGGCAGCCGCGACCGGGCTTGCGCCGTTCATCAGGCACCCGGATCATTCGTTTGCCGGTCAGATAAGCGCCCGTCATCGACTCAGGACACGCCATGATATCAGCAGGCGTTCCCGCCGCGACTACGTGCCCGCCGTTGACACCGGCGCCGGGACCCATGTCGATCACGTAGTCGGCGGCACGGATTGTATCCTCGTCGTGTTCGACAACGATAACGGTATTGCCGATATCGCGCAGGCGCTCGAGCGTCTTGATCAGGCGCTCGTTGTCACGCTGATGAAGACCGATCGAGGGCTCGTCCAGAATATAGAGCACGCCCATGAGACCCGCGCCGATCTGCGTTGCCAGTCGAATACGCTGTGCCTCGCCACCGGAAAGCGTCGCCGAGGCACGATCGAGTGTCAGATAGTCGAGTCCAACATCGACCAGAAAACGCAAGCGCTCCAGGATTTCCTTGACGATACGGCCGCCGATAAACTGTTGGCGCTCGGTGAGTTCCAGGCCCTCAAAAAACTCGAGCGACTCACGGCACGACAGGCAACAAACCTCGTAAATGGACTTGCCGCCCACGGTGACGGCGAGCATCTCGGGACGCAAACGAGCGCCGTGGCAGCTCGAGCACGGCTCCTCGCGAATGTACTTCTCCAGGCGCGCCTTGGTGTTCTCGTTCGTCGTCTCGGTATAGCGTTCGTACAGGATGTTGCGAACGCCCGAAAACTTGGTATCCCACTGGCTGCGACGTCCGTCGAGCTTTTGGTAGTCGACCGAGATCTTCGTATCGCCCAGGCCATCCAAAAATGCACGACGCACGCGAGGGGGCAAGTCCTCCCACGGCGTATCGGCGCTCACCTTAAAGTGTTTGCAGACCGCAGCAAAAATCTGCGGATAGTAGTTCGAATTGCCAAACAGGCTACCAAAGACTCCGTCGGCAATGGACTTCGAGGGATCCTCAATCAGCGCCTCGGCATCAACGGTTTTCTTAAAGCCCAGGCCGTCGCACTCAGGACATGCGCCATAGGGCGCGTTGAACGAGAAATCACGCGGCTGCAGGTCATCGATGGAGTGTCCATGCTCCGGGCACGCTAACGCCAGCGAATACTCCAGCAACTCGCCTTCGGTCCCCTCGGGAGCGTCGCGGTCGGGCAGCAAGTATACGTTCACATTGCCGTGCGCCAGCGCAGTCGCTTGTTCAACGGACTCGGCAATACGGCCCAGCGAGTTCTCGCGAATCACGATGCGGTCGACTACGACCTCGATATCGTGCTTGAACTTTTTGTCCAGATCGATCGGGTCGTCGAGCGAGCGCACTTCGCCGTCAACGCGCACGCGGCTAAAGCCCTCGGCGCGAAGGTCCTCAAACAGTTTGGTGTACTCGCCTTTTCGCCCGCGCACCACCGGTGCCAGCACAAACGCGCGGCGGCCCTCCCCCGCCGCCAAGACCTTGTCGGCAACCTGGTCGGTCGTCTGGCGCTCAATGACGCGGCCGCATTCGGGACAGTGCGGGGTGCCCACACGAGCGAACAGCAGGCGCAGATAGTCATAAATCTCGGTTACGGTGCCAACCGTCGAGCGAGGGTTTTTAGACGTCGTCTTTTGGTCGATCGACACCGCCGGCGAAAGGCCGTCGATTGAATCCAAGTCGGGTTTGTCCATCTGGCCCAAGAACTGGCGCGCATAGCTCGAAAGGCTCTCGACGTATCGACGCTGGCCCTCGGCATAGATAGTGTCAAATGCCAGCGAGCTCTTGCCCGAGCCAGAAAGACCGGTAATGACCACGAGTTGGTCACGCGGAATGGAAACATCGATATCACGGAGGTTGTGCTCACGAGCGCCGCGAATAACGATAGAAGAATCAGACATGGAAGCTCCTTGCCTCCTATTGCATCGAATCATACTGCCGATGAGTTTAGCGCACTCGACGCGCACAGATGTTCGTAATACAAGATTCGCAGACCTTTAGCTTTGCGTATCGGGTGCTTTGTTTCTCGAAATGCCGTGGAAAGGTTACGGTAATCTAATACTGAACTTAATTTGCTGTAACAGAGGAACGTCCATGACCGAAGATATCCCCCTTGAAATCACTTCGAGCGACATGGCCAATCTGCCCATATTCATCGCCGTCCTTATCGTGGCCATCGTCGTGGTGCGCGTATATTTTTCAATCAAACACAATGAAAAGCCGCCCATTGCCCGCGTCTTTTGGTGCGCGACGCTCCTCATCCCGCTCGGCATGGTAGCTGCATGGATTACGAATCAATTGCTCGTAAATGAGGACAATTCCCTATGGGTCCTTTCTTATTCGGCGCTCGGTGCTACCGCCGTCATACTTCTTGTCGAGCCCTTGGTTTCGGGACTTATCGACCAAACCGATCTTGCGACGGGAACGGTTGCCTGTATTTGCCGTGACATCCTTGTCATCGCCGCTGTTTCAGCGCTCTCGTTCGTTTCACTCGAAATTGCCTGTAACGAAACGTTCTATCGCATTCCCGCCAACTCATTCGGGTTTTCCGTCGGGCTGCTCGCGACGGTTCTGCTCTCCCTTTATTTGCTGGGACAGCGTCATGGAGGCGTCATGGCCCTCGTGCCCGTCGCCTGTTGCATCCTTGGCATTGCCGAGCACTTCGTCATAACGTTTAAAGGCGAGGCCATCCTGCCAAGCGATATCTTGGCCCTTGGCACCGCAATGGAAGTGAGCGAGGGATACGAGTTTACCTTTACCGCCGGAATCGTAACCTCTCTCGCCCTGCTGGAGATTTCCCTGGGGCTTCTTTCGCTTATCCGACCGAGAAAGCTCCGTACGCCCACCCATGTCTTCCCCGCAATCGCCGCTAACCTCTGCGCTTTTCTGCTAGTGACCGTTGTGGGGCTCTCGGGCTTTTCCAGCATCGACTTGGAGCAGGCGCTGAATTTTGGATTTGACCGTTGGCAGCCCATCACCACGTATGCGTCTCAGGGTTTTATCACTTCGTTCACCGAAATGGTCAACGAGTTGCCCATTGAGAAGCCCGAAGACTATACGCCCGATGAGGCGCAGAGCATCGAGCAGGAGCTCTCCGCCACCTACGACAGCACGTATGGCTCGAGCGAGCAGCGCGCGGCGGCCGTTGCCCAGTTCAATGAAATCAAGCCGACGATTGTTGCCGTCATGAACGAGAGTTTTAGCGACCTTTCGTGCTTTGAGCAGCTCCAGGCGGCCGGGTACACCGGCCCCGCATTCTACAACTCGCTTCCCGACACACTTGTTCGCGGCACCATGCTCGCTTCGGTCGCCGGTGGCGGAACGGCGAACTCCGAATTCGAATTTTTGACCGGAGCGACAACGGCCTTTGTCGGATTAGGCAAAATCCCCTATCAGCTATATCAGATGAATGGTGTCAACAGTCTGGCAAAGGACCTTAAGGAGCTTGGGTATACCGCTACCGCTATGCACCCGCAAAACCCCGTCAACTACCATCGAGATAAAATCTATCAGCAGCTGGGCTTTGGAGACTTTCTTTCGATCGGCGATTTCGAAGGTGCGCCCTGTTACCATGCCGGCGTATGCGACTACGCCACCTATGACAAGATACTCGACCTGCTGAGGACCGACGACGCTCCGCAGTTCATCTTCGATGTCACGATGCAAAACCATGGCGGATACGATGTCGGCACCGTTCCCGCCGAAGAGCTGACAAACTATTGGGTCGAGGGAGCCAGCGAGGGCGCCAATAGCGCGCTCAACACCTATCTCACCTGCATCAACGCATCCGACCGGGACCTCGAGTACTTTATCAACGAGCTCCGCAATATCGGCAGACCGGTTGTCCTTGTCTTTTTTGGCGACCATCAGCCGAGCGCCGCAACGACTCTCAACGACGAGCTGTACCCTCAGGAAGATACGGCAAGCCACGCTTTCCGTATCTATCAGTCGACATATTTTGTCTGGGCTAACTATGAAATCGCCGGCAATACCGAGCTCAACGTCTACGACACCGTCGGGGCAAACGAGATTGCAGCCATTACCCTTAATAAGATCGGCGCCCCGCTCACCGACTATCAAAAGGCTCTGCTTGCAACAAGGTCAGATGTGCCCACCATCAATGTCGCCGGCTACCTTGGTGCCGACGGGCTGCGCTACGACTTGGAATCTGAAGACAGCCCATACGCCTCGACGATCGACAAGCTGCAGCGCATGCAATATCTCGAGTTCGCCAGCAAAGTTCAGTAAGCCCGCCCATTCGCTTGGACCCATCGTATTGCAAGCACGCTCGGCCCAAATGCATCGCAAATGACTCCCGCTCGCAAACGAGGGTACAATGACGCTCGTGTCACATCACGGGGCCCCAGCCCCAACATATACAAAGGAGTCATACATGGGTTGCGAGCACGCACAGGCCGCCGGCGGACAAACGTCGCCGTCGCAATTTGAGGAGAACACGCTGTCCGAGGTCAAACGCGTCATCGCCGTACTTTCCGGCAAGGGCGGTGTCGGCAAGTCGTTTGTCACTGGTGCCATCGCCACCGAGCTTGCCCGTCACGGCCACAAGGTCGGCGTCCTCGATGCCGACATCACCGGTCCCTCTATCCCCAAGATGTTCGGTATGAGCGGACGCCACGTCCATGCCCTTGGCAACCTTATGCTGCCCGAAATCTCCGAGCACGGCGTCAAGGTGATGAGCTCCAACCTTCTGCTCCAAAACGAGACCGACCCCGTCCTTTGGCGCGGTCCGGTCATCGCAGGCGCCATTAGGCAGTTCTGGAGCGAGACCTCATGGGGCCCCATCGACTACCTGCTGGTCGACATGCCTCCGGGAACAGGCGACGTCGCTCTCACCGTCTTCCAGTCACTGCCCGTCGACGGCATCGTCATCGTCACGAGCCCGCAGGATCTGGTCTCGATGATCGTCGCCAAGGCGGTCAACATGGCCGAGAAGATGAACGTCCCCATTCTGGGCATCGTCGAAAACATGAGCTATATTGAGTGCCCCGACTGCGGCAAGAAGATCGAGGTCTTTGGCAAGAGCAAGCTCCCCGAGGTCGCAGAACGCTATAACCTCGACATCTTGGGCACGCTTCCCATCAATCCGTCACTCGCCGAGGCCTGCGATAAGGGCGAGGTCGAGACCGCGCTGCCCGATGGCATGTTGCCCAAGGCAGTCTCTGCCGTCGAGGCCATTACCCCGCACGAGACCGACGAGGCCTAAGTGAACACGAGCGCCTTCTATGACGTCCTGGTAATCGGCGGCGGGGCTTCAGGCCTCGCCGCCGCCATTACGGCCGCACGTGCTGGCAAAAGCGTCTGCATCGTTGAGTGCGATGTCGCCTGCGGCCTTAAGCTCCTTGCGACCGGCAACGGCCGCTGCAACCTCTCCAACGAATCGATTGATCCACAGCGGTATAACCACCCCGCATTCGTTGAATCCGTTATGGGCCCCCGGCCCGAACAAGAGCTTATGGGTTTCTTCTCCTCGCTGGGCATCATGACAACCTCCGAGGAAGGCCGGCTGTACCCGCGCTCCCTTCGCGCCGAATCGGTGCGCGACGCGCTTCTCAACGTTTGCGACCGCCTAGGTATCACCTTAATCTGCGGAGCCAACGTTGCCTCGGCGCACAAAGCTTCCGAAGGCTGGACACTCCAAATAGACCGTCCAGCGCGGGCACTCAAGGCAAAGAAGCACGACGACCGAAAATCGGAGCTCCGCTCGCTTCGGAAAGCGCTCACCGATGTCCCTCGCAAGAACGAGGCCCTGGAGGCACATGCCGTAATTATCGCCACGGGCGGCAACCCCACCGGTATCGCCGATACGTTTGGCCTCCCCCTCACCTCGCTGCGCCCCATCCTCTGCCCCGTATCGGCAACGGTCGTTGGCGATCGGGCGGCACTCAAGACGTTGGATGGTCTGCGCGTCCGCGCCCGCTTGACGCTCGCCCGCAATCATAATGAGCTCTGGCACGAAGACGGTGAAGTCCTGTTTCGAACCTTCGGTATCTCGGGCGTCGCTGTCTTCAACCTCTCCCGTCGTATCCAGCGCGGCGATACGATCCTGCTCGACGTTTTCCCCGACCTCTCCAAAGACGAGCTGCTCGATATGCTCAACCGGCGCGTTGAGCTGCTCGGCGGCTTTTCGCCCCGCGATCCCCGTTGGCTCGACGGCATGCTCGCCCCGCAACTCTCCCGCGTCGTCTGCACGACGTTCGAGCAGTGCCATCCAGGCTCCAACGATGTCATCCACCTGGTCTCGATCCTCAAGCACTTTAAGCTGCTCGTCGAGGGAACAGCCGAGGAGCGCTCGGCGCAGGTCACGCGTGGTGGCGTATCTGTCGAGAGCATCTCAACACCCAGTCTACGCGCGAGCAGCGCTGTCGACGCCCCGCTTTACGTCTGCGGCGAAGCGCTCGACATCGACGCCGATTGCGGAGGCTTTAACCTTGCGTGGGCATGGCTCTCGGGCATTCGCGCTGCAAGCAGCCTGTAGCCGCGCAGTCTATAATCAAAAACGCATTCGGGCCGTCTGGGATACCGGACGGCCTCTTTCTTGCCTTTAAGGAGACCTCGATGATCGAAATCACCCAAGTCAACGCTTCGCTCGATGAAGCCGGCGATGAAAATGCCTGCCTCATTGTTGGCAAGCGAGTCGCCAAGCGCGTCCTACGTTGCAAGGACTCCGAGATCAAGTCCATCGAGCTCCACCGCAAGTCAATCGACGCCCGCAAAAAACGAGACGTCCATTTTATCCTGAGCTTTCGTGTTGAGCTGACTAGTCCCCACCTCGAGCGAGAAGCGGTCGACAGCGTTGCCGAGCGTGACCGCTCGCGCGTACGCGCGATAGAAGACGATGGGTCTTCATTCCCCACCCCCGTCTCCGACGCACCTCAAGAACGCCCTGTCGTTGTCGGCGCCGGATGCGCCGGCCTTTTCGCTGCGCTTACGCTCGCCGAAGCAGGTCTTAAGCCCTTGCTCATCGAGCGCGGCGACCCGGCATTTCGCCGCTCGCATGCGATCGACCTCTTTCTAAAGGAGCGCATCCTCGACCCCGAGAGTAATATCCAGTTTGGTCTGGGCGGCGCGGGGACCTTCTCGGACGGCAAGCTCAATACGGGAACAAAAAATCCCGCCCATCGCCTTATCCTCGAAACCTTCGTCGAGGCGGGTGCGCCCCGCGATATTCTGTGGGATGCCAAGCCGCACATTGGCTCCGACATCCTTCCCACGGTTGTCACCGCTATATCCCAGCGCATCGAGCAGCTCGGAGGTGTCGTCCGTTATCGAACAAAGCTCGTCGACATTCACATCGACGCGTCTGGCGCCATTACCGGTATCGATGTCCAATCGTCCCAAGACGCCGCTTGCGAGCCAATCGAGACAAAGCACCTCATCCTCGCCTGCGGGCATTCTGCTCGCGATATTTTTGAGCTCCTTAAAGACCACAACGTGGCCCTCGCACAAAAGACCTTTGCCATGGGCGTTCGCATCGAGCATCCGCAGCGCGACATCGATCGAGCCCAATATGGAGCCTTGGCGGGACATCCAGCGCTCGGGGCGGCCCCTTACAAACTTGTTGCCCATCTTCCCAACGGCCGCAGCGTGTTCTCGTTTTGCATGTGCCCCGGCGGACAGGTTGTCGCCGCCTCTTCCGAGCAGGGCCACCTGTGCGTCAACGGCGCTAGCCTCAATGCCCGCGACGGACGCAACGCAAATGCCGCCTTGCTCGTTAACGTCACGCCTGAGGACCTTCCCAACGATGACCCGCTCGCCGGCATCGAGCTCCAGCGTGCCTGCGAGGCGGCCGCCTATCGCCTGGGCGGCTCCAACTGGAACGCACCGGCACAGCTCGTCGGAGATTTCCTCGCAGGACGCGCCAGCAAGGCGCCCGGAAAGGTAAAGCCCACCTATCCGCTCGGTGTGACCTGGACGGCAATTGACGAAGCCCTGCCGCAGCATATCGTCGAGTCGCTCCGCCTGGGACTTCCCTTACTCGGAAAAAAGCTACGAGGCTACGACCGCCCCGATGCCGTTCTTACCGGCGTGGAGACTCGTTCAAGCTCACCGGTTACCGTCACCCGAGACCGAACGTGCCATGCCGTGTCAACCCCGGGCCTCTACCCTTGCGGTGAGGGAGCTGGATATGCCGGCGGCATCATGAGCGCGGCCACCGACGGCATTCGTTGTGCCGAAGCCCTGATCGCAGACCTCTAGCGCACGAATTCCAGCACGCAAAAGACACGGGCCCCGAGCTCCACAGGGAACTCGGGGCCTGTTCGCTATTTCTTAAACCGTGCACCCTGGCGTTTTCTGCCCGATGCGAACGTGGAACCCTTGCGAGCCTGCGAACGTAAGCGCTCGATCGTCTCGTCCTCAGACGCACCCTCGAGCATCGCCCGAATCTGAACGACGGCATCGCGCAGGCGCGCCGCCTCCTCAAAGTCCATGGCGGCAGAAGCGTTGCGCATATCCTCTTCCATGGTTTCGACGATCCGCACAAGCTCGTCATGCGGCAGTTCTTCCAACTGCTCCGCAAGTGTCTGCTCGGGCGCCACCGTTCCCGGCACGCCGCCCTCGCCCGACTCATCGGGCGTATAGAATGCGCCATGGCCAAGGGAGTCGCCCTTCGAGCGCCCCTTGGAACCCACGGTTTTTTCGGCTTCGGCAATAAAACTTGAGATGTCGTTGATGGCTTTGCGCACCGTCTTGGGCACAATGCCATGTTCTTCGTTATATGCCATCTGAATCTCGCGACGGCGCTGCGTCTCCTCGATGGCCTCTTTCATCGAATCGGTCACAACGTCCGCATACATGATGACTTCGCCATCGGCGTTACGGGCCGCGCGGCCAATCGTCTGAATCAGCGAACGGCGGTTGCGCAAGAAGCCTTCCTTATCGGCATCGAGAATTGCCACCAGTGAGACCTCGGGGAGATCCAAGCCCTCGCGAAGCAGGTTGATGCCAACGAGGACATCGATCTTGCCCTCGCGCAGCGTTCGCAGGATCTCGACACGGTCCATTGTCGCCGTATCAGAGTGCATGTAATTGACCTTAATGCCCGCGTCGAGCAGATGGTCGGTCAGGTCCTCGGCCATGCGCTTGGTCAACGTGGTTACCAGCACGCGCTCCTTGCGGGCAACGCGCTCGCGAATCTCGTCCTCAAGATCGTCAATCTGCCCACGAACCGGACGCACATCGATCTTGGGATCGAGCAGACCGGTCGGACGAATAATCTGCTCAACGTCGTTCTGGCTAACCCGCAGCTCATAGTCGCCCGGTGTTGCCGAAACGTAGATGAACTGGGGGATCCTCGCCTCAAACTCATCGAAACGAAGCGGGCGGTTATCGAGCGCCGAGGGCAGGCGAAAACCGTGTTCCACCAGCGTCACCTTACGCGAGCGGTCACCTTCGTGCATGCCGCGAATCTGCGGCACCGTCACATGGCTCTCATCGATGATGCAGAGCATATCCTTGGGAAAGTAATCGATTAGGGTAAACGGCGGCTCACCCGGCTTGCGACCGTCCAGATGACGCGAGTAGTTCTCGATGCCGTTGCAAAAGCCCATCGTCTCGAGCATCTCAAGATCATAATCGGTGCGCTGCTGCAGACGCTGCGCCTCGAGCAACTTGTCGGTCGCCTTGAGCTCCGCCACGCGCTTCTCGCACTCTTCGCTGATCGATTTCAGAGCCGCCTTGACCTTCGGCTTCTCGGTCACGTAGTGCGATGCCGGCCATACGGGGATAGCCTCGTACTCACGAAGCATCTCACCGGTGACCTCATCGATCTCAGCAATCAGCTCGACCTCGTCGCCAAAGAACTCAAACCGCAACGGATGCTCGGCATAAGGCGGATACACGTCGACAACATCGCCGCGCACGCGGAACGTGCCGCGTGCCAGGTCATAGTCATTGCGATCATATTGAATGTCGATAAGTGCATGGATAAAGTCATCGCGCTCGAGCGGCACCTTCTTGTCGACGTTTGGAGCCAGACCCGCATAGTCCTCAGGAGAGCCAATGCCATAGATACACGAGACCGATGCGACAACGATCACATCGCGTCGAGAGAGCAGTGACGCGGTCGCCTGATGGCGCAGCATCTCGACCTCTTCGTTAATCGAGGAGTCTTTCTCGATATATGTATCGCTTTGCGGCACATACGCCTCGGGCTGATAGTAGTCGTAGTACGAGACGAAGTAGACCACAGCGTTGTTGGGAAAGAACTCTTTGAGCTCGCTCGCAAGCTGAGCGGCGAGCGTTTTATTCGGAGCCATGACCAGCGTCGGCTTTCCCAGGGCCTCAATAGTCTTTGCCATCGTGAAGGTCTTGCCCGAACCAGTCACGCCCAGCAAAACCTGATAGCGGTCTCCGTCCCTCACGCCCTGCACAAGCGACTCAATGGCCTTAGGCTGGGAACCAGCAGGCTCATAGGGAGACACGACCTTAAACGGCACGTCAGAGCCTTCAACGCCAAAGCGCTTAAGTTCACCACCAACGCGTTCTACTTCAAATTCCGCCATGGATACTCCTAACTCATATATCTGCAGTATACGCAGGCGGCAGGCATAGTCCTATACGAACCGATCGGGATAGAGGGTCTTGTAGCGAACCCAGGCATTATTGACACGAATCAGATACGCCTGCGTCTCGGGAAAGGTGATTGCATTATGAAGCGACGTACTCTGCTGCGCCCATCCGTCGACATTGCCCATGCCGGCGTTATAGGCGGCAATGGCACTGTCAGTCGACCCGTTAAAATACGCTAGAAGATACGAGAGATACGCACAGCCAAACTCGATATTCGTAGCCGGATCGTTAAGGTTGTCGGCCGAATACTCGCCACCGTCGACAAGGCCCTTGGCGATCATATCCTGGGCAGTCTCGGGCATCAGCTGCATCAATCCCTGAGCACCCTGATTCGACTCGGCCTTGGGATCCCAATTCGATTCAGACTTAATGACAGCGCACACCAGATACGGATCCAGATTATGCGAAATACTGGATTGCTTTACATACGCCTCGTAGTCAATCGGATACAGCGGCTTAAAGAAAGCGGCAGGAGCATACGAGTAAACGAATGAGATAAGGCCGAAGGCAAAAACGGCAGCCAGCGGTATAAGGCGATACCACGTAAGGAAACGTGTCTTAGGCATCGGCCTCCTCCTTATCCACTACATCCCCGAACCCATGGCGCGAAAGCCATGCGTCCAGTTGTTCAAAGAGCGAGTTATCGTCTGCCGCATTGTCAATCACAGTTGTAGCGAGATTGCACAGCGCAGACTCTTCGGGCTGGCAAGCAGAACGGGCATCGAAATCAGATGGCTCCATGCCACGTTGAATAGCGCGCTCGCGACGAACTGACAAGGGGGCGCTGATGACCAAAATTTCATCAGCCAAACCAAATGCATCCTCAAAACCAGTCGGAGCAGAAACCTCGACTACCGCAAAGGGATAACGGGGAGACGAAACCGTACAACAAACCGGATCGAGAATCCTAAGCGAAAGCTGTTCAATGAGAACGGGATGCACAATGCCATTGAGCCGTGCGACCGAATCAGGAGAAGCAAAAGCTCGAGAAGCGAGGATGCTGCGGCGAATGCCGCCATCCTCATCCAAAATGTCCCAACCGAATTCATCCGCGAGTGCATTGACGATATCAGAGCCCGGCACATACAGCGATTTTGCAAGCTCATCCAGATCGATTAGCATAGCGCCACGAGATTCGAAATAGCGGCAGGCAGTCGACTTACCCGAAGCAATATTGCCCAAGACAAATACGGTAAACATCAAGCCCTCCCTAACGCCAATGCGAGTAATTATCGCTCAAATACACTAGAAGGACTCAAAATACAGCCAAACAGTAAGAGCGAATACGGGGGAGCTAAATCCCAAAGCACAACGTGTATATAACGCAAAAAGGGGGAGGCCGCGAGGCCTCCCCCTTCT